>JADHWI010000004.1 GCA_016783565.1 Kiritimatiellia bacterium
GACTGTCCTGTTTTTGGGGTTATGCTGGAGAGCAATCTGAAAGCGGGGCGCCAGGATGCGGTTCCGGGAACGCCGTTAACCTATGGCCAAAGCATCACGGATGCCTGTATTGGCTGGGAGGATACGGTCCAAGTCCTGGAGGGCCTTGCGACGGCGGTGCAGGGAGTGAAGCGCTGAGAGCATTTGATGTATTCCTCGGCTGCGCCTCGGCACGCCCTGTGAAGGGCATGGATCGGCTCACCCGCCTGCTCCCTTCGTGAGGGCTGGCAGGTAGAGCCGACACTACAGCAGGGCTACGGTATGGTGCAGGTGGTTACCTCAGCTTGTAGAATGGCAGGTAGCGGTAGTAGACTTCCAGGCAGAGGGTAGCCATGGCGGTGGTATAGACGCGTCCGCCGCGTTTTCCAAGGTGGGAAATTGGATCCCAGCTTCCGGCGGCCGGCCCTTCGGTGGTACGTCCCCGCAGCAACGCCGTGGTTAGGGCGTCATTCCACAGGTCAAATTCTTTTGCGCCGGAGAGATGCAGGGATAGGGTGGCGTAATACCAGTAATAAAAATGAATCGCGCCAGGAATATCTGGTTCCCACACCGGCAGATGCTCCATGATATAGGTGATGGATTCATCCTGGCCTCGTGTGCGGTTTTGCTCGCCCATGAAGAGCTGGCAGAACCATCCCTCCGCAGTCATCACCGGCGTGACGGCGTGTCCAGCCAGGTAGGAATACAGGCCTCCTGCCTGGCCCTTGCGTACTTTGCTCAGCCATTTCTCCGCCCATTGATAGTGTTGAGGGTGCACGTTCATTCCAGATACTTCTGCGCTTTTGAGTGCAAGGATTTGCCAGCCGGTTACGGATGTATCGTTGTCTTCTTTCGGATTATAGCGCCATGCCGCTTCAGGGTTCTGTGCTTTGGCGATGAATGTGGCCGCCTGATGCGCCGGCTTACGCAGGTGGTCTGCACCGGTAATGGAGAGGGATTCGCATAGCGCAGCAGTGGCCATGGCCTGGTCGTACATCTGGCCGCCACGACGCAAGTCGCCTTCGGGGGTCATGCCGTTGATCAGCCATTCAAGTCCTTTCCGGACCGCATCCTGGTGTTTGCCCTGGGTGTGCGTGTATCCGGCACCGAGGAATGCAAGAAGTGTTAACCCGGTTAGACCAGTGTCTGCATTGAGTTGGTCGCCTGCGCCTCCGCAGTCTTCGACTCCCTCGAAGGTGTCGATGTCCCAGTGACCATCGGGGCTCTGCATTTTTGCAAGCCAGTCCAAGGCCTGTTCCACGGCGTTTTCGGTGGCTTCCGATCCGCCCAGTTCGTTGATGTATTGTTTTCGCTTGGCCGGTGTGCGGAGCTGATAGATTGCTTTGCGTGATGAGGATTCACGCATGGCCGCAATTTCTGCAATCATCAGCTTTCGAGCAGGCGTTGTGGGGGTAAGTGTATCCTCAATGTGTCCCGGAGCACGCGAGGATGACGCGTGCGAGGTGGTGGCACCGGGGGTCAATCGGCTGGCCGAAGGTGTCGTGGAAAGGCGTGTTGCGGGAATGCCGATATTTCTTGGCGTGGTTGTGTGCTTCATTGTTTGTGCGGCAGTGCCTCCGGCGCGAGCAATGGTCATGCTATCGGATGGGGCGAGTCTTCCGGTTGAGCGCGGAAGCGCTTCTCTGGTTGAGTGTTGTCCCGTTGTGGCTGATACGGGGAGGGCGAAAGTGCGTGCGCGATGCGAAGAGGCTGTGCTGCCCACTGTGGTGGTGTCTACCTGGTTTCGTCGCGACGAAGATGAAGCTTGAGATGCAGGAGAGAGTGAGCCCATAGCTGCCCCTGGACGTGCAGAACTGCGGAAATAGGCGCGTGGTGGAGGAGGCGCGTAGCCTGACAGGGAGGTGTCATCGGTGAGTTGTTCTCTCTGCCTTGCGGTTTGAATTTGTGCAGGAATCGGATTGGCTGGGGATGCGGATGCGGTCTCACGCACTTGTTCTGCGAGTCGGGCAGGTGTAGCGACGTTCACGGGTTCAAGGCGGGCATGGTTACCGCTGGTTGCCGCATGATTGATTTGAGTCTCCTGCATAACGGTTGCCGTTCGAGTGCTTCGTGGTGTTGACAGTGCGGTCCTCGCCATGGAGGAGGTTGCAGTCGTGCGACCGCCTCTGATTGGCGATGCCGTGGTGGGCCTGGATACTGACGCTTCTGCCGTGCGGCCCTGTGATCGCTGAACCCCTGTGATGTGTCGAGGGTGCGCAGTGGATGGTGTCGCAGTGTCGTCTGCTGTACCGGCGTCAATATGAACAAGTGTTGCACGTGTGGAAAGTCTGACTGGTGAGGCTGAGGATGCTGCCAATCCTGTTGCGGTTGCCTGAATCGATAGTGCGGGTTTGGCGATGGCACGCGCGTTGTTTGCTCCGGTGAGTTTGGCTGCTCTCGGATCTGCTGCGACGTTAGATCGGGACTCGCGACTGTCAGGGTTGGCATGCGCGAGTCCTTGCGGAGACGGTCGCCCTTCGGGTGTGTCGAATTCCGGTCTCCCCTTGGCTCGATCAGGTGCATTTATTTGTTTCTGCGTCACTCCCTGTTGAGTTCGAGAGATGGTTCCTGTTTGTGATGTGTTAATGGATGCAAGTGTTCCAGCCAGGGCAATGGTTTCGGTACGCGTTCCAGTCGCGCGAGTAGCCAGAAGAGTCGGTGCCACTTCGGTGCGATTAGAGGGTTGGTATCCAAATAGTTTCAGGCCGGTAGATTTTGCAATGCGTGTTGACGTTCTCTGCTCTGAGGTGTTCGCAGGTATCGTGTTGGCAGGTAGGGATGCGTTTTCGCTATCGCTTTGAGAATCCGTGGGTTGGCGACTTTGTGCGAGAGAACTGCGAGGTTGGCCGCGTGTGGTGTGGGTCGTTTCAGGCGTTTCGGTGCGTATCAGGTTCGAGTGTTGCGCTACGGCGAGTGCTGCACCTTGTTCGGCAAGTGCTTTCTCTGTTGCGGTAAGCGCTTCGGCTACCGACAGAGGTGAGGCGTCGGAACGTGGTGTGACCGTGTCGTGAGCAGGGGAGAATGAAGCACGAGTGGATGCATTGTCTGTAGGCACGGCCGTAAATTGCGGAGCTCGCGCAAGAGGATGAGGGGCTTCGATGTTCATGCGTTCACCGGTACGTGCAGTGGTGACAGATCGCGCGGAGGGTGATGACGTGCTGGATTCCTCTGTGACAGGTTGATTGTTGGCAAGCGTTGATGCGGCAGTGCGCAGAGAGAGGGAGGGACTCGTGGTTGCCGTCGTTTTTCGTGGGAGGGATGATTTTGCCATTCCTTGGTTTAGTGTGCCGGTGGTCCGATGCTGAGGCCTTGCGAATGGTGTGGATGGCGAGGAGATGGTCGATGCAACGGAAGTATCCGCCGACAGGGAAGCCGCAGGCGTGGGCATATTGTGCGGGGTGGCCTTGGTGGACCCACGTGCTGCGGTTGCACGGGATGGTTCGTTTATCTCACGTGCATGGTACGCGGTAGCCTGACTTTGTTGTTGCTGTGCGTGCTCAATGACGAGCAGTCGGCCACTGATGTTGATAACGGTTTCGACGGGAGTGCTCGTGTTATGTACCCGTTCCAAGGCGTCTGAGGAGGGCGCGATTGGAGTTTGTCTGGCCTGAGTTGTGGAGGCCAGTGATTTATTTGTTCGCAAAGTAGAATCGCGTGCTGGTGATGGTGTGTTCTTTGAGGGAGTTGCTATTGGTCGGGAAGGTGCTTGACGGCTATCGGCACGCCCCGTTGTACTTCTGGCGATTTTCATGGAAGGTTGTTCGCGTGAAGTAGAGGAGCGCGAGGAGGTCTTTGATTGTTGATCGGCTTGCAGGACGGCGATCATGCGGCGCAGTTTTAGCGCGGGTTCTGTTCGAGGGGCGACGGGGCTTCGCGTATCAATGCGTTCGGAAAGCGTGGGGCGTGCACTGGTGTTGTTGGGGAGTTGTGATGTAGATTGGGCAACTGACCTCGCAACATTTTGTGGTGTAGCTGCCTGTGGTCTTTCGGGCATGGAGCTCTGTGCAGTGTCGGCCGTGGTTTGGCGTGCAGTGTTGACTGGTCTTGCTGCGGTTTTAGCGGAACGTGTTTGTTGGTTCTCTGGTGTCTTGGTGGATAGAGCGGGCATGCTTTTCGACAATTGCAGGAGTTCCTGTACGGTGAGCGGTTTTTTTGATGTTTTCATGGGGCGTGATTCGCTGGGCTCAGGTGTATTCGGATTACTCTGTGGCGCTCTCTTCACTAACTTGAGGGTGGGTGGGTGTTGCTGTTGAGGGGTGGGCACGCTTCGTGGCCTTGCGGTGTCAGTTTGTATTGGCTGTTGAGGTGATGCACGGGAGACGTCCACCGCGCGGCGTTGCTCGGGGCGACGTGGCTGTGGCTCAGGAGTTTGGCGCGATTCTTGACGCGCCATTTCCAGTTTGAGTGCATCTGTAGTCTGTGTATGTTGCATTTTTTGAAGCTGCGTTTCGATCTGTTGCTCAGGGGCGGGTGTCTTAACCATTTTCGGCTGGGATCGGCTCTGTGACGTCTGGCGCGATTGGGGGGCTGCAGGTTCGGGTTTTGCCACCTGTTCGTCCTGGGGTGAGAACGGTTTTGTTACGGGAGTGGATTCCAGTTTGCGATTAGATCTGTGGTCTGTTGGTTCTTGATTTTGCGGCTGTTCCGCTGTCCGTGCGGTAGCCATTTTCGTGGTGTCGGTAGCGGGTTGGGTGGGCCGTGTGGGTGCCAGCTCTTCTTTTACCGGGCTTGGCTGCTTATTCGGTGGTGCCGTTTTGATGTTTGTTCGATTGGCTGAGACTTTCTCCATCTGAGGTATTGTGGGCTCGGCCTTGTCGGGTTGGGTAAGCTTTTCGGCTGTTTCTTTCTGGTTGCGGGGTTTAAAGGTGCGTGAGTCTTCCGGGGAAACATCGGTTCGTCGTTGGCGGAGGGTTTCGCCCATAGATGTTTCCTGAAAAGAGGGGACACCGGCATCGACTTCGTGTCGGCTTTCCTGATGCACCACTGTGACATCGCGTGACTTGATGATCCAGACACTGAAGAAGGTAACGGTCAAAAGATGCATTAATGCGCTGAGTAAAAAACAGGATGCCAATAGTTCCGGTTTGTGCCGGTAATGTCGGAGAATGGCCACGATCAGCGTGGTGATTGCCAGCAGCAGAAAGAGGGAAACGAGTGGTTGTTGCAGGAACTCGAGAGAGTATAGCAGGTACAGTTTCCAAAATGGCGGGCCATGGTCGTACAGCAGTAGCGTTGACGCTACTGTCAGCGCAGGAAGCAGAAGGGCAAGTGCTCGATAGAAACGGTTACGAATGACCGTTTTCCTCGCTTGATCCTTAAGATCCTGCGTGTCGTGTGGTGAGATAAGTCCGTTCGACATGATGTTTCTCGCAAAGATCAAGAACGTTAACGGCGTGGTGGAGGACCGTGTTCTTGTCGCCACGTATGACGACAGTCTGGTTTGGGTTGGCCTTAATGGCTGCTTTAAGCATGTGGTCCACTTCGTCGATTGTGCGTTCGCGTCCAGCGATCAGCAGGCTGCCATTATCGGCAATGTTAATGACCAGTTCTTCGGGAATGGCCGTGACAGGACGGGCGTGTTGGCTGGATGGTGGCTTTACGCGCACGTCGCGCTCAATGTCTGCAAATTTAGTGGCAACGAGGAAGAAAATAAGCAGCAGAAACACTATGTCGATGACCGGTGTCAGGTTGAGTTCAATGTGCTCTTCTTCCGGTAGTTTTATGGGCACGGTCAGACCTCCTCGGGAGCGGATTCAGAGGCTGTCATTCGCTCGACAAGCTCAATGGTGATGTCATCCATCTCGTTGACCAGACGTTCGATTTTGTCCACGAACAGGTAATAGAGAATGAGCGATGGAATTGCGATTGCGAGGCCAACGGCCGTGGTGACCAGAGCCTGATAAATGCCTGCGGCAAGGAGCTCGGTCTTGCCAAGCGCTTCCTGTTTGGATGCCACTGTCATGAAAGCATTGATCATGCCGAGAACGGTGCCCAGTAGCCCGAGTAGTGGTGCCACGCTGGCTACAACAGATAATGCACGGCAATTTCTGCGCATGGTTGCGGCTTCTTTGGCACCCGCATCTTCAATGGCCTTTTCAATTTCCATGGTGGGCCGGTATGCCTTGCGTAACCCGGCTCGAACTACGCGTACGATAGGGCTGTCCTCGGATCGGATATCATTCAGCAGTTTTTTGACATCAAGGGAGCCGTGTGTTCTGTTTGTGACGCTGCGAATGCGAGTGACCACATCGGGCGGGAGGATTTTTCTTCTTTGCAAGCTGACGGTGCGTTCAATGCCAAAAGCCACCATGATGAAGCTGGCGATGTACAAGGGGTACATCAATCCTCCACCCTTACGAAGCAGCTCCGAAAAAGTGGGTGCACCGCCTGTATCTTCGGTCATGAAAAGGGTAGCGCCGGGATCTTCCGTCTCGGGCTCAGTTGTTGGCGTGACGTTTTGTGAAAGAATCGCGCTACAAGTGACGAGGAAGAGAAAGGTCAGAAGTGTGATACGCTTGATCATAAATGCTCCCTGCATGTGTGATGTGTTGCGGTGTTATTTGATTCGATCCGCTGCCAGTTCTGCCCATTGCGTGCCTTTGTGGTCACGCATAAGCGCCGTGAAGGTGTCTTTTGCTTCCTGCTCCTGGCCTTGAGCCTGGTAGCATTTTCCGCATTCAAACATGGATGCGGCAACCCATTCAGGTGCATGCATGTAGAGTGCCTGCACGCGAAGATAGGCTACGACCGCATGCTTGTAATCCTCGCGAATCTGATGAGCTTGTCCCACATAGAATTGCGCTTCTGCGGCGGCTTCGGAGCGACTATTGCGGGTGCATTCTGTCAGAGTTTCAACGGCATCGTCATAACGTTTAAGACCGTACTGGGCCTTTCCCTTTATCAAGTAGGCCTTGGCTGCCACTGCGTGGTTCGGATAGGCGGCAAGGAGTGCATGGATGGCTTTAATGGCTTTCTCTTGTTCGTTCAATGCCAGTAGATGGTCTCCTCTGGCTAATAGCGCATCAGGCAGGTACTCGAACGAAGCAAAGGCCGAATCCCCGGTCAAACGCTCCAGGCGCTTGGCGGCTGTTTTCAGGTCGTTAAGTTTGGCGTGGCACAGTCCTGATTGAAACAATGCGTCGGCTAGCAGTTCGCTCTTGGGGCATTCCGTAATGAGTCTATCGAAGGCTTTGGCTGCGCCGGCATGGTCTTCCGTTGTCCATCCGCACCAACCTATTCGGTATAACGCTTTGTCTTTGAGGCGGCTATTTTCTGTGCCAGTGAGAACCTTGGCGTATAGCGCTCGTGCTTCGGTGAGCAGTGCATGGGCATCTTTCCCACTGTCGGCGCGTTGGTATTTGGCTTCAGCCAGATGAAAATATGCATCGGCAGCCAAGGCATCATTCGGGAATTTATCCGATAGCACTTGAAATGCTGCCAGACTTTTTTCGGCGTTGCCGGCTTCACGCCACGACCAGGCTTGTTCGTAATAGAGTCTGGGTTGGTCGTCTGCGGCGGGAAATTTTCTCACGGCAGCATCAAAGGCTTGGGCGGCATTCTCCCATGATTTTTGTTCCTGTAGACACGTGGCCAGGTTGACTTGGGCGGAGCGGGCTAAGTCGTGCTTGCTGTGTTTTTTCAGAAGGTTGTTAAATGCCTCGGTAGCTTTTTCCCATTGGGATGCCTTCATTAATGCACGGCCGCGTCGATAAAATGCCTGCGGAATTACGTCTGGCTGGTCGGACTGTTTTGTGACCGCTTCGAATGACTGGGCTGCGGCGTCCCAATTATTCTGTTCGTATTGTGACAAGCCGAGGCCAAACCAGGCGTAGGCGGTCAGGTCGTCAGTGGTGTCGCGTTGTGTCAGGGTTTGATACGCTTCAGCAGCGGCCTTGTAATCCTTGGTGTCGAAGTAGCACTCTGCCAATTGGTAGCGTGCATGCGCAGACAGATCGCTGTCTGCGTAATTTTTGAGAAAGCGTTTAAGAAGGCGAGCAGCCTTGCCGCGTTCATCCAGTTGGATCAGGGCCATGCCTGATTTGAACAATGCGTCATCCTCAAAGTGGTTGTGATCCTGGGAGTCGAGATAGTCGTTAAGCGCAGCCACGGCTTCTTTATACTGCTCCAGATCAAACAGGCAAATGCCCTTGAGGTATTGTGATTCGGCAGTGATGACAGGGTCGGCCTGTTTAAGATTGATGCGATCGATAGCCTTGAGTGCATCCGTATTGCGTTTTGCATAGCGATGTATCCATGCCAGCCGGAAATGTACGCGTGGAAGTTGATCTTTTGTTCCGTTTTTTTGTTTCAGGTAGGATTCGTAACGTTCTGCTGCAGCATCGTAGTTTTCGGAAAGGAAGCGATTTTCGGCGCCGAGAAAAATCGCCTGCGCAAGGAGTGTATGATCGCTGTACTGTTTGATGAACTGATTACAGAGGCGATCTGATTCGGCATAGTTGTCTGTTCGGTGTAGTGCTACACAGGCGGAATACAAAGCGTGCGGTGCTTGTTCCTGCTTGTTGAATGCGTCTGCGTATCCGGTGAAAGCTTTTGCTGCTGCGTTATAATCATTTTGAGCCAGCAAGGCGTCCGCCAGACCGAGTTGCATGTCTCCTGCCAGAGAGGATTTTGGGTAGGCCTGGATAGCTTCGCGGAAAGTCTTTGCGGCATCGTCGGCTTTGTTTTGCTTAAGAAAACTCATGCCTATCCAATATGCGGCCTCATCAGCGGGAGGGGTTTTGGTATCGGCAAGAGGGAGTAAGCGTTCGATGGCCATTTTATAGTCGCCGGATTCATAGCGGAACGTGCCGGAATAGAGCATGGCTTTTGTTACGCGTGGGTTTTTTGGAAATTGTTTTACCATGTCGGCAAAGGCATCTGAGGCGGCATTTAGGTCATTGTCCCGGTACAGGGAAAGTCCCAATTCAAATGCGGCTGCGGCTGCGTACTCCCCGCCGCCCTGCATGACGTTCTTATAATTTTGTGCTGCACCTTTGAAGTTGTCTTGTCGAAATTGTGACTGAGCCAGTCGAAACCGGGCTTCCTCTGCGAGCGAGCTGCTCGCAAATGTTTCCAGGAATTGCGTGAATCGTACGGTGGCGGGCTCAAATTTCTCCTGGTTGAACTGTGAGAGTCCCAGGAGAAAGACGCTACGTTCGATCAGGTTCAAGAAAGTTTCCGTCGCTTTAATTCCCGCTTCGGCCATTTCTTTGAACATTTTTTTTGTGGCGGTTCCCTTGTTAATCTTTTTTCCACGTGGTGCATATTTATCGACAAAGATTGTGAGCAATGCTTCGGCATCGCCGGCTTTTTCCAAACTCACCAGGCAGGCGGCCTGGCGTGCCGTGGCCCAGTCGGCAAGGTAATGTGATGTGAAGTTCTTACGTGTTAATTCGAATGCAGATGCAGCTTCGTTGAAGTGTTCGAGGGCTACATGGCTCTGTCCGAGTTGAAACAGGACTTCAGCGCCCTGAGGAAAATCCGGGTATTGCTTGTGTAGAGCTTCGTATCGACTCACTGCCTCGGCGAACTTATCCTGGTGAAATAAAGATTGCGCGAGTCCGAAAAGAACATCGGCCTTTTTTTCATGTTTCGGGTGGTTTTCGAGAAATTCCTCGTAGGACTCAACGGCCAATTGGTACTTTCCTGTGTTGTAGAGCCAGGCTGCAAAATTGTAGTCATCAACCGCTTTATCGCTGCCTGCGGCCAGTATTGAGACGGTCGATGCAAATAGACTTATCACCAAGAAAAGGTGTATTGCTGCTAGTCGTGATCGTGTGTTCAAGAGCATTCTCCTTTCAGGAAAACAGTTTTTAAAACGCTTGAAAATCCTTGCCCTGTGTTCGGCATATTTCGCAAGGATAAACTTCTTTGGATACTATAGTTCCGGGAGGTGCGATGGCAAGACATGCTGTATAAATCCTGCATACTTTGTTGTTTTATTGCTTGAGAGCGGCATTGACTTCCTGTGGGAATCTGGTACAAAGACACGCTCATTTGCATCGGGGTGGGTTAAACCGTCCTTTTAACGGGATAAAGAACAAATTGAATTGAGAAGACCGGAGTAGGTGTTATGTCTCAGCATCCAAGTTTGAAATCGGCAAGTCGTATCAAGGTAAAACGGAATGTCTTGAAGCGCTTTGAACGCGTTGACATTTTGCGTGATCATGGGAAATGGAAAGAGGGTGATCGCGGAATGGGGTTGCCGAAGACAAAATCGGAAGAATAATCCTTTTTTATCGTGCAGCGTGACCTTTTTTTTCGGTTTTGCTCTGGGTCCTGTCATTTCTAAAGGGGATAATCAAATGTCAATGCGAGCAGGAGCGAGCAGGGTTGCCCTTGTGGCAGTATTCCTGATCGCGCTATGCAGTGTTGATGAAGGTTTCTCCCAAAATGACCAGCGTATCGTTGGTTCTCGCGGTGCACATCTTCGTGCCGCGCCCTCTGATCGTGCATTTTCCGTACTGGATGTCCGTGGTGGCACGCAGGTTACGGTTGTGGATGACACACAACAAGGCTGGATTGGTGTTGTTGCTCCTCAGAATGCAGCGCTTTGGGTCTATGGGGACTTGATTCGTAATGACCGTGTGATTGCGCCTCGTATGCTCGTTCGTGCCGGCCCCGGCATTGATTATGAGGGAGTAGGGGATATTAAAAAGGGGCATCGTGTCACCATCCGCGGACGACAGGACGATTGGGTTAAGATTCTGCCACCGGAAGGTGTTGTGCTTTGGCTGAAACGCAGTGATATTGTTTCTCCTGTAGCGATTGAGAAGCCCCAACCTGAGCCTCAGCCCAAGCCTGAGCCCAAGCCGGACCCTGACTCAGGGGTTAAACAGAAACAGTCTTCCGTCGTTGTTAGCGCAATACCTTCTCAGGTCTCGAGCCCTGCTCGACAAGCTGAATCACCAAAGGTGGCATCTAAGCTGCAACCTATTCGACCCACGCAAGGCGTAAAACCCTCTCCGGTTCCGGTGCGCAGAAGGGGGGCACGTCCTCTCTTTAAACCGCAGCCTAAGCCGGAACGGGCTGATCCCAAACCGGATCCCATTGAGTGGGCTGGTAAGGTTGAGGAAGGGGAGATGGTTGCCATTCCGCGTGGCTCGATACGGGTGCGAGAAGTTACGATGAGTGGGCGAGTGAAGCGTGCCCCGATTTTCCCTCTAAAGCGTTATAGCAAATATCGATTGGTTCGTCGTAATGCGAACGGACAGAGCGTGACGGCCTATTATCTTTTAGGACCCGAAGATCGGCTGGAAGCTCTGGTAGGGCGTGCGGTTGAGGTGTCTGGTACGGAGTATGCGGTTCCTGAACAGCGTACCCCTGCTCTCGCATTGAGTGCAATTAAGCTTGCGCCGTAGGCTTCCGGTGCGGTCCGGGACCAGAAAACGCTACAGAATCTCGGACGGCCTGCCAGCCCTCCTGCTGGTCGGGAGCAGGCTGGGCGAGGGACCCGACTTCGCGCAAGGCTTCGTAGGCCATGCCGCCGTCCCTAGCATTCAACTTGCGGTGTCTCGAAAAGGTAGGGTCAATCCTGTGATCGCCGAGCGCCCCTCGCAACACGTCGCAATCTGAATTCCGCAATTCGCTCTTCGGCGCGTTTATTCCGGTTTTTCAACACCCACGCGGTAGAATTCCATGCTCTGTAATGGAGCATTGTTGGTATAGCGCATTTCCTCGCCGGTGCCTTCTATGGAGGAGAATTCTGGAATTATCGTCCATTCCGAGACCTTGGCATCGGTGCATATGGCGACGGAATAGAGCCTTCCTGTGCTGCTCATCCAGGATATGACGCGAGCGCCATTGGGTGTTATGGTTTGCTCTGCCTTGAGGACAAATCTGCTCTTCTCATCGAACGGATTGGTGCCGGCTACATCCTCAACAGGGTTGGGGACGCCGTCTCCGTCAGAATCATCCACGGGCAGTCGGACAATGCGGTGGTTCTCGGTATCGGCGATATAGAGGTCGCCATTATCGGAAACAGCAATATCGTGAGGCCCTGTCAGGATATCTGCAGGAAGGATTATTTCCCATGTCGTATTGAGCGGATTGGATACATCTGCCTCATGGATAGTGTTGCTGCCCTTGGAGACAACGAACAGATTTCCATTGGTTCCAAATGCCAGTCCTGTAGGAATGTTTAATCCACCGGACTCGGCTGTGCCTACATCGGTAATCAAGATGCCGCTGGCATCAAACAATCTTACACGGTGGACACCGAGGGCTTCATCATAGTCTGCGACGTAAACCTGGTTGGATGAATCGATCTCAATGCCGCGTGGATAGCGTACGGATGGGGTGGGAGGGCCATTTGGAATGAAATCGATCCATGTGCTCTCATTGACTAGCTTTTGAATACGAGAATTATGATGGTCTGCCACGTAAACAGAGCCTGTAGAATCCAGAGAAATGTCATATGGTACATCGAGTTCGCCGATATTGGAGCCCTGCGTTCCAAAGATTTGCCATGTGCCGGTAGATGCCGAACGTTTCTGGATGCGGAAGTTTCCGGAGTCAGCGACCCAGATATCTCCGTTCATGCCGACAGCCAGGCCGAAGGGCTGGCTGAATTCGCCTGTGCCCGTTCCTTCAACAGGGATTCCTTCTTCAGTATTGCCGTAGACGGTCCATGTATTGTTGGAGAGGTCCAGCACTTGGACGCGGTGATTACCGCTGTCTGTGACGTAGAGCTTTCCGTTGGCTGCGTGCAGCCCCCGCGGACTCCGGAACTGTCCGGGTTCAAACCCGTATCCTCCGAGAGAGTCGAGACGTCCATAAGTGCCCACTACTCGTGTCTGTACTTCATCTACGACTTCGACGGTGACATCTTGTGGTCTGAAGAACCCTTCAATTTCGCGGTAATTGATGGTGTAGAAGCCTGTTTCCGTCAGAACGGGTTCGCCGCTGTTTTGCCATGCCCCTCCGCCCAGTCTCCATTGTGCCCCGGCTGTAATGGCGTCCGGTGGCTCTATTGTGACCAGCAGGGATGTGGGTTCAGGGATTCGAATGTATGTGCGGTCAAGATCAATGAGGAATTCGTCCAGAATGGTAATCTGTTCCTGTACGGGAGATTCGTAGCCGGAAACGTCCAGGTATTCAATGGTATGGATTCCGTATGAGAGATTTGAGACAATCATTCCGGATTCGATCCAATTGGTATTTCCGGAGATTCGCCAACGCGTTAGATCCGCAATCGCGAGGGGATCGAGTGTTACCCGTACATTCCCCTGAATGGGTGCGTATTGCGTTGTCACAATCCGGTCTTCGCCTTCGTTCAGTACCACATGGATCGAAGCAGGAGCGGAAAAGCCGGGAATGATCGCGGATATATCAGAGAAGATAATGTCCAGACCGGGTTCGCCTGGGGTCAGTTCTTCAACACGTTCTCCCGGGCGGTACCAGGTGAGGCCGCCATCGACTGTCCATGTTGCGGCATCCGTTACTTCGGCGCTGTTATTGAGTGTAACCAGTAGTGATGCGGTTGCAACGTAGCGATTAGTGATAATGGTTACCGAACCTCGCTCAAGCAGTACATTGGTGACAGATGGCTCTAGCCAATTATCAAGCCGCTGGAAGCTTATGGAGTATGCCCCTGGATCAATGCGAGTTTCGAGGTGACCGCTTGAATTCCAGGATGCGCCCCCATTGAATGACCACTGGGCGCCGTCCAGGTTAGCCTCTTGTGGCTCTATGAAGACTTGCAGTTGTGGTGGTCCAAGTACTGCGCTGTCAGGGCTGAATTGTAGATTGCCATGGATGGTTGCGCCGTGCGCCCATTCGGTCATCCAGTCTGCACCGTAGGCCAACACGAAATCCTGCACTTGTCCGCGATTCCATGGGGTGATGCCCGCAATACTGTTTGTGCCGTTGTTTGCGCTGGTGCCGACAACGCCGGAAGGACCATTGGTGGTGTAACTGGTGTTGTCGTCAAAGCGGTAGTATGCAACGAGAGTGGATTCCAGTCCGGTGAGTACGCCGTCACGGTTGCTGATGATTTCGGTCTCGCTTCTGTTGCGTGACCAGATGCGAAGTTCATCGATACAGCCGTTGAGTCCGCGACCTGCATGTTGCAGGATTGGGCCGCCACCGTATACGCCGGGTGCGTTTGCCGTGGCCAGTGAGCCCACATTGGTGCCGCCTACGAAGATGTTCAGATCGCCGCTGTAGTAGGAGGCTGCCACGTGGGTCCATGTGCCGGTGGTCAGGGCCATAGGTGCTTCAAGCAGTGCTTCGGGCAGTCCGAAGTTTGGGACAAAGCGCACGTAGGGTACATTATTCGTGTTCAGCCCCAATTCATAGTTGACGGCATTGGTGTTGACCATGCGTTGAACAATGATGCCGCCATCGGTCTCATTCGCGTCGAGTTTTACCCACGCTTCGATGGTCCATTTTTCCAGTGCAAAGCGGTAATTCTTAGGAATTTCCAGGAAATCATCCTGAGACCCGCCGAAACAGAATGAAAGGTTCTTAATCGGGCTGAGGGATTCCGAGGGGTGACCGCTTGAGCCGGTATCTTGACCATCGATCAGACCGTCATCGTCAGTGTCTGCCAACCAGGGGCTGGATCCGTATGTTTGTTCGTCACTGTTGACAAGTCCGTCGCCATCGAAATCCTCGGCGCCATCGGGAATGCCGTTGTTGTCGGAGTCTTTGTCGCGTGGGTTGGTTCCGGCGATGAATTCGTAGAAGAGATCCAGATTGTCGTCTGCCACGCTTGGATTCAGCGGGTTGTTGTCGCGCTCTGCATTAGCGGGGACGCCGTAGTCCTGGTTGCCGGGCAGGTAACGGAGCTCTTCGTCAGGAATGGGGTGGTAGCCTCCAAAGTTTTCGGTTCCGGTTGACCATGTTTGGCAATGCCAGACAGCGCGTGGATCAGCGCGGCTTTCATCGCCACGAATAATGGCGCTTTGTCCGTTGCATACCAGGCGTGCGTCAAACTTGCCGACAGCATGTTTGAATTGATAGGAATTGTTGCCACAGTCTATGAACTCTGAAATGTACGGGTCCGCATCGCGGTATTCCTGAAAGGTGCCAAATCGTGATGCAGGGCTTGTTCTCAGTTCGAACTCGCTTTCGCATTCCACATAAATCATGTTGCGTCCCAGTTTCATAAAGGGAGCAATTTCGTGTGTTTGCAGTTGGTTTTCGACTGCGCCCTCGGTGGTGATCTGGGTGCCATTGACGTAGAGGATGGTCGATACCATGCCTGGGGTAAACAGTTCGATTTTGCATTCCAGCGGTTGGTCATGAATGTAGATATACTTCATGTAAGTAGAGTATACCCCTTCGTCAAAGTCCAATTGACTCTTTGGTGTATGAAATTTTGCACGGGGATCATCGGGGTCATCAAACCATGCCGTGCCGTTTCCAGCGGATGCATAGGCGATGAACGACCTGAAATATTCGAAATCCTGAATGGCAAGAGGGTCTTCTGTACAGGGAATGTAGAAAGGTCCCCAGCGCGTGCTGTAGTATTCAGGGTATTTCTCCATGTTGTGCAGAGACACCCACCATTCGGGGACGCCGTCACCGTCCGCGTCGTCTGAGCCGATAATGCGTGCGGCAGTGGAGTCTGACACTGCAGCAGCAGCAGCGGAAGCCAGCGCGTAGTTCGTATCGTTCAGGTGGGCGTAGTTTTCAATGGTCTCCCCGGCATCATCAAAGCGATAGTATGCGATCAGAGGAAAGCCGTACTCATAATTTTGCATGATGTTTCCATCGTATCTGCGGGTCTCAACCTGTACATAGCCGGGGGCCGGATAGATGCGACCTGACCAGTGGTCAATGTCTGAAGCCGTACGGGCATAGTCCCATACTCGCAGCTCGTCAATGTAGCCTGAATCGAAGCCATCACAGATTCTGGGGGGTCCCTTCACCATGTCTGGTTTGATGAAGGTCTTACGCGCAATTAACAAGACGGCGTCCACATACAGCTCAAGGCTGTTGTTGGCTGGAGACCAGACGAATGCTACGTGCGACCATGTGTTGACAGGGAGTTGTTCCACAGAGTCAAGATCGCCGCCGACGTATGCAAAAACGTTACTTCCTGTCAGCATTTCCATCATCGGTCGTCCATCAGTCAGGGAAATGCGGAAGTGGTCATCACCGTTAGTGGCCGTAGGGAAGTAGTAAATCAAGCCATCGGTGGTATTGCTTTCCGGATAGATCCAGAATTCTACTGTGCCTGCACCTTTTCCAAACGCAAAGAGGTCGGTTCCCCATGTCGGATCGGTCAGGTCGATTCCGTTACTGCCGTTCACTGCCATGCTCATGCTGCGGGGGTGGTAGTTGGTGCTATTCATTGAATGCGCCGGGTGAGTCAGGTCCTGCAGCACCTCAACATTGTCGGCTACGGCATCGTCATCAGTGTCGGACGATTGTGGGTTCATGGTATCTGAGGAGCCCGTATCCATTGCCGTTCCAAAAAAACTTTCGGCCTTTGGGCCGATGCCGTCCGGGCCACGGTATTCGAACAGGTTGTTGAGCGTATCGCCGTCAGGATCGCCCGTAGCGCCATCGTCTCCAGTGGAGCTGGTGGGGTCGAGATTGTTGTTCAGTTCCCAGCCGTCATCCATTTCGTCGCCGTCGGAATCCCAGTTGTTGGGTTCCAGATTCGGGAGTGGACCTTCGATCAGGTTGAGTTCTTCCAGGTTTGAAAGGCCATCATTGTCGTAGTCCATGAAGGCGTCCTGGTTCAGGTTCCCGAACCAGTGGATTTCCCACCAGTCATCCAGATTATCATTGTCGCTGTCATCTGTGATGGTGAGGAATGCGGTTCCAATGGTTGATGAGAGTTGTACGGGTCCTTGAAAATTGAAGCCGATCGGTTCGCCTTCATCATAGATACGGTTGTTGTTACCGTCGATCCATGCAGCTAAGGTGTAGGTTTGCCCCACGGTCAATTCGTCGGTTTCAAAGGTCCAGTTTGTCGCTCCCAGCGGTAAGGGAATCAGGTTGAAGATGTTCGTTGGAGCCAAATACAGGGTGGCAATGGGACTTTCGCCGATTTGTTCGCCGAGATAAATGCCCAGCATAACGCGTCCCTCGGTCTCAGTCGGTGCACCGAATTCTCCATACAACAGGAAAGTGTGGGGGCACATTAGTGAGAGAGTTCTTCCACGTTGATTCGTTCTCTACTCCGCCAACAATCGTACCGAATAGCTGTGCGTGGGCATTGGGCAGTCCTACGGAGCATAGCACGACTATACAAAGGGCTGCTGCGAACAGGGATTTCGAAAAGCGCAAACGGGACAGGGCAGACATGGCTCCCTCCTCTTGCTTTATTAGTATTATTTCTATGGCTGCATAATGACGGCAAACGTCTTTTGTGCAGGTTGCTGGCTGTCTTCCACAATTACGGAGTTGTCGCCAGCAGCACTACGCTGATAAACGGCGCCTGCGCCCCCGGAATCGACGACACTGCCGCGAAAGACATCTTGAACACTCCACGTATAGGGTGGCACGCCGCCTGATGCGACAAATGAGGCCATGTCACCATTGTCGTCCAGTTCGGTTGATTCAGGCGTAAGCACCAAAGGTTCGATAATAATTACCGGGTCAGCCGGTCCGGTCAGGTTGCCGCGATCAGCCGGGTTCTGCGAATTAACATCAGGCGTGTGTGCGCTGTCGTCCTCGCATCCGATGAACGCAATGATGAGAAGTGAGCATAGAACAGTACGCATAAGTAGAAGAAAGGAATCCGATCTCATATTAAACCCTCCAATATGTAGCTAAGTGATCATCGCAAAAAAAAAACTTATCGACAAGGTTTTCGTAAACGTTTTTGACCTTAAATTATGTACTCCTTTTTTTTGACGATAGCAAGTGGTGACATTGATAATAATAAGCAAGAAACATACCTTTTTCTGGGGTGAAGCACTGAAGTTGCGAGCTGTGGAGAGAAGGAACGCTAATATATCAAACTCTATTGACTCCGCAGGTGCTGTTCGCTAGAGTCTGCGGTCCCTGTTTTGAAGGAAGTACTCTCGCATGAGGCGGGAATTATGGAGGACTCAGAAATGGCACGTTGTTATAATTTCTCAGCCGGCCCTGCCGTGCTACCCGTTGATGCTCTGAAGGATGCCCAGGCGCAATTGTTGGATTATGAAGGCACGGGCATGTCCATTATGGAAAGCAGTCATCGTGGTAAGGCTTATTCCGAGGTACACGAGGAAGCCATTTTAAATATTCGCGAGCTTATGGAAATTCCCGAGGAGTATTCGGTGTTGTTCGTACAGGGTGGCGCCAGCATGCAGTTCGCCATGATACCCATGAATTTTATGGGCGAAGGTCAGACCGCCGATTATATCAACTCGGGAGCTTGGGCTAAGAAGGCGATCAAGGAAGGGAAGAATCTGGGCAACGTGAATATTGCGGCAGATTGCGGGTCGGATATTCCCACGCGGATGCCTGTGGCCGATGAACTGTCTCTCACTGAGGGTGCGGCGTATTTGCATTGTACGTCGAATGAAACGATTTCGGGGGCTCAGATGAAGGTGTTTCCTGCAACGGATGCACCGCTGATCTGTGATATGTCTTCTGATATTCTGTCGCGCAAGGTGGATGTGTCGAAGTTCGGTATGATTTACGCAGGGGCTCAGAAAAACCTCGGGCCGGCTGGTGTCGGTATTGTGATTTTGCGCAAGGACCTGGCCGAGCGGTGCCCTGAGAATGTTCCGACTATCTTGAAATATTCGACGCATATCGATGGCAATTCAATGTTCAATACTTGTCCCTGCTTTACGATTTACATGATTATGTTGGTCACGCGTTGGATAAAGAAAGAGGGGCGTGACAATATCTTTTCCCAGAATGTAGAAAAAGCGGGTCGACTCTATGCGGCAATTGATGGATCTGACTTCTATCGCGGCACCGCGTTACCTGAGTTTCGCTCCGATATGAACGTCACGTTCCGGTTGCCCACGGAGGAGCTTGAAGCTTTGCTTATTAAGGAAGCTGATGCCGCAGGGCTTAAGGGGCTTAAGGGGCATCGTTCTGTGGGTGGTTTGCGTGCCTCGATATATAATGCCTTCCCGCCGGAAGGGGTTGACGCGTTAGTCGCGTTTATGAAAGACTTTGAAGCGCGTAACGGCTGAGCCCTACGCAATTCAAGCATATGCACCCGTAGCTCAACCTGCCCGCAATGCTTCGCATAGCGATGCAGGCGGGTTGGATAGAGTAATTTTAACCATATAATATAGAAATGTGCACCCGTAGCTCAACCTGCCCGCAATGCTTCGCATAGCGATGCAGGCGGGTTGGATAGAGTAATTTTAACCATATAATATAGAAATGTGCACCCGTAGCTCAATCGGATAGAGTGTCGCCCTCCGGAGGCGAAGGTTGTGGGTTCGAACCCCACCGGGTGTACCATTAAAGATGGCAGATCAGGTTCTCTTCCCTTCTTTCGCTTACACGTATGTTCTATTTCTTTCAAATGGTGAGTGGTACATTGGTTCTACCGATGATCTGCATCGCCGCCTGAAGCAACATAGAGAGAAGGCCGGTGGGCGCACGACCAGCATGCATGGCTTCGAGTTGGTCTATGCTGAAGCTTGTAGATCGCTTGCTGAAGCGCGCAAACGGGAGAAGCAGTTGAAAACGGGTTATGGTCGCGCCTACCTGAATCGACGACTCGCATTTGAACGCGACCTCCAGTCACTTTAAGCGTGTGTGATGACGCGAACGGTTTGGCGCAGGCTATGCTCCACGTTGTCGATGTGTTACTATTCGGTCGGTTGAGGGCTTAAAAGTGGCTTCGGAACACCTTAATGGGTTTTAGATGTCTCTTTTAGCCAAAAGATGTCGACATAATGCTATGTGATCCCTTGAAAAGTCCTCCTCGGGGAACTAGTCTTTGTCGTAGTGAAATAGAGATTTGTCATGATTATGGCTCGGAATAACAGATTGGTGACGGTGACGGCGTTCTGGACGTTGTTGGTCTTTTCTCTTCTGTCGCAAGTGACGGGTCCTTGTTCGGTTCTTTGCTACGAGTCCGATGGCCGTATTGCGGTTCAGTACAGTTATGACGGTGTTCATTGTGCGCATTCAATGAGTTGCGTAGATAATCAGGAGGCAGCTCTACAGGAGTCGGTGAGCGGTGCTCACAGTCACACATGTACGGATATATCCAGCGTTTCTTGTGCCACCGTTAATTCGCAGTATGAGGAGGATCGCGTTGCTGGTGTTGTCCCGTGGAGCGATATTGCTTCTCGTGGAATACGGTATATGTATCCGTTTGTAAGAACGGGTGTCTCTCTGAGCCAGAATGCAACGGCACCGCCGTCGCTACTGCTTTCTTCATGTACTGTTGAGATGCTCCTTTGACGAATCTGTCCTGTTCGATTTGTTGTGATTTTGTTTCGGCTTTACTCCGATAAGATGGAACCCTGAAAAGAAAAGAATATTGAGATTTTAAGAGACATTTCAGAAAGATAATAATTGAAAGATATGACGATGATATTAAAGACAAGCAGAATAGGGGAGCTTGACTCAGTCTCCCTGACAACGCCCGGCTACGCTGAGCATTATATTACCGCTCATCCTAATGGTGATGGCACTTCTTTTTCCATGTTTGAGAATGTGGCTAAGCAGCTACGGGAAACGAATGCGACGATTATCGGTCAGTATGTTTTCGGTGGTTGTGAGTTCCATGAAGAGGGCATGCAGGCGCTGGAGCGTGCCTGTGGGCCTGTGACGTGGCCTGTGACGTGGCTACAGGGGGATCAGTGCTCGGGTACGCATCTGACAGGCACGCAGGTTTTTGCTGTATCCGGCGTAGATGTACAACCCATTCGTATAGATGACCAGGATGTCGGATCTGTGTTCGAACACGAGGGCGTGAAATACTGCATGCTCGGGAATATCCATTCCTCCAGCATGAAGGCATCCCGGAAAGAGCAGACGCGGGAAACCTTTGAACGGATGGAGGAAACTCTTCGCGCGGTCGGCATGGAGTTTTCCGATATTGTCCGGACATGGATCTATCTGGACGATCTTCTGGAATGGTATGACGATTTCAACGAGGTGCGGACGCAGTTTTTCAAGGAACGCGGCGTGTTCGAGAAGATGGTTCCGGCGAGTACTGGTATCGGGACGTCCAATCATGCGGACCTGGCCCTGGTGACCGGTCTTCTTGCAATTAAGCCTGCTGAAGATTCTGTTACAATACAGGCTGTGCCCTCGCCGCTTCAGTGTCCTGCTATTGATTATAAGAGTTCCTTCAGTCGGGCTGTAGAGGTAAAGACTCCCAGTCACAAGCGCTTGTACATATCCGGTACGGCCAGTATTGAACCGGGAGGAGAAACGGTTCATCTGGATGATACCATGAAGCAGGTGGCTCTGACCATGGAGGTCGTTCAAGCCATCCTGGAATCCAGGGGGATGGACTGGTCTGACACGACGCGGGCTATTGCGTATTTCAAGGATGACGCCGAAGCCCCCTTGTTGCAGGCGTATTGTCAGGAGAATGATCTACCGCATTTTCCTGTGGCCATTGCTCATAGCGATGTGTGCCGACACGATCTTCTTTTCGAACTGGAACTGGACGCTATGGTGACCTTCGGCGCAGCCTGATGTCGCTTACGGCTGCACGGTGATCATGTAGTAAGCGCGTCCACTGCTCGCTGTGTCGGTGTAGCTGTTGACGGGTGGATCTCCGGAAATATCTGTTGCCAGGATGGTGAAACCTTCCATGAGGTCGGTCGACTTGTGGATGGTGTAGTGCTTGCCGCTAACGCTGTGCCACTGCACGGCAAAGCCTTCGCCGGTTTTGGCTTCGGGCGCGATTTGTGCAAAGGTCGAGTCGGGGTCGGTCGGGTTTGTTCCTGCGATGAATTCGTGTATGTTGATCAGTCCGTCACCATCGAAGTCATCGTCGCTCGTCACATCGGTGATGTTGTCGATGCCGTCGTCCGGATTGGCATCGGCGATTTGCTGCTCCCAACTGTCAGGCATCTGATCCCTGTCGTTGTCCACTGTGGCGTTCAGGCTTAAAATGGCAATACCAGCTTCCTCTTCTGAGACCAGAACGGTGGATCCCGATACAGCCAGTTGCATTGCATGAACGAGCTTAGTGAATGTTTCCAGCTCGACCGGCACGGTGGGTGCAAGATTGCTGCTGCGCAACATTGCGTTGCCTCCTGTTGTGAGTGCAATGTCCGCTGACAGGGCGATGGCGCGAGCACCTGCGCCTGTTGAGATTGCCTGATCCAGCGCCGGTGCAGAGGGGGTGGAAAGATCAATCCGCAGGCTTCCGGCTTCGTCATCGGCCACATAAACGTTGCCGGCCGAGACCGTGACGGCCATGGCGGATCCAGAGGTGTTATAGGTTCCGATTACGGTGGGAGCTGCCGTGTTGCTTGTGTCGATGACCAGGAGGCCTGCGTTGCCTGCGGCGGCCAGGAGAAGGTCGCCTTTGAATGCGAGGTCGAAAACGTGACCGTCGACAGCGCACGTTCCTTTTGGGTCGAGGCCGTTGAAGATTTGAATCTGGTGTCCGTCCGAAACCGCCAGAGTGTCTTCCGATGCCGTGATGGTTCTGATGGCGGTTAACGTCGTGTCCAGCGAAGTGGTCAGGGCAGAGGGCGCTGCCGGGGTGGTTACGTTTACGGCGCTCAGGCCGTAGAGATCGTCGGCGATATATAGAATGTTGCCCATAAGGGCCAAGTCGCGGGCGTTGCCTGCGGTTGGGCAGCCTCCGATGCGGACGGGTTGTTCCGCGTTGGTGAGATTGTAGATGTTCAGGCCGGCTTCACCCGCCGCAACAAACGCGATGTCTCCCTGGGTTACGATCTGTGAGGCGCGTGAGCCTTGTTGTATCGCTGAAATTTCCGTAAGGACTGGAGTTGAGATATCAACTACGCGTAGTCCGCCGAAACCTGCGGCGACGTATGCTGTGAATTCGGAGATTGTCAGCGCGGTTGCGTGACCGCTGAGTGTGATGGGTGCAAGTGGTGCGGGTGATGATGGCGTAGCGATGTTGATGGGTTGAACGCCTGTGGCCCCCAGAGCGGCAAAAGCAACGTTCCCTTTTGCGCAGATTTCGTGTGCAGGACCCGCAAGGTTGGTTGTGCCTATGATGGAGGGTGCATTGAGGTCTGAAACGTTGATCAGTGCGAGCTGGCCCTTTTCGTCAACGAGAAGGATCGTGGTTCCGGACAGGTGGATGTCACGTGCGAAAGGGAGGCTTTCCACGGAACTCAGTTTGACTGGAGAAGTGGGGTCTGATACGTCGAGAATGAGTAGGCCGAGGTGGTAGTCGAGTACGTAGGCCACGTTGCCTTGCACGATGATGTCGCGGGCGGGACCCTCGGTGGCGAAGGTTCCTTCCTGCATTGGTGTGGAAGGATTGGTGATGTTAATTAAACGGAGCCCTGCACTACCATCAGCCAGAAAGATACGATCGTCGGCAGCGAAAGCAGCGTAGCTGTGCGCGGCCGAGGGGATCGTGCCGACAACTGCGGGTCCTCCGGGGGATGCGAGAGTTAGAATGTGAACACCGCGCCGCCCGCAGGCGGCAAATGCCCGCCCGCCGTCCATGGAAAGAGATTCAATGCTTCCGACGAGTCGCAGACGATCCAGTACGTGTGGGGTGTCAGGTTGGGAAACGTCAAGGATTGAGAGAGTGGGTCCCTCGCCGATGCAAAGGGTAGTTTCTGAGATGGCAATGGCTTGGCTGTACCCGCCGATGCCACCACCGGTCATACGGAGTTCTGCGTATGCGGGGAGGCAGATGCTGACGGCCAGAAGGATCTTAAGGTGTTTTTTTAGCATGGTGCAGGCTCCATCGTTATCGTGGGCTTGGTCTGTAGAGGGCTTGTCCAGCAATGGACTGTTCTCATTACGGTTTCGATTACCTTTGGTAGGGCCGCTTTGACAGGGCCCGAGAGTTTCATCCCGTACTCAAGAGATTTCGGCTCTACTCCGAGAACAGTCATGGGCGGGCATTGATGGGGGGCGGGCATTAATCGCGAAAGTGAGCGCATTCCGAGCGTATGAATGGAGGTTGCTGGGCCGTCTTCGCGTACATCATCCGCATCGAGGAGATATATGTCTCCCGGGTTACCCCCGGCCTTGACGGCATCAATCAGTAGAACACGATCCGCGTGTTCGAGGTAGTGCATGGCATGGAAGACCGCCGTACCGATGTCGGCTGTTGTGACACCGATCATCGGTTGTTTGGCCAGTTCGTGCACGGCATGAATGCCCACACCATCATCGCTCAGCAATAAGTTGCCGAGTCCTGCGATCAAAATGGATTGTTTATGTGCGTGCATTGTTGGATCTCAGGGTGATGGGTGGGGTGAAAGATGTTGAAGGGATGCGAACTACGGTTTTATCTTTGGGGCGCATGACGTGTGTGGCGCAATCCAGGCATGGGTCGAAGGAGTGAATGACGCGCAGCACTTCGATGGGTTCGTCGATGTTTTCAACAGGGATGCCGATCAATGCCTCTTCAAGGGCGCCGCGCACACCATTGCCGTCACGGGGTGAGACGTTCCAGCAGGTTGGTGTAATGATCTGGTAGTGTGAAACTTTTTGGTTTGCGATGTCGACCCAGTGGCCCAGTGCGCCTCGTGGTGCTTCTGTGAGCCCAATGCCGGTGCCTGTCTGTGGCACGGAACAGTGGGTATAGGCGCTGGCGCCGACGGGCAGCGCGTTCAGCCAAACCTGCATGGCATCAGCGATTTTCAACGCCTCATGGGCGCGGGCGATGTGTCGGTCCATTACGGAGACTCCGCCGGTATAGTCGCCCGTGATCGACATGCGGGCCAGGGGGCCGAGTTCGTATGGAAGGTTGTCATAGCGCGGTGCCTTGAGCCATGAATACGCTCCGGGTTTGGGGTGTTGTGGTACGGTGTCTCCGCCTGACGGATTCAGATTGTGCGTGTCTTGATCATACCAGGAATGGGTGACATGTTCCGAGATACCTGCGGTGTTGAGCGGTAGGACATCGCGCGAACCCTTCAGCAAGCGTCCGCGGTGAAAAAGGAGTTCGGAGCCGGAGTTGTTTTCGCGGTAGACGCCGTAAGAGAGCAGGTTTGCGTGTCCGCGACCGAGAGAATAATATTCGGAATGCAGTGATGCCAGTCTCTCTGCATCGGGAATGTAGACATTGGCGATGAAATTACGCAGGTCGCTCAGTATGGTTGCAAAGGCATTTTTTTGGGAACTCTTGGCAATCGCTGTGAAACCTCCGCTGATATAGGCGGGGGAGTGCGGCAGGCGACCACCGAATATGGCTCCCATTTCGTGGGCTTTGCGGCGTTTCTCAATGGCGGTAAGATAGTGGTTGAGAAAAGAGGCGGACTCTCTTTTTCCAATGCGGTTGCCGACGTTCCAGCCTGGGGTCCAAGGGGCCATACCGGGACCGGAGACATAGTCGAGCAGCGACAGCAGGTAGAAATGAAGAATGTGCGACTCGATGAAACAGGCCCCATGAACCAGATTACGCATCAGGCGCCCTGCGGTTGGGGCGGTGATTCCGCAAGCTGCATCCAACCCCAGGACTGCAGCTTGGGCGTGCGAAGTGGGGCATACTCCACAGATGCGTGAAGTGATAATTGCGGCATCGCGTGGGTCTCGGCCTTCCAGTATCTTTTCGAAGCCTCGAAAAAGCGTGCCGACTGCTTTTGCATCGACGACTTGCTGGGCTCCATTGACCGTGTCTACGGTTACTTCGATTTTCAGGTGTCCCTCAATGCGTGTGACCGGGTCGATAGCAGCGATGATCGTTGGCATGATATTACCTTTTCTGTGTGGGATTAGTCATCGTCATACTCTGTGAAGAAAGACTCGGGGCCGGGGAATGTTGGTTCGACGCAGCCGTGACAGGGTGCGTTTACGCCGATGCACCAGTTTCCCTGACCTGCGATTCCGTTCCAGTTGTTGTGGCAATTTGCTTTCGTTTCAGGACCGCGGCAGCCCAAATGTTTCAGGCAGCGATTGTCGGTGCCGAAGTCATCAATTTCGTCCCGCTCTTTTCGGGGGCAGCTCTTGTGGATGTAGTTGTGCGCTTCGTAGAGTGCGGTGGGTCGCCCAGAGCTGTCGAGAGGAATAGAATTGCCGAGCAGCACCTGTACGATCGGCCAGATGATCCAGTCGGGATTGGCCGGGCATCCGGAAATGTTGACGGTGGTTCGCCCGGTAAGTGATTTGACACCAACCACTTGCGTTGGATTGCTGCCGGCGGCGGGGATTCCGCCCCATGAGGCGCAGGTTCCTGCGCAGATGATGTGGCTGGCGCGTTCTGCATAGCGTAGAACAGCATCCTTGAAAGTCACTTCCTGTCCCTTGTAACTGTAGGAGATGCAGGCATGTCCGTTGAATGCCATGGGGATGCCGCCTTCAACCACCAGCACATAGTTTCCTTTAGCGTAAGCCTGTTCCATGACCGCAACGGCTGACTCACCGGCGAAGGTCATCAGGTTGGTGTGGAATGTCAGGTCGATATTGTTAATGAGTACATCCGCCGCTGTGGCGGGTGCAGTCTCGGCAATCCGATTGAGTAGTGATATAGAACATCCGTCGCAGGAACTCCCTTTAAGCCAGATCACTTCCGGTGCGCCGGTAGAGGCAAGAGCAGCTTGAAGCAGGCCCAGTTCGCTTGAACTCAGACCGATGGTGACGGCTCCCGCTCCGCAGTACTTGAAAAAAGCCCTTCGTGAAAGCTGCATCGGTTGTATCCTTTCAGGGTCGTCTGTTGTCTCAATTTACAGGTAGCGTACCACAACGTGGTAGCAGTAAGCATTCCAATTATGATACTTTTTTAGAAATGGCCTTTAATTGAGGCAATTCATCTCGAGGGTTGAAAATTGGATGAGTTGTGCTCTCAGAAATGAGAAACGTTTCAGACTGTCGGAGTGGTTTCGTTTGGGGCGTGTAGGAGTCGGGCAATGACAGGGCATGAGGTAAAGTCGGCAACGGGATTGTTCTCGTTGCTGTTCATCATCTGGCAGTGGTTGGCTGCCAGCATCCAGCAGCAGCAGCCAGCTCCGGCTTGGCGGGAGGGGCAGGTCTGTTGATGTTCGTTATCGCACTGTTTCACGCGCCAACAGGGTTGCGTTTCCTGGGTGTGATTGTGGAACTCGTTGAGCATGACAAACAGTTGGCTGAAAAATCGATTGGGCACTGCACGCCAGCCTTGTTCATAGCTCTGAATAGCTTTCGGGGAGACTCCGATGCTTTTCGCCAGGCGTGTTTGAGAAAGCGCCATCAACTTACGGGCTTTGGTAACAACTTCTGCTCTAATCACGAGGCGCTCCATTCTTCATAAGCCCAGAAAGTCTGCATGTGGTCACCTATTCTTTCGGAGTAGTGGGAGATGAAGAGAGTTCCGTGTAGAGCTTGATGGTCTTTTCCAGGGTGTGCCGGACGTGAAAGGGGCCGTTGATGCGTTCTCGAGCAGCGATGCCAAGACGTTCAACTTCGTTGGGGTGCGACGCCAGGCGTTGGAATGCTGCGGCCAAAGCCTGTGAATCTCTGGGGGGTACAATGAGTCCGCTGATCTCCTGCTCAATGAGTTCCGGCATGCCGCCTACGTTGGATACTACAGCGGGTATGCCCTGCGACATACCCTCCAGTAGAACTCTCGGTAAACCTTCGCGATCCACTGACGGCATGGTCAAAATCTGACACGCACCTGCCAGTGCGGGTGCGTCTGTGCGGAATCCAGCGAAATGAACCCTTGGCGCCACATCGGGGTGTCCAGCCAGTCGGGCAACGCGAGGGTCCCGCACTTCGCCGACAAGCAGGAGATGAATCGGGCTGTCTGCCGGTAAATGTCGGATGGCCTCAAGCAGCACATCGACACCCTTTACGGGGCGCATATTTCCCACAAACCCTATCACAAAGGCGTGTTCGGGGATTCCAAACTCCGCGAGGGACGCAGAGGTATGGTGTTGATACCAATCCGGGTCATGTCCTTTGTGAATGGTTGTGAGTCGGTGGTTTGCGACTCTGCAGTTTTTCAGGTATTGCTCAACAGCACCGGACACACAGACGATTTTATCCACTCGGCGGTTGAAATAGGTCATCCATGCCGCTGGATCAAAGCGACTCAGGTGCCCCATGGTCCCCCTGTACCCCACATGTTTTATGGGGCGTCCGCGTGTAGCTAGCAAGACATTTGATAAGGCTCGATTTGTATAGGAGTGAATGATGTCGTAATCATGTTCGGCGATCATTTCACGCAGTAATCGAATGGCCGTCCGGTCTATGCGTGACTGGAAATCATGGACATGATGTGTTACGCTCAATTCCTTACAGAGTGCATGCCCCATCGAGTTTTCAGAACACACGACATGCACGTCTATACCGGCGGCATGAAGTCCGCTCAGAACGTAATTTTCAGTGCGATCGTTGGACAGACCGCTTTGAAGTACCTTCATGTCAGACACCTCGCAGTAAACCGTTTGGTGTTCCAAGCATAGCGGTGTGAGTAAACATGCGCACCTTTTTACCTGCGTAGGTGCAAACGTCAAGACCTTAACGCGCATTATTCACGAAGAATCGTCCTTAATCCGCGATGTTGCCAATGCGCGTGCCCTATGATAGAAGGTCTCGCAATGAAAAACGTTGGCAAAGATGATGTGGACAGCGGATATTACGGTAAAGGACGATATGAGATCCTGAAATCAGATCCGGATGCGGTCTGGGTTGGTGAGTGGATTCGATCGCAAAAATTTCTTGCGTCAGAGCTTGGTGCTCCTGTTTCGTCAGGGAATCTTGGGACGCATCTTCGTCGTATTGAGCTGCCTTCGGGAGGGCAGGCTGTGTTCAAGGGATTTGGTGTGCGTCCTCACCCACGTACTTCCCGTGAATTGAATCGGCGGCTGAGCCTTTTGTTTCGGAATTATGCGCGTACATCATTTCGGGGTGCGCTCTTGCTGCAGCGTCTGGGTGTGGACACGCCTTCACCGTTGGCTTGGTGGACCTATCATAAAGGGATTGGACGTGTTAGGCAGTATTATCTTTGTCGATGGGAACCGCACGAGAACACATTGACAGACTGTCGGGAGCGGTGGAAGCGTGACCCTGATCCGGAGAATAGAAAGGCGTACGAAGGCATGATTCGCGTTTTGGCGACGATGTGTCGTCGATTGCATGATCATGGGATCACGCATGGTGATCCAGCGCCACATAACATTCTTGTGCTTGATGAATCTGCCATTCCTCCTTCGCTAGCCATGGTGGATACGGATCATGTCAGCCGAAAATATTATCCTGCACCATTCAAACAATTTTTTCTTTTTCGCGATTTCAGGCGATTGAACCTGGACCGAAAGGTGTGTCCGGAGGATGGGGTGCATTTTATGCATATTTTTTTGAAAGCTTATCTTGGAGATGCCTATCATCCCGGTTGGTACAGGGTTTACCGTTTCTGGCGACAGGGAGCTCTGGGCTATTTGCGAGAGATGCTACAGAGCTGATAGCAAAATGACGGGTCCGACAGGTTTATTGCCGGATATTGTCTTTAGGTACTGTCAGGGTGAAGGGAGGGCTGTCATGGTCTCCGTGCGTACCTCAGCCTTGATATGCGGCCTTCAGGTCGGTATGGTTTCTCACAAAATCATTTCTTTTTCCGGGTTTTTTGCATGGGTGGATTTGATGCGAGAGAAACCGTAAGGGGTAATTTATGCGAATTTTGATTGTGGGGGCAGGTAAAACCGGTCACAACCTGGCGCTGAAGCTGTGCGAGATGGACCATGATGTGGTTGTGGTGGATCATAACTCCGAGCAGCTTGCCGCCCTGGATGCCCAACTGGATGTAATGACTGTCGTGGGTTCCGGTTCTTCTCCGGATGTGCTTGAGAAGGCTGAAGTGGCGAAGGCTGATCTCGTGGTTGCTGTGACGAGCCTGGACGAGGCCAATATTCTCGCCTGCGAGTTTGCGCACGCTGCCGGAGTGCCCCATAAAGTCGCACGCGTAACAAATTCCGCCTTTGCACGATCCTCGGTGCTGGACTTCAAGAGTTTGGGCGTGGATCTCATGATCAGCCAGAATGAAGAAGTGAGTCGGGAGATTTTTGATATTCTGTGTAATCCGGGATTGACGGAATCCGTGGAACTTCTGGATGGGCGATTAGTGATCGTTGGCGTCAGGGTGCGCGCTGATGGTCCGCTCTTGAGGGGAGCACTTGCCGAGTTTCAGTCTGACCCCATGGTAGCCAGTGTTCGGTTTGTGGCGGTGGTACGGGGAGAACGGTTGAGTTTGCCGCGTGGGAATACTCATTTTGAGGTGGGGGATGATATTTACGTGGCAACACGACCTGAAGCGTTGCCATCTTTTCTCGATTGGATGTATCCCGGTCGCCATGCTTTTGAGAAGACTGTGGTGGCGGGTGGTGGCGGGCTCGGGCTTGATATTGCACAGCGGTTGGAAGGGGTGCGCATGCCTGTTGTCCTGCTTGAGCGGGATGCCGATCGTGCGGGAGAATGCTCTGATGTATTGCACAAGACCCTGGTGATGCATGGTGATGCGTCTGACCGCGAAATGTTGGTCAATGCGGGTGTCGGACCGGAGACTGCTTTTGTGGCAATTACGGGGGATGAAGAGTTAAATATTATCAGTTGCATTCTGGCGCATAAGTTGGGTGCTGCGTTTAGTTTGGCGCAGGTGGCCAATCCGGATTATGCCCCGGTTGTTCGAAGCCTGGGACTGTTGGACCGTGTGGTCAACCCGCATCAGTCCATGGTGAATGCGATTTTGCATTTTGTGCATGGGCGACACGTGAAAGCAGCCGCACAATTGCATCGGGCACCAGGAGAATTGCTGCATGTGGCCATACGCGAAGGACATCGCTGGGTTGGGAAGCCGGTGCACCGTCTTAAAATGCCCGGCGAATGCGTATTGGCCACCGTGCTTCGCGACGAACAGATTCATGTCCCCACCGGTGATCTTGTGATTCAGGCAGGTGATCAGTTGGTGATCTTTTCCCTGCCGAAAGATGTAGAGCGCGTTCAGGGCGCTTTTAAGAGTTGAGGGTCTGAAGGGTGAATCCAAAACCAGTTTTCCACTTGATATCTGTTATGCTTATGGTGCTGGGCCTGGCCATTGCATTCTGTGCATGGATTGCGTGGTTTTGCGGTGATCCGGTGCACACGCAAGTGGGGTTGCTTGAGTCCGCCGGGATTGTAGTGGTTGCCGGTGCCCTGCTGTTTGCCGGCACGCGTGGACCTGTGGACCTGTCACGTCGAGATGGATTTGGAATTGTTGCGCTGGGCTGGATTATGGCGGCGAGTTTCGGGGCGTTGCCCTATCTGTTGACGGGGGTCATCGTCAACCCTGTTGCAGCCGTGTTTGAGACCATGTCTGGGTTTACGACGACCGGGGCTTCGGTCCTGTCCGATCTTGAGGCCATTCCGTGCGGGGTGATGTTCTGGCGTGCCATGACGCATTTCTTCGGTGGCATGGGTGTGCTGGTTCTGTGTGTGGCCATTCTTCCATTCCTTGGAGTGGGCGGGATGCAGATTTATCGTGCGGAGATGCCGGGACCCTCGAAGGATCGGCTTACCCCTCGCATTGCCACGACGGCGAAATTGCTGTGGGGGGTATACGTGTTGCTTTGCGTGGCCGAAGCCGGATTGTTGCGTCTGGGTGGGATGAACTGGTTCGATGCCTTCTGTCACGCATTCGCGACGATGGCTACGGGTGGGTTTTCGACCCGGAGCGCCAGCGTCGCTGCATACAACAGTGTTTATATTGAGACCGTAATTATCGTTTTTATGTTTTTGGCAGGCACGAACTTTGCGTTAAATTATCGTGCGTTAACCGGGCAGCCGCTCTGCTATTTTCGTGATCCGGAATTCAGGTTTTACCTGGGCGTATGGCTGACCGCGACAGCGGTGATTGTCTGGAATATACATGGCTCGGTGTATTCCTCTTTCGGCGAGGCTGTGCGCGCGGCATTTTTTCAGTCGACCTCTATTATGACCACGACGGGATTCTGTACCGAGAATTTTGACGTGTGGCCGGGGGCCTCCAAGGTGGTTCTGATACTGTTGATGTTTGTCGGTGGTTGTGCGGGTTCGACCGGTGGCGGGATGAAGAACATCCGCATCTTTGTGGTCGTGAAGAAGGTGCTTCGTGAAGTACGGCTGTTTATGCAACCGCAGGCCGTGCTGAAGGTCAAAATCGGGCGTGTGCCGGTGTCACCGGAAGTGATATCACACATCTCAGCATTCTTTATCGTCTTTGTCTTGGTGTTTGCCATGGGGACGTTGATCATGACATTCTTTACACCGGATTTGCAGACGGCGTTGTCGTCCGTTATCGCCACGCTCGGAAACATTGGTCCCGGGTTGGGTGGCGTGGGTGCGGTGCAGAACTATGCGGCTATTCCCGCGCCCGGTCAGGTGTTGTTGACCGTGTTTATGCTGCTGGGGCGACTGGAGCTCTACACGGTATTGATTGTGCTTTTGCCGAGTTTCTGGCGAAAATAGGCATCGGCAACTGCGCGAAAGGAAGTGTGTGTTATGGCACAGCAAAGCGCAACACAGTCCAAGGCGGCGCGCTTCGGAACTTTTGGCGGCGTGTTTACTCCCTGTACGCTGACGATCCTTGGCGTCATTATGTTTCTGCGCTTCGGTCAGGTCGTCGGCAATGCCGGTGTGCTGCGAGCGATTTGCATTGTGTTAACCGCCAAGCTCATTACGGTGCTGACGGCGTTGTCGCTGTCTGCGGCCGCGACGAATACGCGGGTAAAGGGAGGCGGTGCATATTATTTGATCAGTCGCTCCCTTGGCATTGAGTTCGGTGGTGCGATCGGCGTGGTGTTCTATGTGTCGCAGGCGATCGCGGTGGCTCTCTATGTCATGGGTTTCACTGAGGCTCTCATCGCCATTGTACCGGATCTTGCTGCTGCGCCCCGCGTGTTAGCGACTGTCGTGAATGTGGTTGTCTTTGTTTGCGTGTTTATTGGCGCCGGGTGGGCGATCAAGGTGCAATATGTGATTTTGGGAGCTTTGATGCTGGCGATCACATCGTTTGCACTCGGGGCGTTAAGGCTTTGGGATTCCGCGTTGCTGGCAGCAAACTGGAACCAGAGCTACGAGCCCGGGCAGAGTTACTGGATCATGTTTGCATTGTTCTTCCCTGCGGTGACGGGCATCATGGCAGGTGCCAACATGTCGGGCGACCTGAAAAATCCGGGTCGTTCCATTCCGCGTGGCACGTTGTTGGCAATCCTGTTCACGGGGCTGGTCTACCTGGGGGTTGCCGTGCTTCTTGGAGCTTCGTCCTCACGTGAAGCATTGAAAACCGATTCAATGATTGTATCGACGAATGCGCTGGTTCCATTATTGATTGTGGTGGGCGTGTTTGCGGCCACACTTTCTTCGGCCCTGGGCAGTATGATGGGGGCTCCACGAATATTGCAGGCTCTGGGGCGCGACAAGGTATTGCCATTTCTGAAACCTTTCGGAAAGGGTAGCGGCCCGGCTTCGGAACCGCGTCGTGCAACCGTGGTTTCTTTTGCAATCGCCCAGAGTGGTATCATGCTCGGGGACCTCAATGCGATTGCCCCGGTGATTACGATGTTTTTCATGATTACCTACGGTGCAATCAACCTGGCGACTTTTTTCGAAGCTTTCAGTGGAAACCCCAGCTATCGTCCGACGTTTCGCTGGTGTCATTGGGTGCTGTCGTTGGCCGGGGCGGTGCTTTGCGGCGGTGTCATGTTTCTGATCAATGCTTTGTGGGCCGTTGTGGCCGTGATCACCATGGGCGGTATCTATGCGTATCTGCGACGTCAGGAACTGCAGGTGACGTGGGGAGATGTGGCCAGCGGAACGATGTTTGAGCGTGCTCGACGAAACTTGCTGATGCTGGAGGAAGAGGAGTACCATGCCAAGAATTGGCGACCGGCCATTCTGGTGATGGGCGGTGGAAGTGCGGATCGCTTGTATATTGCTGTGTATGGGCGCCGTCTGGCAGGCAAGCACGGGTTGTTGATGCTGGGGCATGTTCTGGTGGGTGATGCGGATGAGCTGCTGGAGCGTCATGTCAAAGTGCAACCCGCGCTGCGCAAGCTGATTGCCGACAATGAGTTGGAAGCGTTTCCTGTGGTTACGATTGCTCCGGAGTTGACGGCCGGGATCTCCTCGCTGATTCAGTGTTGTGGCGTGGGCGCGCTGCGCCCGAATATGGTGCTTTTGGGATGGAATACTGATCCCGGTAAGAGGGCTGACTTTGAAGCCAATTTGCGTACGGTTGTGCGATTGGGAAGGAGCATGGCGGTCCTGCGTTGTCTGGAACCGCCCGAAGATATATGGGATATTCGATCCGGCACCGTGGATGTATGGTGGCAGGGCAAGGGGGCTAATGGGCATTTGATGCTACTGCTTGCCTACGTGCTGTGCCGTGATCCTGACATGCGTGGTCGAAAGGTGCGGTTGATTCGTATGTTGCCTTCGGAGACAGGGCGCGAAGAGACGCTCACACATTTGCGCAAGCTGTCCGAAGAGGTTCGGATTCCTGCCGAGGGCGTCGTCGTGGTCGGCGAAGATTTTGCCCAGGTCGTACGTGCTCAGAGTGCACGCGCTTCTTTGGTCATGCTTGGGATGGCGGACCCGCGTGAACAGGAGGACGGCTTTGTCTCCCGTTTAGAGTTTCTCGCAGCAGATTTGCCCAACGTGCTGTTTGTCTACAGTGCTGGAGACATGAGCCTGCATGCCTAGAGTTTCGTATTGCGGATTGGGTTTGTGATATACGACTTCAGGCATCCCATTGATACCGACCGGACTCCAGATAGCCTCTGGCTGAACCATGGAGTCCGGCAGATTCTTTATCGGTATTAGTGATCATGCCCTTCATGACTGTCGTGATCGTGCTCGCCAGCAGGGCAGGTAGCCGTCGCCTCTTTAGCCATTTCCGGCTCCCAGTTTGTTGACGTGTTTTCACTCTTTTGTTCGGTGATCTCTGGTTTGGCTGATTCTGTGTTGCCGCAGCCTACGCAAAGGCCTGCGATGATGAGTAATGCAAGCATGCTCTTCATATCTCTTCTCCCGTTGTTGTGTTTTCTATGCCAGGTTGGCGTTTCCAGTGTTTCTCGATCCAAATATATGCAGCGGGGATGACAAATAGCGTCACGACGGTTGATGTGGCAAGGCCAAAGACAACCACGATAGCCAGGGGACGTTGCACTTCTGAACCGGTGCCGGTCGCGATGATCAATGGCAGCAGCCCCAGTGCGGTGGTGACCGTGGTCATGAGAACGGGTCTGAATTTTGATCGGCACCCGGATAGTACGGCAGTCAGCAAGGACGTACCTTCCTGGCGAAGCCGTTCAAATCGTGATATCAGTACAACACCATCAGTCAGAGCAATCCCGAAAAGTGCGATGAATCCGATGGAGGAAGGAATGCTGATGTTCTCACCAAAGGCTGCCAGTGCCAGTACTCCGCCGACTAATGCCAGAGGCACATTCAGCATAATGAGCAAAGCGAGCCGGATAGACCCAAAGAGACCGTAGAGCATGCTGAGTACCAGAGCCAGCGTGATGGGGATGACGACTGCCAGCCTGCGGTTTGCGGCTTGCTGTAGTTCGAATTGTCCACCCCATGCCACCCTGTATCCCGTTGGAAGTATATCCGCTTGTGAAACTGCGGTTTGCGCATCTCTCACAAAGGTTCCGACATCGCGGCCGCGGACGTTGCATTGTACTGAGATGTAGCGCTGGGTATTTTCTCTGCTGATTTGCCGCAGACCGGTCACCGTTTTAATCTCGGCCAGAGTGCTTAGCGGGACGTGTGATCCGGATGGTGTGAGAATCAGTAAGTTGCCAATAGCTTCGTTGTCTTCCTGGTAGCGTTTATCCAGACGTACCAGGATTCGTGATGACATTTCTCCCTCGAATACATCGCCGACGACATCCCCTGTAAGAGCCTGGTGGACGAGGGCTTGAACTTCGTGCTTGTTGAGCCCGTAGCGGGCCAGATGCTCAGTGTTTAAAATGACCTGTACCTGAGTCTGTCCGTCTGTTTGTTCCACTCGTAGATCGGCAACGCCATCAACCTCTGCTACGATGTGTTCTATTTCGCCAGCCAGCGTTTTCAGCTGATCCATGTCGTCGCCGAAGATTTTCATGACGACTTGCGCTCCGGATCCGGCGATCAGGCCGTCCACTTCGTGTGCAATGGGCTGAGAGAAGCCGATGGCGACGCCAAGGAATTCATCCAGGCGATCTTCGAGAACGGCAACGACTTCCTGTTGGGTTCTGGATCTGCTCCCGAATCGCCGGGGCTTCAGGGTGATGGTGATGCACCCGTAGTTTGTGTGGTGCATGTGCGGACCGACTTCCCCGTAACCGATGTCCGCGATGATGTTTTTAATCTCGGGAACGTCCGTAGCGATTTCTGAAATGTCCGAGCAGATTGACTTGATCTCCTCCAAAGAAATGTTCGGGTTCATGTAGGCGTAGCAGTTGATGGTGCCTTCCTGCAAAGTGGGCACGAACTCTCTGCCTAAATGTGCGAATCCCATTATGCCGCATCCCAGAAGCACCAGAAGTATGCCGTTTAAGGCGAAGGGATGTTTGAGTGTTCTGTTGACCATCTTCTCATAGCCATTCAGCAGTCGGGTTAAGACCTCTCCCGGTCCACGCCCAGCACGCCTGTGGTCCGTGCGGTGCAGTAGACGGAAGAAAATAGGCGCGACCAGAAGTGCGTAGAGAAGGGAGCCTCCCATGGTTGCGACGACCGCAAATGCCAGCGGTTTGAACATTTTCCCCTCGATTTCACCAAGTGTGAAGATGGGTAGAAAGACGACCGCGATCACCGCTACGGCAAACACAATCGGACGTCCGACTTCCTGAGCGGCTTTCAAAATTTGGCTTTCGCTCTCGCGTTGTCCTTTTTTGGTGCCGGCGGCAGTCTGGAGCTTTTCGACCATGATGATGCTTGCATCAATGATCATGCCAAGCGCGATGGCCATCCCCCCGAATGAAATGAGGTCTCCCGGGATTCCGCTTCGTTCCATGAGCACGATTCCGAACAGCAGTGCGAAAGGAAGCGAGCAAACCATGATGAATGCATTTCTCAGGTTTCCCAGAAACAGAAATGCCACCACGGACACAAGGAACAGGCCGAGCAGCAGCGCGTTGCGGACCGTTCGGATGCTGTCGGCCACGAGGTCCGCCTGGTCATAATAGGGTATAATCTTGACGTTTTCAGGAAGGGTCTCGTTGAGCTCGCCAATGCGGGCACGGAGATCTTTGATTACGGCGAATGAATTCGCGCGGTGCAGTTTGTACACCCCACCCAGAACCACTTCCTGTTTGCCGTCCAGAATGGCCACGCCCCTGCGGAAAGCCTGTCCCAGGTTGACGGTGCCCAGGTCTTTTACGAGCACTGGTTTTGCATCGATGGTTTTGACGACCGTGTTGGCAATTTCTCCGACGCTGCTGACGCGACCCAGCGTACGCACAATGAGCTCCTCGCTGCCTCGCGTGATGATGCCGGCACCGACGTTTGCATTATTCAGTTCTATGGCCTTACTGACGTCTGAGACGGTGAGACCGTGAGAGAGTAAATTTTCGGGTGAAAGCGCCACTTCGTATTGACGGATGAATCCTCCCTGGCTGATGACTTTGGCGACGCCAGGTACGGTTTCAATGCCGCGTTTGATGATCCATTCGTGCAGAGTCCGAACTTCCGTAATGTCACGGTTTTCGGCTTCAAGATAATAGGCAAGGATCTTACCCATGCCGCTGGCCACTGGCCCCATTTCAAGTCCATGCGGCATATCCACGCCTTCCGGAATACCTTCTTCTGCTTGTTTGAGACGTTCTGAGACGAGCTGTCTGGCACGGTAGATGTCAATATCGTCTTCGAAGTAGACGTTGACGGTTGATAATCCAAGCGAGGACAGAGAACGAATTTTCTGCACGCCTGGAATGCTGCGCATTGCCGTTTCCGCAGGGCGTGTTACAAGCTGCTCGACTTCCTCGGGAGCCATTCCGTCAACTTCCGCAAAGACCTGAACGAGGTTGGGACTGATGTCCGGGAATGCATCGATGGAGAGTCTGGAGAGTGCGGAGACACCCAGGGTGCAGACCACTACGGTTGTGATGACTGCGAGCAGCTTGTGCTTTAATCCAATATGTATAATCTTTTCAATCATGGTCGATTCTCCGTGGATCAGTGTGAATGCCCTGCGTGTGCGCCGCGTTCACCTGCTGCCGACTTGATGTATTCTGCCTTCAAGTGGAAGGCATTTACGGTGGCAACCTTTTCTCCGACGTGTAAGCCTTTGAGAATTTCTATCGTTTTGCCATCCGTTATGCCGGTTGTGACTTCGCGCAGTTCAAAGTCGGCCTTGCCCCACACGAACACGCAGGGGTGATCATTCACCAATTGCACACTCGCTTCAGGTACGATAACGGCCTCTTCCCGGGAGGGTATGAGTATGGCTGCGTCAACAAAAGTTCCGGGGCGGAGTTTTTCCTCGGAATTACGCACGATGGCGCGTGCCAATGCGGTACGCGTGTCGGAAGCGACAATGGGTGAAATGAAGGTAATGGTCGTTTTCGTCGTACTGCCGTCAGGTAGATAGATGGTGACGAGTTGTTCTTCCTGTATTGATCCGATCGCATCCTGACTGATCGCCAGGTCTACCCAGACGCTCGTTAGATCTGCAATGGTGAAAACCTCGGCGGATTCATCGATGGACTCGCCCATCACAATATGTTTCTTGATTAAGGTTCCGTTAAAGGGAGCTCGTAATGCGTACCATGCGAAGCGACGGTCTTTTCCCAGGGTGTCGGCGACGGGTGCGAGCGGATCTTTCCCGCAGTTTGGGTCGTCGCAAACGCATGGCTCAAGGCTCGTCGTTTCGGGAATCAGGGCTTCCACTTTCTTTACGGCCTCGTCATCAGCCCCTTTTAGACGCAATTGTTTTTCAGCGGCACTGGCGTTGAATCCCGCCAGTTGATTCTCCTGAATGGCTTCGGTATATGCGATCAGCGTTTCGTAGCGCGCCGTGTCCATGGCCGCAGCAAAGTGGGCTTGGGTTTGTCTCAGTGTGGTTTCGGCGATCAGGCGTTCCCTGTCGCTGCTGATTTTTTTGTCGTGTAGTCGTGCTTCCTGCTCGTAGGTGGTTCGTGCGGCCAGGAAGGCTGTATAGGCCGAAAGCAGTTGCCCCCGATATGCGCCCATTTCCAGGCTGTCCAGTTTATGGATGGCTTCGCTGGTGGCTTCTGTTTTGAGTAGTGCGATGAGTTTGATCACGTTTTCAAAGATCGCCTTGGCACGAGGCAGCTTGATGGCGCAGCAGCCGACTTCGGATTTCTTTTCGTAGAAGTTCAACTTGGCATTTGCGAGCTCATCGCTTTCGATCCATGCCAGAACATCATTGGTTTGTACGCGATCGCCGAGTGTTTTCTTTACCTCTCGTACGATTCCTTTTGCTCGCGGTACGACGTGTGCCACTCGATCCGAATTGATTTTGATTTCTCCTGGCACTCGAATCTCTCTGTGAACGGATCCGCGGACAGCGTACGCTATCTTTATGCCAAGGCGCTTAACTTGTTCCTGTGTGACGGGGATGCGTCGTGGCGCATTGTTGTGGTCTACATGTTCATAAGAAGTGTGTGGATGTTCTTCGTGGGAATCGTGCGGGTGGTTCTCTGCGGCAAAACTTGAACCGCTTGTCCACATCCACAGGGCTACTCCCGTGATCATTAATTGAATGTGTGTGTTTTTTTTCATTGTGTCTCCATGGTCTGTTGGTCGTTCAAGGGTTCTTCGATTTCTGCTCCGGTGAGTCTCTCAATGGTGATTGCAGCAGCGTGGTAGTCCGACAGTGCGTCGATCAGTAAGTTTTTGGTCTGAACAAGTCCGCGCTGTGCGTCCAGCATATCCAGGAATCCAAATTTGCCCTGCTGATAGCCGTCTCGCGCGGCGGTGAAGGCACTCTCCATGGCAGGGATAACGGTTTGGGTCAGTGTTCGAGCACGCCGGTGTGCTATGCTGAGTTTTGTGTGACCCTCAGTCAGGTCGGTGGTCAGCCAGCCTCGGACGGCGATGCGCTGAGCGTTTGCCCCGTCCAGTGTATGTTTGGCGGCGGCAATATGTCCCTGATTGCGATTGAAGAGTGGCAGCGGGGCTGCGATCCCGAATGCCATTGCATCGGTTCCGTCTTCTTCGTAGCTTTGCAAGGCGATCGATGCTTTTACGTTGGGCACGCGTGCCGCCTTGGCGGCGGCCAGATTGGCTTCCAGCTTCTCCTGTTCAGCGTTCAGACGAGCCAGTTCCGGGTTGGCATCCAGCTTCTCCCGCAGAGCCTGTAGGTCGGGAATAGCATCTGGAATCGTCTCGATCTCTCCCGACATGCGCGTAAAATGGGGTTCCTGTGCGCCCCACATTTGTGCCAGCCTGATGCGCGCGGATTTCAGATTGTCGCGCGCTGCAGCGATATCCAGTCGGGTAAGTTCCAGTGCCGCAGCAGTCTTTGTTGCTTGCAGCGGAGGCTCTTTGCCTGCGTTGACGCGCTCTTGTGCCGCATCGCGAACGCTTTCTGCGAGTTTTACGGCATCCAGTGCCAAGGTCATTCGCTGTTGTGCGGCGATGAGTATGGCTGACCGCTGTCGGGTCTCCGCGATGACATCAAGGCGAGCTGATTTGTAGTCCCACTGGGCCAAGCGGGCATTGATGTCAGCCTGGTGCGTGCGCCACTTGCGTTTACCGCCAAGTTCAATTTCCTGAACCAGTGCGAGGACTGTTTCCGAGGAATCAAATCCCGCTCCGTCCCTGTCGTACTCCTCGACTTCGGCTTTGATTATGGGGTTGGGCAGGAAACCAGCCTGTTTTGCCAGAGCTCGGGAAGCCTGAATTCGGTGTTCTTCTGCTATGAGCTTGGGGCTTCTGGCGAGGGCGAGCTGCAGAGCTTGCGACAGATTGATCTGATCTGTGTGTTCAAGTGGTTCCTGCGCTGTCTCAGCGGTAGGCTTTTCCTGTTTGGCTGTTGCGTACTGCTCGGGAGTCAATTGCGTGTCGTGAGGGTTCGCGTATTGTGTACTCGTGGCGCACCCTGATCCCGCTGCTATGCAGATAGCGAGCAGGGCAATGGTTGCATCGTGTCTTTCTATCATCGTCTTCTCCGTTTGAACCGTTATGAAGGGTTGTGTCCTGTTGTAGCAACACAGGGGGGGGTAGGGGCGGCAGCTAAAATTCCAGACAAAGAGGTCGTGAATTTTGGTTATCGCCGATACAGGGGGATGCTGATCAGGTTCGCAGTATCGTCACGCGCTGCACGTGCAGGTGAGGCGACGGGCGAGCGGTCATGCCGCAGGTCAAATGTTGAATGGATGTCTCGGCAGTTTTTAGAGGATGAATCAGTGTTGTTGTAGCATTCTTGAGTAACTTCGTAATTGAGCGCGATGTCGTGTTGGGAGCGGTGCTGTGGAGGGCGTGATCGAGGGATAGAGCCAGATCAATACAACTGTTGCAATCGTGTGCACCTGCGTGCTCTTTGATCAATGGTTCCGGGGGTCGGTGTTTGTTTGTGGTTTCGCATGCGTTATGACACGTGTCATGGTGCGCTGGCTCAATCGCCACATGCCCATCCGTTCCGATGCACAGCACCATGCCCGATGTGCCTGAGATCAGCACCGAAAGCATGGCCCAGCCTGCAACAATCACTTTTAAAATATTTAAACGTTTTTTCATCCGCTAATTAGATTAGCATATCGATGCGGGTACGACAACCGGTAATTTGAGACGAAAAGAGTAGCGTTTTTTGTCGCTGCCGTTCGGATAAAAGGATGATGAAAATGAAGCCCATAGGAACGATCCATACGCCATTCACTGACCCAGCGGGAATGCCTATCCAGCCCGCGGGGGCCTCCGGCGTGAAGGGCACTGTCGAAGTTTTGGAAGAATACCGAGGGGGGCTGAAGGATCTCGATGGGTTTTCCCATCTCCCAAAACGGAATTCTCGCTGGTATGTCTGCGTGGCCATAGCACTCATGCTCGGTGTAAGCGTACTTCTTGCCGGTGCTGAGGAAGCAAAGAGACCGAACGTCCTTCTGATAGCCATAGACGATCTGAATGACTGGGTCGGATGTATGGGCGGACACCCGCAGGCGAAGACGCCGAATATTGATCGGTTGGCCGCTCGGGGAGTGCTGTTCAACAATGCCCACTGTCAGTCCCCCGTGTGCAACCCCTCACGGGCCAGCATGATGACATCGCTCTATCCGGCGACTACGGGTATCTACTTTCTCAGCCCTGACCTCAGTGCATCACCTGTTGCCAGGAAGAATGTACTCTTACCTCATCGCTTTGAGAAAGAAGGATATCATGTCACCGGGGCTGGCAAATTGTTCCATGGTAATCAGAACAAGAAGTACCTGTCCAATTATGCCGGTTCGTTCGGAGGCTTTGGGCCCAGGCCAAGGAAGAAACTCTCATCTTTTCCCGGACATCCCCTATGGGACTGGGGAGTCTTTCCGGATCGCGACGACGAAATGCCGGATCATAAGATCGCCAAATGGGGGGTGTCTCAACTACAGAAGAAGCACGACAAACCATTATTCCTGGCCACCGGCTTCTATCGTCCACATGTTCCTCAGTACGCACCTCAGAAATGGTTCGACATGTATCCCCTGGACTCCTTAAAACTTCCCGCCGTCATGGAGAACGATCTTGGTGACTTATCTGAGTATGCGATCAATCTGACACGGCTCAAACACGTGTCACCCACTCATAGCTGGGTGATGAAGAACGATGAGTGGAAGCCGCTGGTTCGGTCCTATCTGGCCTGTATGAGCTTTGTGGATCATCAGGTTGGCAAGCTTATGGATGCACTGGATAACAGCCCCTACAAAGACAATACCTTCGTTGTGCTTTATACTGACCATGGTTTTCACCTGGGAGAGAAGGAACGTTGGGCCAAGCGCAGTCTTTGGGAGGATGGCACGCGAACACCCATGGTCATCGTCGGTCCCGGCGTTGCCAAGGGTAGAGTTTGCAAGAAGCCTGTTCAGTTGTTGGATATCTATCCAACCCTATTGGATGTGGCAGGCTTGAAGGCTGACCCTAAGCTTGAGGGTCATTCCATGACGCCATTGCTGAAGAATCCTGAGGCAGATTGGCCTTATATGGCTCGAACCAGTTTTGGCCCAGGCAACTATGCCATACGCTCAGAACGCTATCGCTTCATCCATTACAATGACGGCAGTGAGGAGTTTTATGACAATGCGGAGGACCCCAATGAATGGAAGAACCTGATCGAGACCCCTGAGCTGGTTGCGCTGATAGAGGAACACCGAACTTTTTTGCCGAAGAGCACCCATCCGATCCTTGGAAAGGACTCAACAGGACATGCAGCTTTCAACGCAAGCAAAAGAAATGCCAGCAAACCGGATGCAGGCGACAGCAAATAGCCGCGCCCGATCCGCAGCGTCGGCTGCTTGGTAAATACATCCATATCTCTCATTCTGGTATGTTTGAAAGCAACACTCAATATTGACGACGCAATTCTTAAAGGCGTATCGCTGACGAGGTGGCTTGAAAAATATATGCATAGGTGTATCTTTACCGGATGCGTAAATGGATAAGGAGTCCGTGGAAGGACAGGTTCCGGCAACATGCCTATACGCACAACATAGCTCTACTCTACGGGAAGACAAAGGGTATTGAAGTGGAAACAACACGACACAATTTTGTGATAACTGTAGCTCTCATTGCTATGTGCGTGCTGTCACCCTGGACTGCATCTTCGGCTGAAGCTAAAACAAAACCCAACATCATTCTTTTGTTTATCGACGACATGGGCTGGGCTGATTTTTCCTGCTTCGGCAATAAGGATGCAGCCACGCCTAACATAGACAATATAGCGAAAGAGGGTATTGCCTTTGAGCAATTCTACGTGAACTCTCCTATCTGCTCACCCTCGCGCGTTGCGATCTCCACGGGGACCTACCCACAACGCTGGCGGATCACCTCGTATCTGGCACATCGCAAGGCAAATAGGAACCGCGGTATTGCGAATTGGCTTGATCCACAAGCACCCATGCTGGCCCGTAGCCTCAAGGACGCCGGTTATACTACTGGTCACTTCGGAAAGTGGCACATGGGGGGGCAGCGAGATGTAACCGATGCACCCGCGATCACTGATTATGGATTTGACGAATCATTGACCAATTTTGAGGGGCTTGGCCCAAAACTCCTGCCATTGACGATAAACAAAGAAGGTAAAGTGGGGCGCATCTGGAAGGACGCCGAACGACTGGGAAAACCCGTGATCTGGATGCAGCGATCTGAAATCACTACTGGATTTATCGATGCAGCCATTAGGTTCATGAAATCCTCGAACGAGGCGGGCAAACCATTCTATGTGAATATATGGCCTGATGACGTCCATAGCCCATTCTGGCCCTCCTATGAGCGTATCAAGAAAACGAGCAACAAACGTGAACTTTATCTGGCCGTCCTGGAAGAAATGGATAAGCAATTTGCCAAGCTCTTTGATTTCATCAAAGGGAATAACGACCTGCGCAAGAATACCATTGTTCTTGTCTGCTCAGATAATGGACCAGAAAAGGGTGCAGGGTTGGCTGGTCGTTTTAAAGGATTTAAGACCCATTTATACGAAGGAGGCATTCGCTCATCCCTCATAGTATGGGCACCAGGCTTGATGGAGATGAATGCGGTGGGTTTGAGAAATAAAGAGTCGGTATTTTCCGCCATTGATCTAACACCTTCCCTGATAAAATTGGCTGATGCCAAAGCGCCAGACAACATCAACTACGATGGGGAAGATCTTCTTGATACCTTGTTGGGGAAATCAAAAGCATCACGTAAGAAACCTATTTTCTTTGGTCGACCGCCAGACCGGAAAAATTTCTATGGATTTAAAAACCTGCCTGATCTTGCCGTTCGCGATGGAAAATGGAAGTTGCTATGTGATTTCGATGGCGGGAGACCAGAGTTATATGACTTAATTAGCGATCCAGGCGAAACTACGAACCTTGCAGAGGCACAATCCAGGAAGACGAAAGAGCTCAAAGAAAGGCTCTTGGACTGGTATCGATCCATGCCGTCTTCTTCTCCTTTGGGGCTGTAGTGAGCTCTCTGAGGATAGCGAACCACGGCATGGAACGCTCTCTCCTCTTACCTGCGGCATTTCACATTACACTTCTCACAGAACGCTCTTACTGTGCAAGAGTCTTGCCAACGCAGTGCTTTACTCGTATGCTTGGTTTGGTTTATTCAGGCTTAACTTAACCGGCCTGAATCGTTGTATAGGGGGCAGCCTGAGGAGGTATGGTGAGCGATAAGAAGAGTTTTGTTCTTGATACGAATGTGTTGTTGCACAATGCGGAATGCATTGAGTGCTTTGCGGACAATTCGGTTGTGATCCCGATGGCCGTGATTGAAGAGCTGGATAAATTCAAGAGCCAGAGTAATGAGCTGGGGCGCAATGCCCGACAGGTCATCCGGCATTTGGATGCATTGCGGGCTCAGGGTAATTTGCGTGATGGCGTTCCATTGACATCCGGTGGCGAGCTTAAAATCATGTCGCAAACTTTCCCCTCTGCAGACTCGGAGCTTGTCGAAGATATTCCGGACAACCGTATCCTGCTGGTTGCCGCAGTGCTGCATCGTGCCGGTGAACGTGTGATTTTTGTCAGTAAGGATATCAATGCCCGGTTGAAGGCCGATGCGCTCGGTATTGAGGCGCAGGATTTTGAGAAAGAAAAAATAAATTTTGATGAATTGTATACGGGATACTCCGATGTGGAAGTATCTGCCGAGGTGATTGAAGCGTTCTTTGCCACCAATGTGCTTGAAGGCGTTGATGATTTGGGGAGATATCCCAACGAGTTTCTGAGTTTGCACAGCGACAATGGAGAGCGAAAGACGGCTCTGGCGCGGACGGTGAAGCCGGGGACGATTTCGCACCTTTCGAGCAAATACGAAAAGATATGGAACGTGCAGGCCCGAAATCGTGAACAACGCATGGCGATTGAGTTGCTCATGGATCCTGATGTTCAGCTTGTCACGCTGGTGGGCATGGCGGGTACAGGCAAGACGTTACTTGCTCTTGCTGCTGCGCTACAATGCACAGAGAAGAATGGACGCTACGATTCTGTGTTGGTGAGTCGACCTGTTGTGCCTTTGGGCAAGGATATCGGTTACCTGCCTGGTGATAAGGACGAGAAGTTGGCGCATTGGATGCAGCCTATCTTTGATAATCTGGCGTTTTTGTTGCGGCCGGCACCCCAGATGGCTGGAAAGAAAAAGAAGAGCACGGTTACTACGCAGCAGCGAATCGATAAGCTTCTAAAGAGTAATACCCTTGTTCTTGAGGCGCTTACGTATATCCGGGGACGATCTATTCCTCGTCAGTATGTGATTGTGGATGAGGCGCAGAATCTGACCCCGCACGAGGTGAAGACGATTATCAGTCGGGCAGGGGAGGGGACTAAGATGGTGCTGACGGGAGACCCGTATCAGATTGATAATCCGTATCTTGATGCGTCCAGCAATGGGCTCACCTATGTGGCCGAGCGCATGAAGGTGCACCAGTTGCACGGACATCTGACGCTGAAGACCAGTGAGCGTAGTGCGTTGGCTGCCATTGCTGCGGAGTCGTTGTAAACGCTGTAGACTGGTTCGATCCTGGTGCTATTCCTCGCGGATGAGGGCTTTTTCTTTAAGGTTGTCAATGAAGGCATTGAGTGCGTCATCTCGTGCGGTCTCATGCAGGTGTTCCGCAATATACGGGCGGGCTTCTTCCAATGAAGATTGTTCGGCTTTATGTTTTTCATACACCTTGGCAATGTGGTAGCCGAACGGCGTTTGAAAGACATCGCTGACTTCGCCCGGTTGCAGATTGAAAACGACCTCGTCAAAGGCGTCCACCATTTGACCTCGAGAAAAAATGCCGAGATCGCCGGCTTGGTCGGGGCAATCGGAGTGCTGAACGGCCAATTCTTCAAAGGAAGCACCTTGCCTGATCTGTTCCCGAATATTCAGCGCTGAGGTATATGCATTCGGTTCGCTGTAACCCTGGGGGGCGTGTTTGACAATGTGTGCGGCATGGATCCGCTCCGGTTCGATGAACAGGTCTTTGTGATCGTTGTAGTATGTGGTGATTTCGGCATCGGAGGGTTCTGGCGTCTGGCTTGTAATGTCGTCAACGACGGCTTGAACCTGTTCCTGCGTCAGCGTGTTATCGGCAATTTCCTCATTTGTCGAGGTGTCGTCGGATGTTTTTTTTGCGCGCACGGCAGCTTCCTGTTGAAGCAAATGTCGTTCGATAATGTTTTCTCTTGCCCACTTTTGCAGGCGATCCAAATCTGCGTCCATCTCATTGTGTTGGGCGTACTGTTCATATTCAGGTCTGAGGCGATCGAACTCGGCGTCAATTTCCTCTTGTTTGATTTCGAATTCATTCACAAAAAGCGTCACGAGGCTTGTCTCCAGTTTTATTGCTTTAGTTGTTTTTCAATTTCGGTCGGACCAGTGGCTGTTTGCCTGCTTTGTGGCGCAACAAGTTGGTGAATCGCCATACGGAATGTTGCGTAATCAACCACCGTTCGGCCCGGTATTTCCCAGGATAGTTCATCAGGGTCAATCCGACCAGTATGGTGAGTACGCCTTGCCCAGGCGTGACCAACATGATGATCCCCATCAGAGCGAACGTTAGACCAATCAGGTTTCGAATGATCAGCAGGAGGATGCAAAGGATGGGGTAGCGTTGGGTTAAGCAAGCGGTGTGGCGTCTGGGTTCGGAAAAATAGTCAGGCGGAATGGACGCCACAATAATGGGGATCAGAATGAGCGTTGCAATAAATATAATGGCCGACACACCGGCAATCCACCCCATCCAGTCTTCTGTGTTCGGTATCATGTCCGACAGTATCCATGTTGGCGTTGTTCTTGCAAGCAAGCTTTGAGATGGCAGTGACGTTTTGTGTAGTTCAGCTTCTGTTTGGCGTGGCTATACGTGTAGGGTGGGTGGGAAATATAGGAATTCGTGTACAATGTGGTGGTTAATCTCTTTGTTATTACATATTTGTAATGCTATGCGTTATAAAATTACATAATTGTGTTGCCGTTGTGATGCTCTACGAAAAAGTAGATTTTTTAAGAATGTATAACGTCTTTTTCTGCAATGACTTGCAGGTCTTACTTCTCAAGCATGTCAAACGATTGGCACGTTTGCTGCAATAAGCTTACCAGCGAAAGATATTATGACTTTTCTGTGCTGGACAGAGTAGTTTAAGGAGAATAGCTTGGCATAATGGTCGATGGAGCGGCCGGAAAGGCAGGAGTAGAGATGAGTGAACAGGCAACAGGTATGATGTTGGGAGACGCGCATAGCGTTTTGGCTCACTATGGTGAAAATGTATTCAGTATTAAGACGATGCGGAACTATTTATCGGAAGCTGCTTACAGCTCTTTGTTGAACACCATCTGCTCCGGCAGCAATATTGATGAAAAGATAGCAGACGAAGTTGCGGATGCCATGAAGACATGGGCGCTTGAGAAGGGGGCGACTCATTACACGCATTGGTTTCAGCCACTGACTGGTGCGACCGCTGAGAAGCATGACTCCTTTTTCTCGCCAGATGGTGAGGGGGGAGTCGTTGCCCAGTTTTCCGGGAAAGAGCTGATCAAGGGCGAGCCTGATGCGTCCAGCTTTCCGTCGGGTGGATTGCGTGCAACGTTTGAGGCCCGTGGTTATACTGCGTGGGATCCCACCAGTCCTGCCTTTATCAAGGAAGCGGAAAGTGGATCAACGCTGTGTATTCCTACTGTCTTTGTGGGGTATCATGGTGAAGCGTTGGACAAGAAGGCACCGTTGCTTCGTTCCATGGCTGCGGTTTCCGAACAAATCTGTCGACTTGGAAAGTTGTTTGGAATCGAGGCCGAAGGCAAGCGTGCCTATGCAACGCTCGGTGCTGAGCAGGAGTATTTCCTGATTGATGAGGAATTCTATGCGGCACGACTGGATTTGCTCCAGACCGGTCGCACGCTTTTCGGTCGCAAGCCGGCAAAGCATCAGCAAATGGATGATCATTATTTTGGTTCTATTAAGACGCGTGTGATGGAGTTCATGTACGAGCTTGATCACGAGCTGTGGCGTCTTGGCGTGCCGGCCAAGACGAGGCATAACGAAGTGTGCCCGGGGCAGTTTGAACTGGCGCCGATGTTCGAGGAATTGAACCTTGCTGTGGATCACAACATGATCACCATGCAGACGATGAAGGAAGTGGCGGAACGTCACGGTTTTGTTTGTCTGCTTCATGAGAAGCCGTTTGCGGGCGTGAATGGTTCAGGCAAGCACAACAACTGGGCGGTTTGTGGTCCTGACGGAAAAAACTGGCTGACGCCAGGCGATAATCCTCATGAGAACGCGAAGTTCCTCACGATGATTTGTGCATTGATTAAGGCCGTCGACACCCATGCTGACTTGTTGCGCGCAGCGGTGGCATCTGCAGGAAATGATCACCGTCTGGGTGCAAACGAGGCGCCTCCGGCCATTATTTCCGTGTTCCTGGGTGAGCAGCTTTCCGATGTGATCGAGCAGTTGGAAACTGGTGGAGCGACAACATCCAAAGCGGGTGGAACGCTGCAGGTTGGGGTGTCATCTTTGCCGGAATTGCCGCGCGATGCAACCGATCGTAATCGTACTTCGCCATTTGCCTTCACGGGCAACAAATTCGAATTCCGCGCCGTGGGGTCAAATCAGAGCTGTGCGGGTGCCAATATCGTATTGAACACGATCGTGGCCGAAGCGTTGGACGGAATGTGCACCAAGCTCGAAGCTGACGTGGCCGACGGTAAGGATTTCAATGAGGCCCTGCAGACCCTGTTGAGTGCTGTGGTTAAGGAACATAAGCGTGTTCTCTTTAATGGCGACAATTACACCGATGAGTGGCAGGAGGAAGCGGCGGGTCGCGGACTGCCGAACCTTAAGAAGACTCCGGAGTCTCTGGATCGTTTGCTGCAGGACAATGTGATTGAAATGTTTGGCAAGTATAATGTTCTGAGCGAGCGTGAACTCAAATCCCGCTATGAAGTGTACGCGGAAGAGTATGACACCACGATTCGCATTGAGGCAGATTGTGCCGTGACGATTGCACGGACACAGATTGTGCCGGTTTCGGCTGAATACCAGGCTGAGTTGGTCGAAACGATTCAGGGGTTGGAGTCGGTTGGTGTGGATGCGACTGCAACGCGTGAGCTGTTGACTGAGATTGCCGGGGAAACGGCAAAAGTGTTGAATGCAATCAAGACGCTTGAAGCATCCAGTGCCGAGAGTGATGTAGTGGAGGTCCGTGAGCTCACGGAGGCGCTACGTGCCCCGGTGGATCGTTTGGAAGCATTGCTGCCGGATGAGATTTGGCCATTGCCGTCGTACGCTGAAATGATGTTTATGATGTAATCATTGACACAGATCGCTTTTTCTGACAGAAGAAGCGCGCTTTGAAGGCCTGTCTCCCGTTGTGCGGAGTCAGGCCTTTGGGGCCTGTAGTGACATTTCGTCACACGTATGATATTAATAAGATCTCCAAGGAAATTGAGGAATGCAATCACAGATGAGGAAGCCCAATCCATTGCGAGATGCAAGCGTGCCAAGAGGTCTTTACGATCCGAGCTATGAGCATGATGCATGCGGTGTCGGATATGTTGCCGATCTTAATGGCAAGCAGAGCCATTCGATTATTGAGAAAGGACTTGAGGTACTGGTAAACCTCACGCACCGTGGCGCAACGGGTGCTGATGCCAATACGGGGGATGGCGCGGGGATTCTCATCCAGGTTCCTGATGCATTTTTACGCAGTGCGTGTGCCGATTTGGATATTGATTTACCTGTAGCCGGGGCCTACGGGGTCGGGATGTTCTTTCTCCCTCAGGATGATGATCAGCGGAAGCAGTGCGAGGCGTTATCCGAGCAGATTGTATCGGATGAGGGGGGTGTCTTTCTGGGATGGCGTGATGTGCCGGTGTCCGGTGAGGTACTGGGCGAACGGGCGCGCGAAGATCAGCCCGTGATACGTCAGGCTTTTATCGCGGTGCCTGGGTTGGATCAGGATGCGTTGGAACGCAAACTTTATGTCATCCGTAAGCAGATTCAGAAGCGTGGGCTTTCTCTTGTCGGCAATGACCGCGAGGCGTTTTACGTTGCCAGTTTGTCGTCGCGTACGCTGGTGTATAAGGGATTGATGATTGCGTCGCAGGTCATGGAGTTCTACGCAGATCTGCGTGATGAACGGATGGTCAGTGCGGTGGCTGTGGTCCATCAGCGTTACAGCACCAATACGTTTCCTTCCTGGTCGTTGGCGCAGCCGTTTCGCTATCTTGCGCACAACGGTGAGATCAACACCTTGCGCGGCAACTTGCGCTGGATGCGTTCGCGGGAGCGCAATTTCAAGTCGGATTTGTTTGGTGATGATGTGTCTAAGATTGTTCCGGTGATCGAAGAAGGCGGAAGTGATTCCGCTTGTCTGGATAACGCACTGGAGTTGCTCGAGCGCGGCGGTCGGTCGTTGTGGCATGCTATGATGATGCTGGTGCCGCAGGCGTGGGGCGAGTCGTATCCCATGGGACCGGACTTGCGCGGTTTCTTTGAGTATCATGCCGGGTTGATCGAGCCCTGGGATGGGCCGGCGGCGGTCGTTTTTTCCGATGGGTTGCATGTGGGTGCCATGTTGGATCGTAACGGATTGCGTCCTGCGCGATACACGGTGACCAAGGACGGGATGGTTGTTTTTGCATCTGAGGCAGGGGTGCTGAATCTTCCGCCGGAGAGTATTGCTGAGTGCGGCGCATTGCGCCCTGGTCAAATGATGCTTGTGGACTTGGTTGAGAAGCGCATTATTCGCGACTACGAGATCAAAATGCGCCTTGCTCGCCGGCAGCCATATCGTCGCTGGGTTGACGAAAATCAAATCTCAATTCACGGTTTCTTTAATGCCGTTGCGCCGGTCGAACCCGATTCGGCTAACTTGCTGACGTCGCAGCGTTTGTTCGGGTACTCGCGTGAGGATCAGCGTCGCCTTTTGGACGTGATGGCCTCCGAGGCCCATGAGCCGGTCGGGTCGATGGGAGCGGATCAGCCGTTGGCTGTGTTGTCTGAGAAGCCGCAGTTGATGTACTGGTATTTCAAGCAACTTTTTGCCCAGGTGACCAATCCGGCTATTGATCCGATTCGGGAAGAGTTGGTCATGTCTCTGATGACTTTCCTGGGGTCGCCGGATCAGATTCTCTCGGAGACACCGCAGTTGGCTCAACTGGTGAAATTGCGTCACCCGATTCTTTCCAATGATGACCTGGACCGCATCCGGAATCTTGAGCACGAGCGGTTTGCCTCCCGCACGCTAACGATCGGTTTCAAGGCTGATGGCGGTGGGGCGGAGTTGGCGCGCTCGCTTGACGAGTTGTGCCGGCGTGCGGAGTCGATCGTCAACGCCGGATATCGCAACGTGATTTTGAGTGATAAAGAGTTGCTGGATGGGGAGGCCCCTATTCCTGCAGTTTTGGCTGTTGCAGCGGTGAACCAGTGGCTCATTGACAAACAGTTGCGTACGAGTATTGCCTTGATTCTGGAGACCGGGGAAGCGCGTGAGGTGATGCACTTTGCTGTTTTACTTGGGTACGGCGCCTCGGCGGTGAACCCGTATCTGGCATTCGAGACGGTAGCGCAGATGGCGCTCAGCAAGCAGTTGTCTAAGCCGGTTGGGGTAGCGCAGGCCATTGAGAATTACGTGAAAGCTGTTTGCAAGGGTCTATTGAAGACCATGTCAAAAATGGGTATTTCCACGTTACGCAGCTATCGCAGCTCGCAGACATTCCAGATTATTGGTTTGAATCGGTCGGTGGTGGATCGTTATTTCACGGGGACTGCTTCGCAGATCGAGGGCATTGGGTTGGATGAAATTGCACAGGAAGCAGTTGCGCGTTATCGAAATGCGTATCATCAACCTGTCGGGGCGTCTGCATTGTTGCCTCATGGTGGACAGTACCAGTTTTCCGTTGATGGAGAGCGACACTTGTGGACGCCTGACACGATCCGTTTGCTTCAGTGGGCGACACGGACAAATGATACCTCTCTTTATCGACAGTACGCAGAGCTGATTAACAACCAGGAAGAGAAGCTCAGCACGCTACGTGGGTTGTTCCGATTTAAGACAGTCGAAGCTATTCCTCTTGAGGAAGTGGAGCCGGCGTCTGAGATTGTGAAGCGTTTTGTGACGGGCGCTATGTCATTCGGTTCGATTAGTCGCGAGGCTCATGAGACGCTGGCGATTGCAATGAATCGTTTGGGCGGGATGAGCAACAGCGGCGAGGGAGGCGAGGACCCGGAGCGCTACAAACCGTTGCCCAACGGCGATAGTCGCAGCAGTGCGATCAAGCAGATTGCAAGTGGGCGCTTTGGTGTGACGGCGGAATACCTGGCCAATGGTCGAGACCTGCAGATCAAGATTTCCCAGGGAGCCAAGCCCGGCGAGGGCGGTCAATTGCCGGGTCACAAGGTGAATGAGGAGATTGCACGTACACGGCACTCCACGCCCGGTGTGACGCTGATATCTCCTCCGCCGCATCATGATATCTACTCCATTGAAGATATTGCACAGCTCATTTATGACTTGAAGAATGCGAATCCACGGGCGCGCATATCGGTGAAGTTGGTGTCTGAAGTTGGTGTGGGTACGGTGGCTGCCGGCTTGGCCAAGGGGCATGCGGATATGATTCTGATTGCCGGCTATGATGGAGGCACCGGTGCCTCGCCCCTGTCGTCGATCAAGCATGCCGGCGGTCCGTGGGAATTGGGTTTGGCCGAGACGCACCAGACCCTCGTGTTGAACGGGTTGCGCAGCCGAGTGCGAGTGCAGGTGGATGGTCAGCTCAAAACAGGACGCGACGTGGTGATCGGAGCGCTTCTGGGTGCAGAGGAATTTGGTTTTGCAACCTCGGCCCTTGTGGTGTGTGGTTGCATTATGATGCGCAAGTGCCACACCAACGGCTGTCCTGTAGGCGTGGCGACACAAGATCCGGAGTTGCGCAAGAAGTACACGGGCAAGCCCGAGCACGTGGTTAATTTCATGACGATGATTGCCGAGGAAGCGCGTGAGATTATGGCGTCATTGGGTTGTCGTACGCTGGATGAGCTCGTTGGGCGTTCGGACCTTTTGGAAGTCAATGATGCCGTTGCGTTCTGGAAAGCTAAAGGTCTGGATTTCTCCAATGTTCTTATGAGTCTGGACGCGCGGGAGGAAGAGCGCCGCTGCACGCAGGAGCAGGATCACGGATTGAGCACTTCGCTCGATTATCAGTATCTTGATGATGCGTGCAAGGCCATGGATGCGGGTAAGCCGTTTGCAACGCGATGTGAAGTGCGCAACGTGCACCGGACTGTGGGGACCATTGTATCCAGCGAGATTGCGCGACGCTTTGGTCAAGCAGGTCTTGCGGATGATTCAGTGTCGCTGAGTTATGTTGGTGCGGCGGGGCAGAGTTTTGGCGCTTTTGCATCAAGGGGTATGACCATGGTGTTGGAGGGTGAAGCTAATGACTACCTCGGTAAGGGGTTGTCTGGTGGTAAGATTATTGTCAAACCCTATCCTGATGCAGACTATTCGCCAGGGGAGAATATGATTGCGGGCAACGTGATTCTGTATGGGGCCACGGGTGGCGAAATATACCTCAATGGTCAGGCGGGCGAACGTTTTGCGATTCGTAATAGTGGTGCCAGGGCTGTGGTCGAAGGGGTAGGGGATCACGGCTGCGAATACATGACGGGTGGCACGGCAGTGATTCTTGGACCCACGGGTGTCAATTTTGGTGCCGGCATGAGCGGAGGCATCGCTTACGTGTATGACGAAGCCGGTACGTTTGACAATCAATGCAATCTGGATACGCTGGATCTTGAGCTTGTCAACAATGAAGAGGACGAGAACCTGTTGCGCGAACTCCTGGGAAATCATGTGCGTTATACGGGGAGTCCGAAGGCACGCAGAATGCTGGACGACTGGGATTTGTATTTGCCGCGTTTTATTAAGGTGTTTCCCATGGAGTACAAGCGTGCCCTGGGGCAACTCAGCCGTGATGACGAAGCAACGAAGCGAGCAGAGAAGCCACACCAGTAAGGGTGATGATGTGATGTGGAGTAGGATAGACGGTTACGTTACGGAGAGGCAAGATGCGGCATAGAGAACGCGGATTTATGGAGGTAGCCCGGAAAGATCCGGGGTACCGGTCTAAGGGCGAGCGGATCAAGGATTACAAAGCGGTGGAGCTGCAGCTTCCGGACGCTGAACTGCGTGAGCAGGCGGCACGGTGCATGGATTGCGGGATACCTTTTTGTCAGAGTGCACATTCATTGGTCGGGTGCCCTGTGACGAATGTAATTCCCGAATTTAACGACCAGGTTTATCACGAGAAGTGGCGTGATGCGCTGGCGTTGCTTCTTGAGGGAAGTTGCTTTCCTGAGTTTACGGGGCGCATCTGTCCGGCACCATGTGAGGCGTCCTGCGTAGTGGGGATCAATCGCGAACCCGTGTCGATCCGGCAGATAGAGTTGACGATTATCGAGCACGGTTTTTCCCGGGGATACATGCAGCCGCGCATTCCTGAGTCCCGGCGTGATGGTCGGGTGGCTGTGGTGGGCTCGGGGCCTGCGGGGTTGGTCGCGGCACAGATGTTGAATCAGGTAGGATTTAACGTGGTGGTCTATGAAATCGATAAGTATCCCGGGGGCATGCTGCGTTACGGGATTCCTGATTTCAAGCTTGAGAAATGGGTTGTGGAACGTCGCATTGAGTTGATGGAAGCGGAAGGCGTGGTCTTTGAGACCGGTGTCGAGGTTGGCGTTGATGTGTCCTACCATTTTCTTAAACAGCGTTTCGATGCGGTCATCCTGGCGGGTGGTGCGCGCAAGCCACGTGATCTTGATGTGGAAGGTCGCGATCTGGATGGCATTCATTTCGCGATGGATTTTCTCATGCAACAGAACCGGAGAAACGGGGGCGAAGATGTTTCGCAGGAGGCCCAACTCAGTGCTGCCGGAAAGCGGGTTGTGGTGATCGGTGGAGGGGATACCGGATCTGATTGTGTGGGGACTTCCATTCGACAGGGTGCTGCCAGCGTCATGCAGTTTGAGATTCTGCCCAAGCCACCTCCGGAGCGGCCGGATTCGACTCCGTGGCCGTTGTGGCCGAACAAGATGCGTGAGTCCAGCAGCCATTTGGAAGGTTGCGAACGACGTTGGTCTGTTTCGACTCACACGTTTCGTGGCGAAGATGGGCATGTAAGTGGCTTGGCATGTGGTGGGGTGGAATGGGTTTTCCCGGAAGGCGCCTGGCGACCCTCTCCTGAGCATGTTGAAGGGTCGGATTTCTCTGTGGATGCTGATCTGGTTTTGCTTGCGATGGGATTTGTCGGCCCGGGGCATGAGGCGTTGACGGATAGTCTGGGTGCAGAAATCAATGAGCGCGGCTTTATCCAGTGCGATGAGAATAACATGACTACCGTGCCGGGTGTGTTCGTGGCTGGTGATATGGCTGAAGGGCCATCTCTGGTTGTTCGAGCCATGCAGGATGGTAAGCGCGCGGCCCTGGGCGCACAGCGTTACATTGAGGCAAAGGCGTCCGCTTGATTCAGGGCGTTTCCCGCTTGTTTTTTGTATCAATCCACAGTTAACAACGGGTCCTATTTCTGTGCCGGGATTCCGGGTGTCTGTGCACGTTCATCGCTGATAAAACAATCTACTTTCTGTTCGATTGCGTTGGCGGTGAGTGTCACAAAGCGATTTGAAGGCGACAGGGACGAGGCATCGAACACACGCACTGTATCCTGCCATTTTTCGGAACCGGGAACCAGTTCCGTCAGACGCGATGACGCGGACAGGAACATGTCTTCGTTCAGGTAGCTGTTATCTTCCGATGGGAAGAGGGCCAGATAGAGCATATCCATTTCGACGAGCTCGTTGAGAAAATGCGTTCCCAGTGAAACATCGGGGATGAGATCTTCTCGCATGGATACGATTTCGCAGAGTATCGAGACACCATTGATGTCGGAGTATGCTACAGGGATGCCCAGCGAGGGACTGCTGGTGCCCCATCGACCGGGTCCGAGCAGGACTGTGACCGCTTCGTCTTTCTGTGTTTTAAGCGCTCGGTTTATGTCTCCGAGAAGGCGTGCGACTTCATATCGATCCCGGACAGGGAGCGCACCGTAAAGCTTTGGCACGACATAAATGAAGGTGTCGACGTTTACGATGCGGCTTTGACCGATAACTGCGCTGCGCGCACCGATGATGCGATCTTCGTCTCGGACTTCGATGTTTGGCATCTCGATGACTTCTGCACCTTGTACCTGCAGGGGGCGACATTGAACCAGGTTGATCCGGTATTGATCGTCCTCGTCGATGTTGGTGGTAAATTCGATGTCCACCGGATAGTTATAGGCCTCGTGCAGGGTCTGCATCATGGTGCGCATGGTGTCTACAAAATCGGTGTTCATGAGTAGTTTGTCGAAAGAGACGATGCGTGGTTCGCTGACCGTCCGTCCGTGAGACCGAAGTTCGCGAGCACGTCTCGCGCTTTCTGCATCTACCGAGGATACGAGGTCGATGGGTAAGTCCGCGCAGTCCGAGAGTAGTGTGTGCGCAGAGCCGGATGCCAGGTGGTTTGCCTCCATATCAATGAAGTCGACGCGACGCTGTGCATATTGGCGCACTTCGTCAAAGCTGTGTTCTGGTCGCCGGGAAGGGGCATTGAGGGCGACTAAACGCGTGTAGTCATCGTCTGAGCGGTCCACGGCGCGCGTTCCGAGTCCGAAGACCAATCGGATGACGCCGGCTTCGGGGTCGATATCTTTGCTCCATACGTAGGGGTTAAAGGAGAATCCGACGCCCGCGATGGGTGGGTAGAACTGTTTGCCGTAGGCCTTTCCGGAAACGCGCATGACCAACAGTCCCATTTGCTCGTCTTTGTCGAGCATGTCGCGACGTGCTCGATAGCGAAGCGCGCGCTCGCTCATAGAACTGGCGTAGATCGTTCGAACCGCCGCAAGGAAGTCTTCAAGACGTTGCGTGCGGGGGCCTTGGTTGGCGCAGAAGACGCTTTCATATTTTCCTGCAAATGCGTTGCCAAAGTTATCTTCGAGCAGGGAACTGGAGCGAACAATGAAAGGCGATTGTCCGAAGTAGTCGACCATTTCCTGAAATTGGCGAATGGTGTGCTCGGGGAATTTTCCGGTGATGATCAGGCGTCTGGCTCGTGTGGCATGTTCATAGAAATCTTCCGTGTCGCGTTGCTGCTGGCGGGTGGACCAGATGCCATTGCGCACCAGGTACGTATAAAAGACATCGGAACCAATGAAAAACGAGTCATGCGGTTCAAGACGTTCTCGAAGGGCTTGGGACGACCGTTTTAGAATCGCGCGTGCGAGCAGCATGCCAACAGCCTTGCCTCCGATGAGGCCTGTTCCGATCATGCGACGGCGGACATCCAGTACATCTTCCAGTGACAGGTATTTCTTTGCAAGATCCTGCATGGTTGTGTCGCGTGTAATGACCATCGGCAGGAGTCGGTCAAAAGATTCGTTTTCGTCTTCGGCAGGTCGCAGGCCGGTGCGGACCTCGTGCAGGACCTCTTGTGCCTCAATAAAATTTGTTTCCCAGAAACCTGGGCGACGATCTGAGTGCAGTCCGGACCATTTCGCAGATGTCAGGATTTCGGAGATGGTGAGGCTATCGCTGACGGGAATGACTTTATCGCCGTCCCAGCGATGCAGCATGTTCATTGTGGCGGAATAGCGGTGTTGAACTTTCAGGGGGCGAATGAACCGATATCCATGATGGTGATAGACGTCCAGGAAGATCTGGGTGGTTTCGGTGATCGGGTCTATGGCATGCGATGAATGGTGATTTCGGAATAGACCGAAGTAGGCAAGGGTTTCCAGATCGAACAGGTAGGGGCAGGTTAGCTTGAAAAAGTTTCCCAACATCTGGTCGGAGTACCAGCAGTTGGCCAGAAGTGATAGGCAGTCAAATATGTGACAGGCGCCTCGGCCGGCCTCACGAATGGCCTGGTGGATATGACCGACGAATGTCTCAAAACCTTCATTGGGGTCCAGGTGGTAGACTTGTGCCGGAGTGTCCTCTGGCAGTAGTGCGGGGTGATCTGCAAATTGGAAATAGACGAGGGGGAGAGAGGTTCGTATGGCATAGTCGGCATAAGGGGTGACGAGGGCCTGATAATCCTCGTAGCTGTCGACCGCCCATACTACGTTGTCGCCGGGTAAGATGCCGCGAAGAATTTTGTCCAGACCGGGGAGCCCTGTTGAGAAATTTGAATCTTTCATCAGTAATGATCCTTTCTATTGCTCTAGTCTTATCCTGTAGGAAATGAAGATGCAATCTGAACTTACGCAAGCAATCGGATATTGCAGAAAAAAAGCGACCCTGCGCAAGGGCAGGGTCGCTTTCGTATTTCGCATTAAATGCGTTGAGCTTACACCAGGCCCTGGTCCAGCATGGCGTCGGCTACTTTGACGAAGCCGGCGATATTGGCGCCCATGACGTAGTTGCCGCTCTGGCCATATTCCTCGGCCGCTGCTGCGCAAGCTTCATGAATGGAAACCATGATGCCGTTCAGCTTCTGGTCCACTTCTTCGCGCGACCATTTCATCATGATGGCATTCTGGCTCATTTCCAGTCCGGAGGTGGCCACGCCGCCGGCGTTGGCTGCCTTGCCGGGTCCGTAGAGTACTTTCTTCTCAACGAACAGATCGACGGCTTCCGGTGTGCTCGGCATATTGGCGCCTTCGCTGATGACGTAGCAGCCGTTGGCCAACAGGGTCTTGGCATCGTCGCCGCTGATTTCGTTCTGTGTGGCACTTGGGAATGCGCAGTCGCAGGCGATGCCCCAGGGACGCTGCCCTTCGAGGTAGGTTGCTTTGAATGTATCGGCGTATTCTTTGATGCGTCCGCGACGAACATTCTTGAGGTCCATGACCCAGGCCAGTTTCTCTGCATCGATACCTTCGGGATCATGAATAGTCCCGGCGCTATCGGACAGCGTAACGCACTTGGCGCCCAGCTCTGTAAGTTTTTCGACTGTGTACTGTGCCACGTTGCCGGAGCCGGAGACTGTGCAGGTCTTGCCCTGGAAGTCTTCGCCACGGGTCTTCAGCATTTCCTGTGCGAAGTAAACGGCACCGTAACCGGTTGCTTCCGGGCGAATCAGTGAGCCGCCCCAGTTCAGGGCTTTGCCGGTGAGCACGCCGGTGAACTCGTTGCGAAGGCGTTTGTACTGACCGAACATGTAGCCGATTTCGCGTCCACCCACACCAATGTCGCCTGCCGGCACGTCGGTCTGCGGACCGATGTGGCGTTGCAGTTCAGTCATGAAAGACTGGCAGAAGCGCATGACTTCATTGTCAGACTTGCCTTTGGGGTCAAAGTCAGATCCGCCTTTGCCGCCGCCCATGGGTAGGGTGGTCAGCGAGTTTTTGAAGATCTGCTCGAAAGCAAGGAACTTCAAGATGCTTGCGCAGACGCTGGGATGGAAGCGGAGCCCGCCCTTGTAGGGGCCAAGAGCACTGTTGAATTCAAAGCGAAATCCGCGGTTAACCTGGATCTGCCCTTTGTCGTCCTGCCAGGGAATGCGGAACATGATCTGCCGCTCAGGCTCTGTGATGCGTTCAAGAATGCGTGCATCCTGATATTCGGGGTGCTTTGCCATTACTGGCTCCAGGGAGTCCAGTACTTCTTTGACGGCCTGCAAGAATTCCTGCTCACCGGCGTTGCGCTTGGAAACGATTTCGAATACGTCCTGTGTGTAGCCCATCTTTATCTCCTCTTGTGTGTGGCACTTGTTTCTGCCGTTCAACTTCGCTTTCGTGCACGAGTTTAAAATGGCAATCGTTAACCGTAATATGAATTCTTGTGTTTTGTTTTGCAACGTAAAAAATAAAGGGAACGTGAGGTTTTTGTGTTTACTTTCATTTTAAGATACGGCAATATTGCCGTATTGTTGCAGGTGTTTTTTTTGTGTTTGTCTATTGTTTCTTGGAGCTTATAACGTTGTTGTGGTCTCAGATTCACATAGATGATTTATTACGCATTTAGGTCTATGCCGTATAGTCTGCGAAGAATAGGGCATAATATGGGATAGATTATTGAGGAGTTTTTTTTCATGGAAGAGAGAATTGACCGGGTTGATGCGACGATATTGAAGGTGCTTTCCGAATTTGGGGGACCTGTTGGGGCTGCCCGGATAGGTCGCGAGCTTGAGTCTATGGGTATTGAGGTGCGACCGCGTACGATCCGTTTCCGATTGAATCGTATGGATGAAGTTGGATTGACTGAATGTGTCAGTCGTCGTGCGGGAAGGCGGATTCTCGAGCGTGGGCGTGAGGAATTAGGACGCGTCCATGTTATTGATAAACTTGGGTTTGTAGCAGCCCGCATGGATGTATTGAGTTACCGAATGACCTTTGATCCACTTGAGCAGGCGGGGTCCATTATTGCCAATGTGGTGCTTGTTCGTCGGCAGGATTTATCGCGATCGATTTATGCGATGTCTCCAGTTCTCGAGGCGGGGTTGGGTATGGGCTCACATTTGGCATTGGCGCAACAGGGCGAGATCTTGTCCGGAGTTCGGGTTCCGCCCGGACGGGTTGGGCTGGCTACGGTATGCAGTGTGGTTGTCAATGGCATGTTGCTCCGTCGTGGTATACCGGTTGTTTCCCGGTTTGGAGGTCTGTTGGAGTTGAGGGAGCACAAGCCGGTTCGATTTGTGCAGTTGATCGAGTATCGCGGTACGACCATGGATCCCCTGGATGCTTACATCAAGGCTGGTATGACGACCGTGGGTGCATGTGTTGAGTCGGGCAATGGTGTTATTGGGGCCAGTTTCAGAGAAGTACCGACGGTTGCGCTGGACGCGGTGTTTCTTGCTCAACGGGACATGAAAGGTTGCGGGTTGTCGGGCATTCTGATGACGGGGCAGCCGAATCAGCCTTTACTGGGTATTCCTGTCTCCGAGGGGCATACGGGCATGATTGTGATCGGTGGGATGAATCCATTTGCGGCGATGTTTGAGGCGGGGATTCCGGTTGAACTGGAGTCTCTTTCCGGGTTGGAGGACTGGGCTCGATTCAAACCGCATGACGACTTTGAATCTATTGCGCGTCGCCGCAGTCCGTACGTGGATTGATCTGTTACACGCATCCAAACCTGTTGAGGCATACATAACAGCCCATCGGCTTTTTGGACCGATGGGCTGTTCTTGTTTTAGATTTATGTGTATTAGTTCGCGGCCTTCAAGTCATTGTACATCTGGAAGGCACTATCAGGGGTTGCGTTCTCGTGCACGACGGAGCGCACAGCCTGAATCATGGCGATGGGGTCTTCAGCCTGGAAGATATTCCGCCCCATGTCCACGCCCATGGCGCCCTGATCAATGGCCTTGTAAGCCATATTGAGAGCATCCAGTTCAGGCAGTTTCTTTCCGCCCGCGATTACGATCGGCACGGGACAGGCCGCTGTGACCTTTTCGAAGTCCTCTTCGCAATAGTAGGTCTTGACGACCTGGGCACCATTTTCGGCGATGACGCGCGCGCCCATTGCCAGATAGCGGGCATCGCGGACAAGTTCTTTCCCAACAGCGTTGACGCCGAGGGTAGGGATGCCATAGCGCAGACCCGTCTCGATCATCTTGCATAGGTTACGGATGGTAAGCGCCTCATATTTGCCGCCAATGGCACACATGGTCGCCATCATGGTAGCGTTGAGGCGAATGGCATCTTCGACTTCGACGCCGACGCATTCGTCATTAAGCTCAGTCAGGATTGTTGAGCCGGCAGAGCAGCGCAGTGAGATGGGCTTGTTGAATGTCGGGGGGATCACCGTTCGCAGAATGCCGCGGGCACACATCAGGCAGTCCGCGTATTCCAGTAGTGGCGTGATGGTGAGATCGATACGCTCCAATCCCGACGTCGGGCCCATGATATAACCATGATCGAAGGCCAGCATCACGGTTTTTCCCGATTTCTGATCGAACACCCGTGAGAGGCGATCCTTCATGCCCCAGTCATAGTTGTTGGCGCCTTTGAGTTCGTATACGGTGTTTTTTTGTGGTGTATCGAACCCGTAATCTTTAGCGGCGATATTGCCTGTTGCATCAGCCATTTTGTAATCCCTCCTTTAGTCCTGTGAATAGAATCGACATGGATGTTGCGCCCGGGTCGACATGACCAATGGAGCGCTCACCAATATTTTTTGCTCGTCCAAACGTTGCCTGCATGTCCTTTGTGGATTCTGCGCCTTTGATGGCGGCTTCCGAACCGGCGGTCATGGCGGCCTCGATCGTTTCTCCTGCGTCTGCGGCTGCACGTATGGCTGCTATTGCGGGAACCAGTGTATCGATCATGGTCTTGCCGCCGACTTCCGCACGCGTATTCTTGCGCAGTTTGGCAACGCCTGATTCGAGCATGGCGGTCCAGATTGCGCAATCAATCGGTCCTTCTTCCGGTGTCGTTTCGCTCATACCCATGAACAGAGAGCCGTAAAGAGGACTGGTCGAACCGGCATCGGTTGACATGGCGGCCCAACCAATGGCTTTGAGAAGTTTTTTGAGGTTGCCGTCTTCGTTCTGGTCTATGGTGGTTGTGATGGCATCTGCCACCTTGGCAATTGCGGTTCCGTGGTCCCCGTCGCCCGTGGCTGAATCGAGCTCGGACAAATGGTCACGGTTCGCTTTGATTTGTGCTGCCGCGGTCTTAAGCATGGTGACCACGGAGTTGTAATCTACCGTATCTGGCATTGATTTTCTCCATGTTCGCTATATGGGTAGGCATGCGTTCTGCATGGTTGAAACGAATGTTACCGCAAAGCGTATTGTTGTATGTTGTTCTTAATATCGGAAACGCCGACAGTCTTGAATAGACTGTCGGCATTCCCGTGGTTTACTTTATCTTTTGTGTCTAGCTTGCTGCCGGCGTGACGGCCTTTTCGTAAGCGCCTCGCCACAGGACGGTGATGAAACCGAAGACCTGACCCACTGCGCAAGCGATCAATTCAGGAACGGCGACTGACATGAAGCTGGGCATGTCGTGTGCAATCCCGATCTTGACGGCTTCGCCGGCTTCGTTGACTCCTACGGTTCCGCCAAGTGTCATGATGGCGAAGAACATTCCTGATCCGATGAACAGACCTGGAATGAAGTCGAACATGGGCACTCTCTCCAGACTGATGGCCGGAATCACGATGATGAATACCGCCAGAGCGTAGGAGAGATAGTAGTTCGGTGCCTCTGCGCTACCGAGCATCGGTGCCATGGCATCACCCATCAACATGATGGCGATGGATGCTGCAATACCGCTGGCATAGGCCAGAAGTACTTTGACGCCATTTTTCGGCGTGCAGCCTGCTGCAAAGTACACGGCCCATGCCTGGAACGTAACAAAGATGAGCAGTCCCGGTCCGCCTACCGCAGCGGTTGAACCTGGGATGAATTTGCCGATCAACATTAGAATCGCGGCCTGAACACCCAGAAGAATCGGAATTATAATGAATTTTCCAAACGACATATGACTTTACCTCAATGTGTGTTTTCGCCCTGTTTTGGGCATTTATTGTTACGTTACCTATTTGTAGACGGGTTACCTTGTGACCCAGAACGGTGCATCCGACGGAGCGTTAAGCAAGGCTTCGAGCTCGTCATCGAGTTTCGCCGCAAACATCTGGAATCCACCCATTTCCTGTACGGTGAGATATTCGCCTACCAGTGCATGCGCAACGCTCATGCCCTGTGCTTCTACGAAGTTCTTTGCCGCGCGGAATACGATGAACTGCTCCATCAACGTGGTGGACCCGGCGCCGTTGATCATGAGCAGGATTTTGTCGCCGCTCACGCAGTTTGCTGCAGGCAGCAATTGTGTAGCCATCTTCACGGCTGTTTCGTCGGCCGTCAGCATCTTGCTGCTGCCGGTTCCGGCTTCGCCGTGCTGGCCCATGCCGATTTCCATCTCATCGTCAGCGAGTTCGAAGATTGCGCCACCGGACTGAGGATGGGTTGCCGTGGTGAGAGCAACGGCCAGCGTGGCCATGTTGTTGTTGATCTTTTCGGCTACAGCGTAGACTTCGTCCAGACTTTTTCCGGCTTCGGCAGCGGCGCCCGCAACTTTGTACAGGGGCACGCAACCTGCCAGGCCACGACGATTTTCGATCGGGGCATCAGCACCCGGAGCGATGTCTTCGTGTGTCAGGATCATTTTGACGTTGATGCCTTCTTCCTGTGCCATTTCCATGGCCATGTTGCCACTCATGACGTCGCCTTCGTGATTCAGCACCACGAACAGGATGCCGGCATCGCGTTTCAGGAGACGAAGGGCTTCGATGACTTTCGGTGCGCCCGGTGCCGCGAAGATATCGCCGACCACAGAAGCGTCCAGCATGCCTTCGCCGACGAAGCCACTCAGCGCGGGCTCGTGTCCGGCTCCACCGAGAGTGACGATGGCTACTTTGCTTTCGTCTTTCGGGGTTGCCCGCATGACGATTTTATCTGAAACCAGTTTGACCTGGTTGGGATTGGCGGCGCAGTAGCCCTCCAGGAGCTCTGCTGTCAGGTTGTCAGGATTGTTGATGAATTTTTTCATAGGCATGATTGATGCACCTTTTTGTTATGTCGTTTAATTAAGCTGCGAATTCCATGAGTTCGATAGGTAGTCCTTCTTCAACGATAAACGCTACAGTCAGTCCTTCTGCTGGAGAGAAGGGTTCAAGTAGTGTTTCTTTGCCCTCCATGGCTGCCTTGATGTCCGGTACCGTGTAGGCGATATGAACGGATTTCTGCAGCAGTTCAGGCATGGGGCTACCTTCTTCAAACCGGAGCCATTCGATTTTGTTTGGGCTGTCGTCTACCTCGGTGAGATAGAGCTTCGCGTCAGCCATGTAGCTTTCTTTTTCTTTCGGCTCGGCCGTTGGAATTCCGATATGGTGAATTTCTCGCATACGTTGACTCTCCTTTTTTGACGTTTAGGCTTCGGCCTTGGTGTTGTCGAATGCCATTTCAGGTTTGCTGAATTGAACGTGGTTGTGATAGGTCGCGTACTCTGTCACGATCGCTCCCTGGGCACCAGCGCGCTGGAAGTGCCATGTCTCGGGATCTTCCAGGCTGTATAGTTTGCCGGACTGTGCCGTACGTTTGGTGATGTACTTGGACTTGAACCAGTCTTCGCCGTATCCCCATGGACGCTCGTTCTCCGGCATGTCGCTGATCAAGGTCTCTGTGCCGTCACCTTTTACTTCTCCGAAGAACTCCACCTCGCCATAGCGTACCTGCCAGGCTTCCATCTTCGGACCCAGACCTTCATTTCCGCCGACATGACTGTGCTCAGGCAGTGCCTGGCCGGGCAGCAGGTAAATTTCGTGTCCGAGGTAACCGAACTTGTTGTCTTTGTACTCACCTTTATAAAGGGCGGAGCCGTTTTCTCCATAGGTCCCGATCTCGTTAATCCAGAAAATTCCTGCCATACCGAGTTTTGTGAAATCGGCTTGCAGAAAATCGCAGGCCCAGAGTTGATCGGTCTTGAGAACGTCGGGGATGGGGTAGGCGAACCGTTCCATCATGGCGTAGTAAGCATCAAGAGCCTTTTTTGGATCGAATGCACCATTGGTGTAGAAGGCTTCGGTTTTCATGGCAGGAACTCCTGTGGGCTTTGGTCCGCATCCGCATGCGGTTTCCTTTTTAGACTCGCAGTTGCAGCCCGCCGCTGTGATTGCGCCTACTCCACAGACGCCCATTTTCAATGCTGTTCTTCGGGTCAACAGTTTCTCGTTGCTCATAGCCATCTCCGTAATAGTGTTTCAGAATCAGATTTCTATAGCAGAGTTCGGGGTGGCATTCAAGCATGAGGAGTAGGGTTTTTTGGAATCTTTCGGATACGTTGTCTTGTGGTGTGCCCAAAGTGCTAAGCGTGTTTTTTTCGCGCTCCAAGTGCTTTCAGTCATGATTTTACGGTTACATTTTTTGCCGATTTTCGGGTCCGAAAAGATACTTGAAAAAAAGAAATCTGGCTTTTTTATCTTTGGTTATTGATGGATGCAAACAGGGACGTTATAGTGCCCTCCCGGTTGGTGAGAACGGAAAAATGCGTCTTAATGGATGATTTTAGATGAGCGATAATCAATCGGATGAGCCCAGAGAAGAGTGTGGTGTTTTCGGCGTTTACGGCGTTGATGAGGCCCAGTTGCATATTCACCGGGGACTTTTTTCTCTCCAGCACCGGGGGCAGGAAGGAGCTGGGATTGTCATCAGCGATGGCGAGAAGATTCGTTCCGCCAAGGGGTTGGGGCTAGTTAATGAAGTGTTTAACTCCGAGACTCTGGGAAGGTTGAAGGGGCATATCGGCATTGGTCATACGCGTTATTCCACCACGGGTTCCACTCGCATTCAAAATGTGCAACCTCTGGTGGTTGAATGCGTAGATGGGCTGTGGGCAGTAGCTCATAATGGGAATCTGGTGAATGCATCCAAGATTCGGAGGATGTATCAGGATTCAGGTGCCATTTTTCAGACCAGTACGGATAGTGAGGTGCTCGTCCATCTTCTTGCTGATCCGCTTTTTCGTTCGCGCCCGCAGCGCGTTGCGCGTGCATTGGGGGAGCTTTCAGGAGCATTTGCATTCCTTGTTATGACCAAGGATTGTCTGATTGCGGCTCGTGACCCGAACGGTTTTCGTCCGCTTTCCATTGGCCGACTTGGTGATGGCTATGTCTTTGCCAGTGAGACCTGCGCTTTGTCGCAGGTCGGAGCCGAATACATGCGTGATGTGTGTCCGGGCGAAATGGTTATCGTGGATGCGGCTGGGATGCGCTGCAGCCGATTTACTGACGAAGGCGAGCATGCAAGTGCGCAATGCATCTTTGAAGTAGTCTATTTTGCGAGGCCGGATAGCTGTGTTTTTGGAAAGAACGCGCATATGGCTCGCGTTAAGTATGGTATGCGACTGGCTGAAGAGTATCCCGTTGAGGCGGATATTGTGATTCCGGTTCCGGACAGTGGAAACAGCGCAGCGCTTGGGTTTTCGCGCGGCAGCGGCATTCCTTTGGATTTTGGTTATATCCGTAATCATTATGTGGGGCGGACGTTTATCATGCCGCAGCAGGATGCGCGTGCGACCGGGGTGGATATGAAGCTGTCGGTGCTTCCTGAAGTGGTTCGTGGAAAGCGCGTGGTGGTGGTGGATGACTCGATTGTGCGTGGCACGACCATGCAGCACCGTATCAAGCGTTTACGGGATGTGGGTGCAAGTGAGGTTCATGTGCGGGTGTCCTGTCCGGCCATTCGCAATCCCTGTTATTACGGGATTGATTTCCCCACACAGGAGGAGCTGATTGCGGGTCTGGACCGTCCAATTGATGAGATTCGTGAATCGATAGGGGCTGATTCACTTGGTTACTTGAGTTTGGATGGTTTGTTTATTCCGTTTGACGGGCGAAAACAGGATTTTTGCTCAGCCTGTTTTACGGGGAATTATCCGACATCGACTGAGCATATTTGCGGGAAAGAGGAGCTCGAATCGCGCGTGTCCGAGCTTCAATTGAATTTGTAGACATTGAGAGCTGATATCGCTGAGCGGGAATGAGCCTTCTGCTTTTGCGAATGAATCCCGGATGGAGGCTAGGCTGTGGCGAAAAAAGTGACAAAGCACATTTTTATCACGGGTGGCGTAGTGTCATCGCTGGGCAAAGGGTTGACGGCAGCATCGGTCGCTCTACTTCTTTCCAAGCGTGGTTATCGCGTGCGCCTGCAGAAATTGGACCCTTACCTGAATGTGGATCCAGGCACCATGTCACCTTTTCAGCATGGTGAGGTCTATGTGACGGTTGACGGAGCGGAAACGGACTTGGATCTTGGGCATTATGAACGTTTTACTGGGGTTGACTGCACTCAGGCCAGTAATTACACGACCGGACGTATCTACAGTTCGGTGATTGAGCGCGAGCGCCGCGGCGACTATCTTGGTAAGACCGTGCAGGTTATTCCGCATATCACGGATGAGATCAAGGCCTCTATCCGTTCTCTGGATAGTGATGATGTGGACATCGTGATTACGGAGATCGGTGGAACGGTCGGGGATATCGAATCGTTGCCGTTTCTTGAGGCTATTCGCCAGTATCGTCAGGAAATCGGACGAGAGAATGGTTTATTCATTCATGTGACGCTGGTGCCATATCTCAAGGCAGCCGGAGAAATGAAAACCAAGCCATCGCAGCAATCAGTCGGTATTCTACGAACGATCGGTATTCTGCCGGACATTTTAGTTTGCCGTTGCGAGCGTCACATGACAAGTGAGCACCGCGAGAAACTGGCTCTGTTCTGTAATGTGGCACGCAACCTGGTTATTGAAGAGAAGGATGTTGCCCATTCGATTTATGAGGTGCCGGTTGAGTTGGCCAAGCAGGATATGGATGTATATATCCTCGAATTGCTGCGGTTGCATGTGGATCGGTTGGACATGAGTGATTGGCAGGCGATGCTCAAGACCTTGATTTATCCTGAGAATGGCGAGGTGGAGATCGCGGTTGTGGGCAAGTACATTGGTCTGCAGGACTCCTACAAAAGTATTTACGAAGCCCTGACTCATGGCGGAATTGCCAATAACGTCAAGGTCAAGGTACGCATGGTGGAGTCTGAGAACATTGAGAAGAACGGTGCGGGCAAGGCGTTAGCCGGCGTATCGGGTGTTTTGGTTCCCGGAGGATTCGGCGATCGAGGCATTGAAGGTAAGATTCAAGCCGTGCAGTATGCCCGGGAGAATGGCATTCCGTTTTTTGGCATTTGTCTGGGCATGCAGTGTGCAGTCATGGAGTTTGCCCGAAATGTCTGTGGCCTCAAGGACGCAAACAGCACTGAGTTTGCGTCAGATACACCCCACCCGGTGATTCATCTCATGGAAGAACAGGAAAAGATTTCAGACAAGGGTGGCACCATGCGTTTGGGGGCGTGGAAGTGCAAGGTGCAATCCGATACGCGTACAAAGACTGCTTATGAGAGCGACGTGATTTGGGAACGACATCGTCATCGGTACGAGTTTAATAATGACTATCGGAAGCGGTTTGATGAGGCTGGCCTGACTATCGCAGGCCTTTCAGATGATGAGAATCTGGTGGAAATTATTGAATTGCAGAGCCATCCATGGTTTGTTGCATGTCAATTTCATCCGGAATTTCAGTCGACGCCTTTGAAGGCTCATCCGCTATTCCGTGATTTTGTGGGAAGTGCAGCGCAGGTGAGGGTTGAGGACTAGAATCCTGAGTGCTGATGGCGTGGAGCAAACAGCGCGTTGGGGATATAACAGCAATACGAGTGAGTATTTGAGATCATGCCGAAACGTAGTGATATAAAGAAGATCATGCTTATTGGGTCCGGGCCTATTGTGATCGGCCAGGCTTGTGAGTTTGATTACTCGGGCGTCCAGGCCTGCAAATCCCTTCAGGAAGAGGGGTTTGAGGTTGTCCTGGTCAACAGCAACCCGGCAACCATTATGACAGACCCGGAATTTGCGGATCGCACCTATATTGAGCCGCTTTCGGTTGATGTGCTCACGTCGATTATCTGTCGGGAACGGCCGGATGCATTGTTGCCGACTTTGGGCGGACAAACCGCGTTGAACCTGGCTATTGATCTTGCTGAGGCGGGTATTCTGGAGCGCTATAATGTGGAGTTGATCGGTGCGCGTGCAGACGTGATCCGCAAGGCTGAAGATCGCAATCTATTTAAAGTTGCGATGCGCAACATCAACTTGGATTTACCTCGCAGTGGTTCGGCGCATTCTATGGAAGAGGCCGTGGCCGTGCAGGCTGAAATCGGCCAGTATCCAGTCGTGATTCGTCCTGGTTTCACCTTGGGCGGAACCGGCGGCGGTATCGCATATAATGAGAAAGAATTTAAGGAAATCGTCACGCGCGGCCTTTTCTACAGTCCCAACAACGAAGTGCTGATCGAAGAATCGGTATTGGGTTGGAAGGAGTACGAGCTTGAGGTCATGCGTGACGTCAGGGATAACTGCGTGATCATTTGTTCCATTGAGAATATGGATCCAATGGGTGTCCATACGGGGGACAGTATTACGGTTGCCCCCGCTCAGACGTTGACGGATCGCGAGTATCAGGTCATGCGGGATGCGGCCATTGCGGTCATGCGAGAGATTGGGGTTGAAACCGGTGGATCCAATGTGCAGTTTGCGATCAACCCGGATAATGGTCGCATGATTGTGATCGAGATGAACCCGCGTGTCTCTCGCTCCAGTGCACTGGCGTCGAAAGCAACGGGCTTTCCGATTGCCAAGATTGCAGCGAAACTTGCAGTGGGTTACACGTTGGATGAAATCTCCAATGATATCACTCGCGAGACACCGGCCTGTTTCGAGCCGACGATCGATTATGTGGTTACCAAGATTCCCCGCTTTGCGTTTGAGAAGTTTGTGACGGCCGATGATACCCTGGGTACGCAGATGAAATCTGTGGGTGAGGCAATGAGCATCGGCAAGAACTTCAAGCAGTCGTTCCAGAAGGCTCTGCGGTCGTTGGAAACCGGTCGATCCGGATTTGGTGCAGACGGTAAGGATGCGCCCTATGAAGCGCTGAGCGACGCGGAACTCAAAGTGGCATTGGTTCGTCCCAATGCGCAACGGGTGTTCCAGTTACGTGCAGCGTTCCGTCGCGGGTGGACGGTGGAACAGGTTTTTGATCTAACAAAGATTGACCGGTGGTTTTTGCGTCATCTTGAGGAACTGGCTGCATTCGAAGACGAAATTCGATCGGCAGGTTCCCTGGATGCGTTGAGTGCGGATGCGGCCTTGTTCAGGCAGACCAAAGAATACGGGTTTTCGGATCGACAGATCGGCTGGATCATCAATGAGAGTGAAGGGGCTGTGCGCGCCGCCCGGGAACGCATGGGGCTACAGCCTGTCTATGGGTTGGTGGACACGTGTGCGGCCGAATTTGTCGCGTTTACTCCGTATTTTTACTCAACGTATGGCGAGGTGAATGAAGCATGCCCCTCTGACCGTAAGAAGGTCATGATTATCGGGGGCGGCCCGAACCGCATTGGTCAGGGCATTGAGTTTGATTATTGCTGTGTTCATGCCGCATTTGCTTTGCGGGATGCGGGGTTCGAGACGATCATGGTCAACAGCAATCCGGAGACGGTGAGTACGGACTATGATACCAGTGATCGACTTTATTTTGAGCCGTTGACACTTGAGGACGTACTGAGCATTTATCGCAATGAGAATTGCTGGGGGGCGATTGTTCAGTTTGGCGGCCAGACGCCGCTGAATCTCGCCAAGGATCTGGAATTGAATGGGGTCAATGTGATTGGCACCTCACCGGATAGTATAGAGGCGACGGAGGATCGTAAGTTTTTCCAGGAACTGGCAACGCGTCTGGAAATCCGGCAGCCTGAGAATGGAATAGCCGTCAGTATTGAGGAAGCCGAGAAAATAGCGGATCGCATTGGTTATCCAGTTCTGATGCGCCCGTCTTTCGTGCTGGGTGGCCGCGCTATGGTCATTGTCTATGATGCCGAAATGCTGCGCAAGTACATGGCTGAAGCCGTGGAAGTCTCGCAGGAGCGACCGGTGCTCATTGATCACTATCTCGAAGGTGCTATAGAAGTGGATGTGGATTGCATCTCGGATGGTGAGACCTCTGTTATAGGTTCGATTATGGAGCATGTTGAGCTGGCGGGAGTGCATTCCGGGGACAGTGCATGCATGATCCCTTCGCAGAATTTATCGAGTGAGGTGCAGGATGTCATTCGGCAGCACACGCACGCCCTGGCGCGTGAGTTGCATGTTTGTGGTCTTATGAATATTCAGTATGCCGTGCAGGATAACGTGGTTTACATTCTGGAAGTGAACCCGCGGGCTTCTCGAACGGTACCCTTTGTAAGCAAAGCCATTGGCGTTCCGCTTGCCAAACTGGCTGCCCTCGTGATGGCCGGAAAGAAATTGCCGGATCTGGGCTTTACGGAGGAAATTCTCCCGAAGCATTGCAGTGTAAAGGAAGCGGTTTTCCCCTTTGTGCGGTTCCCTGGGATTGATGTGATTTTGAGTCCTGAGATGAAGTCGACCGGGGAAGTCATGGGCATTGACTTTACGGTTGGCAGCGCTTTTCTGAAGAGCCAGACTGCGGCGGGAAATCGACTTCCGGTTGATGGGAATGTCTTTCTCAGTGTACGGGATCAGGATAAGGATGCCGCCGTGATTCTTGCTAAACGACTGGTGGATCTTGGATTCAGAATTTTTGCTACCTCGGGAACCAGTACGACTTTGTACGATGCTGGAATTGAGACGCAAGCGATATTTAAGATTTCAGATGGGCGACCCAGCGCTATTGATTTAATTGAGGATAAGCGTGTGGGTTGGATTGTCAGCACCCCATCAAGTGGTGCCACTCCGCGCCTTGATGAGATCAAGATGCGGGCACATGCGGTGACGCGTGGTATCCCGATTACGACAACAATTGACGGATTGCGTGCGGCCATCAATGGACTGTATGCCATGCGCAAAGCAGAGGGCGTGGAGGTGTGCAGCCTGCAGGAATATCACAGGCACTCACCTAAATTGAAACTGACATGATGCCGGCTGGCTTTTTTGAGCCGAAGACCGGAGATTGACGGGAAACGCAATGACCAAAAAGTGGAATTGGCTGGAGCGGCGGGAGAAACGTGATTTTCTTGCCCTTGAAGATGGAACTGTTTTGCGCGGGCATTCTGTCGGCGCGGAGCGTGATAGTGTTGGCGAGGTCGTGTTCAATACCGGAATGTCCGGTTACCAGGAGATTCTCAGCGATCCATCTTACAGTGGGCAGTTTGTGACCATGACTTATCCGGAGATCGGTAATACCGGGATTAATACTCCTGATATGGAGTCACGAAAGTTCTTTGCCAACGGATTTCTTGTGCATGAATTGAATGAGCCCAGCAACTGGCGTTGTGAGGAATCGCTGAGCGAGGCTTTCAAGCGGCAGGATGTGCCGGCTCTGGCGGGACTTGATACGCGCACATTGACGAGTCTGCTTCGTGAGAAGGGTACGTTAAAAGGTTACCTGTCTCTGACTGGGGCGGTGTCGGAGGAGGATGCCATTGCGAAGGCACGCGCTTGGGAGGGCCTGGACGGCCAGGATTACGCCGCACAAGTGACGTGTGACGAGGCGTTTGATTGGGATCCTGATGGTTCGTTGACGGCATCGTGGGGCATTACCGATGTATTGCCCGAAACAGATCTGAACATCGTGGCTTATGACTTTGGTATTAAATGGAATATCCTGCGCAGCATGAGGCGCAGTGGTATGTCGGTGCAGGTGGTCCCGGCGTCCACACCGGCGTCCGACGTGTTGGCTGCGAAGCCGGATGGCGTGTTTCTCTCTAATGGACCGGCGGATCCCAGTGCGGTGACTTATGCGATTGAGGCTGCACGCGAATTGTTGGGCAAGGTTCCCTTGATGGGGATTTGTCTTGGACACCAGATCCTGGGGCTGGCGTGTGGCGGCAAAACCTATCGTCTGAAGTTCGGTCATCATGGATGCAATCATCCGGTCATGGACCTTCGGACGAAGAAGGTGGAGATTACTTCTCAGAATCATAACTTTGCCATTGATCCTGAGTCGTTGCAAAAGGATCTCGTAGAGGTCACTCACCTGAATCTTAACGATCAGACGGTTGAAGGCCTGGCGCACCGCAGAGAGCCGATGTTCTCGGTGCAGTATCATCCTGAGGCCTGTCCCGGTCCGCATGATCCCTACTACCTGTTCGAACGCTTTCGCGAGGTGATCGCCTCGGCGTAGGCTGGCGCAATGGTGCGCAGGTCTGATCGAACAGGGAGCGGAAGGCATTCTTTCCCGGGCTACTTATAGTTGCGCGGGTTAACTCCGAGTTGGTGGATGCGGTAATTCATGACCCGTTGTGTGGTTTGGAGGTGGCGCGCAGCCGCTGCCGCATTGCCCCTGTGCCGCTTGAGCGCATCGACAATAATTTCGCGTTCATAGGCATGCACGAGCGATTTTAGACTGGCCCCCTCATCGGGAATCGTTGGCGTATGTGTCAGCTCGCTTGTTTGCAGCGATGGCGGCATGGAATATCCATGAATTACGTCATCGTTCGATGTCAGTACGGCTCGCTCAATGCAGTTTTCCAGCTCGCGAACGTTGCCGGGCCAGTGATAACTCATCATCATGTTGATTGCCGTTGTGGAAATGCGCTTGATGCTTTTTTCGTAGGCTTCGTTGTACTTCTGAAGGAAGTGATCGGCAAGTGCTGTGATATCGGAACGTCGATTGCGCAATGGTGGCAGATGGATAGGGAACACGTTCAGGCGATAGTATAGATCCTCTCGAAATGATCCTTCTGTGATGTGTGTTTCCAAATCACGGCTGGTTGCGGCGATCATGCGAACGTTTACCGGGATTTGATCGATGCCGCCCACACGTTCGAATGTGCGTTCCTGTAACACGCGAAGGAGCCGGACTTGTACAGCAGGGGAGATGTCCCCGATTTCATCAAGGAAAAGCGTGCCGCCATTGGCGAGTTCAAACCGCCCGAGTCTTTGTTGCACGGCACCGGTGAAGGAACCTTTCTCATGACCGAAAAGTTCGCTCTCGATGAGTTGTTCAGGTAATGCTGCACAGTTAACAGCTACAAAAGGACTGTTTTTCTTTTCGCTGCTAAAGTGGACCGCCCGTGCAACCAGTTCTTTTCCGGTTCCGGATTCCCCGCGGATCAGAACCGTGGCATTGCTGTCGGCAACCTGTGCAACCTGCTTATAGACCACATGCATGCTGCTGCAGTTTCCCACAATATTTGCAGGGTGATAATGGTCTCCGAGTTCCTGCCGCAACCGTTGGTTCTCTGCCCTGAGAGATGCATGCTCGGCAAGCTGCTCGCGAATGCTGGCGACAGCCTGTGCCAAAAGATCTGCCACGAGTTGTATGAGGTTGAGCTCACGGCTAAGACCTTCTTCATGGATGACTGTGCGGTCAATACTTAGTGTGCCGATGACATGTCGCTGGTGATGGATAGGGACGCAGAGAAAGGCTGTCCTTTCATCTTTTCGGGAGCGGGTTCGGTGTAGGAATCGCGGATCGTTTGCAATGTCAGGTACGAGGATGGGATCACCGGTTTCGGCGACCCGCCCCGTCACGCCCTCTCCAAGTTTGTACTGACCACGAGCTATCTCTTCCGTAGTGAGTCCCCGGGAAGCTTCAATCACGAAGATATCTGTTTCGGGGCGTCGGAGTGTCAGTGTCCCCCGGACAATGCTCAGCGAATCTTCTAGAATGTCCCAAACTTCGTCCAGCAATGCAGGTACGTCGTGCTGCCTTGTGATGGCACCTGAGATGCTGTAAAGAATCTCTAATTCGCGAGCATATTGTGTACTTTCGGCTCCAACTGCTTCGGTTGTAAGGTTGTCATTCATTTCTGATTCCATCTTGTAGATTCAATAATGTTTATAAAAATAAATATAATACAATAATGTATTGATGTAAATAAAAAGAACATAAAATAAATAATACTGACACTATTTGCGACGTTTCGTGGCACGCGTGGGTTCTACTGCAAACGCGTTGGGTGTACCGGAAGTACGACGCTTCATGATAGGGACATTCGGAGCGGGATTGAGAGGGCTTTTGTGAGCTTGAGAGCTTTGGATTTCCGCAAGGTATGGCGCAGGCAGGAAGGTTCTTTGCTTAAAATGGTGTATCAGGCCCTGCGAGATGGCGGTTGCAAGGGATTCTCTGTAGCCTGATGTTGCGAGACGGGCCTCTTCCCGGGGGTTGGATATGAATCCTGTCTCGATGAGGATGGCAGGGCAGGGTGCTGCCCGCAGGACTGCGAATCGGGCGTGGCGGATTCCGCGATCTGGCGTAGCCGTAGCGGGGAGGATTGCGGTATGAACGGAGTAAGCCAGGAGGAGGCTTGCAGCATCGAATCGGTTTCCAATACTGCGTTTTCCGGGACGGCTCCCCTCCGCGGTTGACGGGAATCCTGCCGCAGAGACGATGTAGGTTTCGTAGCCTGTCGATTGAGGATTGGATGAAGAGTTGACGTGAACACTCACGAAAACGGTTGCTTTGTGGCGTTTGGCTATGGTTGATCGATCCGCCAGGGCCAGGGTTTGATCTGATTTGCGGGTGAGTGCCGTGCGTATGCCGGCATTGCGCAGGTGCATGGCCGTGCGACGACAGACGTCAAGGGTGACATCTTTCTCGTATAAACCGTGGGAGCCAATTGCGCCGGAATCCGCTCCTCCATGACCGGGATCCAGTACCACAATGGGTGTTTCAGCCGGTGGCAGGTATGATCGTGGTCGTAGAAGAGGTGCAAGGGTCTTTTCTGCATCCTGATCTGTCACGATCCAACGTTTTCTATTGATCATGGTGGGGGCATTGAGCCAGATGATTGCGTTGTTGAATTGTAGTTTTCTGCTGTTTGCGTGGAAGATGAGCTTGTGCTCCTGGCTGCGTAATAGTGCTGAGTTTCCTGAAATACGAGGGCGGGACAGTTCAAAGCGTTTTGCAATATCATGTATGTCTGTGGTTTCGGAAAGCCGTCTGGGATCGGCTGCGCCGTGAACGTGCAGCAGTGCTGCGAAGCTCAGTAGCGTCGTTATGGCTGCTTTAGTCTTGATCGTTTGCGTTGACATGCTGCGAGACCTATATCATCATCCCACCTGTTTAATCAATCCAAGAGATTTATTGACAGGAGAGATTGATGGCTGAAGTTGTGATTGATGCGGTTCCTCAGAAAGTGCGCGACTTGTTTAACAAAGGATTTTCGGCGCTGGAGCGAGGCAGGCTTGACTATGCAATTGACATGCTTTCGGAATGTCTTATAGATGTGCCGCAGTTCCTTCAGGCACGGCGGTTTCTTCGTGCCGCCGAGATGCAGCTATACAAGGCTAATTGCGGATCGTCGGTGTCACGCATTGCGGCGCTGGCATCCACATTGCCCCTCTATCCTGTCGCCTTGTTGAAAATGTACAAAGGCGGCTTGCCGGCGGTGAATGCGGTTGACAAGCTGTTGCGCAAGGCTCCGTTGTTTAAACCTTATATGTTGATGTTTGCTCATGCGGCCGAGAGTGCAGATATGCCGGAAGCGGCCGTTCAGATGCTGGAAATCGGACGTGAGCACCACGTGGACGACGCACAGATTCTTGAGGGGTTGGGAGAGGCCTATGTCAAGGGCGAGCGACATAAGGACGCCATTGCGTGCTATGAACGTGTTTGTGAACTGCGTCCCAATGATCCTGCTGCGCTCAAGTTGCTGAAAGATGCCATGGCGCTTGACAGTTTGAGTTCAGATTGGTCGCAGGCAGGGGAAGAAGGCGGTAGTTTTCAAGACCTTGTTCGCGATTCTGATGAAGCGAAACGCCTCGAGAAAGAAAGCAAGGCCGTCAAAAGCGAAGCGGATATCAACTTGCTTATTGATGATACGCTGAAAAGAATCGAGGCAGAGCCTGAAAATACAAATTATTATCGGTCACTCTCACGACTGTACGCACAGATTCATTCCTTTGATGATGCTGAAAATACCTTGAAGAAGGCCATTGAGTTGGCTCCGGGTGACCCGGAAATTGAGAATGCACTCATGAATGTACGCGTTCAACGTTTTGATGCTCAAATCAAGGAGTTGGATGCGCAAGGGGATGCAGAAGCTGCAACGGCTATGAGAGGCGAGCGCGATCAGTTTGTCTTTGATGATCTCCAGGATCGTGTTCATCGTTATCCCAATGATTTGATGTTGCGCTATAAACTCGGTGTCATCATGTATGAGAATAAATACATTACTGAGGCTATTCAGCAATTTCAGCTTGCACAGCGAAATGCCAAGAATCGTACGCGAGCGTTGTATTACCTGGGTATGTGTTTCAATGTGAAGGGGCAATTTGATCTGGCTGCACAGCAGCTTCAGACTGCGGCGTCGGAGCTTTCCGTTATGGACGGGACCAAGAAAGATATCCTCTACGCAATGGGTGAAATTGCGGAGAAAACCGGTGATACGGTATCCGCCTTAGAGTACTTTAAGCAGATTTATCAAGTTGATATCCAGTTCCGTGACGTGGCGCAGAAAGTGGAGAAGGGATACGGCAAATAGATAAGCGTCGAATCAACGAGGGAGTGCGACTCGGCGGGAGCGACAGGCTTTTATTCAGCAGGCTGTATCCCGTTTGACGGCTTTGGCCGTTCTGGCCAAGTTCCGTTCATCGCATTTTCGACAATGAGACGCGTATCTTGTGGGAAATCGCTTCGTAGCATCCATTTGATGAAATTCGGGTCGTTTCTGACCAGGTCGGCCAATGGCCGTCCCTTATTTTTTCCGAAGTTGATGGAAACCTGGCCGTTTTCCCACCGTAAGCGTCCCGTTCGATCCACCCAGTCCGGATCTTTTGGGTTACAGTAATCGTGCAGCGCGTCTGGATCTGTGGGTAGATCGTTGTACTTGTCGTATTGCCCTTCCAGAACCCGGATTGTAGCCAGGACGTCATCCTCGGCGCCGTGGGCCCCCATATGCATTTCTCCGCAGTAGAATGACAGGGCTGCACTCAGGTCACGCGGCTCTTTTCGATGAAAAATGCGTTGCACGTCGATCATGCGTCGTGATTCTGTATCAAACGTGACGCCGGCACGTTTGAACTCCTCCTGTAACATTGGAACATCAAAACGCACGATGTTATAGCCAGCCAGGTCGCTGTCATCCAGAAGCTCACATACTTTTTCTGCAATCTCTTTGAATGTGGGGCTTTCGCGCACGTCATCGTCGGTGATGCCGTGAATGCGTGTGGACCCTTCCGGGATAGGCATCTCGGGGTTGACACGGTAGGTATAGGTGCGTCGTTCGCCATCGGGAAACAGCTTGGTCACGGCAAGGTCGATGATGCGGTCTCCGCGTGGAGATGTGCCAGTTGATTCTATATCGAAGAATGCCAGCGGTCGGTCAAGTTTGAGTAGGATATGTTGCTCTTTTTTAGTCATGCAGTCATCCTAACGGCTTTAACGCTGTGCATCAACTCACGAATTCAATTGTTCTATTTCGGCATGACGAAAGCATTCTGTTACGTGGTCGTTGACCATGCCGATGGATTGCATGAATGCGTAGCAGATAGTGGAGCCAACGAAATTGAAACCGCGGCGTTTCAAGTCTTTACTCATGGTGTCTGACCGTGTGTCTTTTGACGGTATCTGGTCCATGGATATCCATGTGTTCTGAATGGGGTTGCCGTCAACGTATCGCCAGATAAACGTCTCCAAAGATCCGAATTCTTCGATAATGGCTAACGTTCCACGGGCATTTCTGATAGCGGATTCAATCTTAAGACGGTTGCGTACGATGCCCGCATCGGCAAGTAGACGCTGAACGTCTCTGTTATTGTATTCAGCAATTTTTGTATAATCAAAATTGTTGAATGCCTTTCTGTAATTATTTCGCTTTCGTAGAATGGTCAGCCAGCTTAATCCTGCTTGTGCGCCCTCAAGTATGAGCATTTCAAACAGGTACCGATCATCGTGAATGGGAACCCCCCAGTCCTCATCGTGGTATGCAACATAAAGCGGATCGCTGCCGCACCATTCACATCTTTTTTTCATTTTACTTTACTCAATACGGATGGCTCTTATGTGCTTATCAATGGATTAAGCGAACATGCAGTCTTCCTCTATTCGGGAAGGGTTTCTTTCCATTCCGATAGTTGTTGGAGCAGGCGGGAAACGATGATTGGATTTTGTTCGGCTACATTGTTTCTTTCTTCGGGATCCTTTGGGATGTGATACAACTCTTTCCTGCTTCCGTCCGGTTCGGCAAAGAGTTTCCAGTCACCATCCCGTATGGCAAGGCCTGGAGGGGTGAACGCCTTGTTTCCGTGAACGCGACCGCGCCATTCCCAGAAGAGTGGTCGTCGTCGGGCCCGGGGGGTGCCTTTTAGTATATCTGAGACATCTTCGCCGTCAGGTTTGATGTCGGGTGTGGGAATGCCCGCAAGGGCGCATACCGTGGGAAGCCAGTCGACGGCCGCCATAACAGAAGTCTTGTCTACTGCTCCCGCAGGAATGTGATCAGGCCAGCGGGCAATGCATGGCATGCGAATGCCACCCTCGTATAAGCTACGCTTTCGGCCTCTGAGCCGTCCAGTAGAGCCCATGCCCGAATTGCGCACGTTGCCGATGTGGTAATCTTCAGGGCCATTATCGCTCGTGAAGAAAATTAGAGTATGGTCTGCGATTTTCATCTCATCCAGTTTGTCAAGCAGTCGCCCCAGTGCCGCGTCAATATTGCCCATGACGGCACAGTAGGTTTTCATCTGTTCTTCAAGGTCACTGGCCTTTTCAGCGTAGCCGCGCATCCATGATTCAAAGTCTTCTGGCTTTGCTTTAAGGCCCTGGTATTTCTTTAACTGTTCCGTAGTTGGACGGTTTGGCGCATGCGGAAGGAGTGTCCAGAGATTCAGGTAGAATGGCTGTCCTTCATTTTTTTCCAGAAAGGCGATGGCTTCGTCGACAATGAGGTCGGTTGAGTGAGTCCAGAAATGGTCTTTGTTTGTGCAGGAATCGTAGCTGAGGTGCGCAAGATCAGTTTTGCTTTTCTTGCCGTTTCGGTCCCAGCTGGGGCCTGTTCCGACCAGGGTCCGATATGCATCAATGCCATACGCGCCGGGCTCCGGTGCATTCTGCGTGTTGCCAAGGTGCCATTTTCCGAAATGGCCGGTGTGGTATCCGGCGTTTTGAAGGATGCGTGTGACCATAGCTGCTTTTGGATCCAGATAATCCGGCATGCCGAGGTGCTTGTTATGGCTGTGTTTCCAGAGGTGTTGGTGAATACGATGTCGAGCGGGATAGTGGCCCGTCATAAATGCCGCCCTGCTTGGCGAACAAACTGAGGCGCTGGAGTAGAATTGCTCGAAACGAGTTCCTTCTTTGGCCAGTCTGTCCATGTTGGGTGTTTTAAGGTAGGGGTGACCTGCGCATTTGAGATCCTGCCATCCCTGGTCATCTGTGAAGAAAAATATAAAGTTTGGGCGTGGCTTGTTGCGGGCGCCCGTTGCAGCCAGGCATCCCTGCATAGCCAGGCTGATTCCTCCTAATCCAAGTGTTTTCAGAAAAGTTCTTCTGGAGTTCATGTTGTGGATCCGTCTGTATGTATCAGTGTAGTAGGTTTTCTTTGTGCTTCTGTGGCATATCGGAGGCCAGAATGTAGGCGGTGGCAGATGTGGGGTCCTGTCGCATCCAGTGCGTGGCTACCTGGTACATCGTTTGTTTTCTCATTCCGCTTGTGGTAATTGAGGCCGCCCAGGTCATGGCGTTGGCCGGATCCTGTTTCATGGTCGCACGCACAAGTGTGCTTGCCGCCGGGTCGGTCTCCCATGAGGGGGGGTATTGCCCCAGCCATTCTGAGGTGGCGGTAGGGTCTGCCTTGATCCAGGCTGCTGTGAGCCGACTGAGTTCACGCCGTCGCAGTTCGGGTTCGTTCAGGGCCATAATCCAGTTTCCGGCAGCTTCGGGTGCATTCTTGCTCCATGACGAAACCAGACGATCGACGGCCGGCTGGTAGGCGGCGCTGCCCCGCAGGGCCTCGGTCCATTCTGCGGCCAGCTCAGGCTGGTATGGCGTCCACGTTGAGATCATGGCTTCGGCCAGCAGGCGTTGGCTGCTGCCTTCACGAACCTCGTTGAATAACGTAGACATGGCGACAGGGTCAACACGCTTACTCATGTTGCCGATGACGCTATAGACGGCTGCGCGTTGGAGCTTCAGGTCGGGCAGTTTCCAAATATGGTCGAATGCCCAATCCGGGTCCTTTTTTGTCATCATATTAAAGAAAGGCCCCAGGCTGCTTTTTATGGCGTCGCCTTCAATATCCGGATCGGATGACAGCCATGTGAAGGCTGCATCCGGGTCAGCGGAAGCCCAGCTCATAAGGGCATTCTTTACTGCAGCATTGCGTGTAAGACGGTTGTCGATGCCGGCGGCATATTCCAGCGCGGATGCAGGTTCCAGTTGCCCCCATCGTGACATCAAACCCTGAAACAGTGCGTCGGCATTCGGTCCCCATTCCATATCTGCAATGGCGGCCAGTGCGGTCTCAATGTCTTCCGGTGCAATGTTTGCCATTGCCGCCTTGATTTGTTTTGAGTTCATGGTTCCGGATGCAATGGCCTGGTGCAAGGCAGACAGTCGCTTTTCCTGCTCGCCCTTAAGTGCATCGGAGTTTCTTGAGGATGGGTTTGCGTTGTTTAGTACGGTCGGTCGTTCGCCGCCTTCTCTTGCCGATAGGTAAAGGTCTCCTTCCGCCAGAAGCTCGGTATGAGAGTTGTCGTCGCCGGAGCGTTGCGAGGCGTCTGTGACGCTATTGCCTTGTTCGTTGAGGGGGGTGCTCTCGGTTGGGCTTGTGCCTCCTTGAGCCTTGTTCTTGCCTGCAGTCAATGACATGGAGTCATGCGTACCCTGAAGGATTGTTTCCGTTGGAGTTGCGGGTATCTCTTCCGGTTTCTCGCGCAAGGTTGCGAAGGAGATCGCACCGACAATGCCGATGCAGGTGGTGCCAAGAACGATTTCCAGCACGGTAATTCTGGCCGTTCCATTACGCCTAGTTCCGTAATGCGTATTTGCGTTGTTCATTTTGGTGCTCATTGTGTGCCGTATGATTGGTGGTGTGGGAGGGGCGCTCAGCGATGGGCGTCCCTATCCCGATCGACGTCCCTACAGGTTAAGAACCAAGCGAAGGCCCTCATCAACCTGACGCATTGTCTGGGCATCGGTGTCTTCGACCTTGTCGCTTCCGGCTCCAATCTGTACGGTACTGTACAAAATACAGGTCAACGGGTCAATTCTCGTTATCTTGGCCAACGTGCGATTGAACTATTTTCTTGTTCGCCTTCTCATTCTGCAGAAAGCGTGCCTGCGACCTGCTTCGCAAGTTTCTTATATCCATCCACTGTGTAATGCACATCGCCTGGCTTCTTGAAATGATTGGCTGGGAAGCTCTTAGAGAGAGTGTGTAGGTCGTTGATGGGTACTCGATGCTTCTTCATGATCTTTGTGGCTACAGCATTGTATTTTCTATCGTCACCCACAATGCGCCCAGCTTCTCCCTCTGGAACAACGGTAGTGTGAGCCCAGATTAGTTTTGCATTCGTTTTCTTTAACCGAACGACGAGCTGATCAAGATTGGCCTCATATTGCTCCAATGTATGGGTTATCTTGCCATTGACCTTGTCTCTATTTCCCTGGACCTTGGATTTTGGATGACGGTAACAGAGATCCCATAGACCCCAATTGAAATGGATAATATCCCATCTTGTATCGCCGATCCATTTGTCGAGATTCTTCAATCCCATTCCGGTGTGCCCCGCATTGCCTCTATGATGCGTTACAACAGCCTTACTCTTCAGGATCTTAGCAACATGGGGAGTATATCCTATGGATATTGAATCCCCGATGATCAACACCTTGGGCAGATCGTTCTTCTGAGGCGTATCCTTCGCAAAAAGTAATGGCAAGGCGATGTAAGTCAGCAGAAATGTTGAAATTAGTAGTTTTTTCATTAGTGATATTTCCTTTCTCCGTTTGGCGAACGCCTAAACTAAGGCACGCGGTTTACCGCCTCGCCTTCAGCTCCTTGCTCGAATAGAAGACTCCGATCACACGCGTCTGCTTTCCTTGCAGCGTGGGAAAGTGCCCGCCGGGATTTCCGTCGTGGTCTTTCATGTTGCAGGTCATGACGTAACGACCAAGTTCTGGGATATACGCAATATCCGGATCTTGGATTCTGTAATTGTCCCAGTCATCGACTTCATCAGATCGTGGGGTGATTGCTTTGCCCAGGTATTCAAAGGGCTTATTAAGGTCTTTCGATCTCCATGCAACGACCTTGTAGGGACTACCCTTTGATTCCCGGTCGCAGAAGATATAGTAGATTCCTTCAATCTTGGCGATTGTGGCGTCACCCACGCCATACTTGTGTCCCCCGTCGGGATTAGGGTCGACGGCTTTGGCATTGACGAGCTTCCAGTCGCCCAGCCCTGTCTCAGAAGTGAAATGAGCCAGACTGGTTCCATCAGGGCCGTGAGGGAATCTGCCATGCTCCCCAAACATGTGGAATACCCCATCCTCGACGTAGACACCTATGTCATCGCACTTCTTGTGAGGAAAGGTGCCTGCTGCCTTCCACTTTCCGCTGGCTTCCTCCAGCGGTCCAGAGAACGTGTATACTTTGCCCTCTTCATAAATATAGTACGTGCCATTCACCTTTACGCCGTCATCGTACTCGTAATGGTTTCCGATCTTGTATTGGTCGGAGACAAACTCCCAGTCGGCACTGCGCCATGAGAACTTCTTTGCCCGCCACAAATGGGCTGCTTTAGGGGTGTGGCTAATGATCAGGTGATAGGGGTATTCTAACTCCGGTTCAACAAAGAGTATCGAGTCGTGGTTGTTGCCCTTCGTCGTAATGAAAGCGTTGTTGTCAGCTGGTCGATACCACCCGATCCAGGGATCCTTATCCATTGATGGTTTCTCCGCATGGCATAGGTAGACCGCTACAAAGGCAACTACTAAAAAACTGGTGGATACATGGGCTCGTTTCATCTTACTTTCCTTTCGAACGTCTGACATGAGGCGCGCGGTTTACTCCATCGTCTCAATGGCCTTGTTCCAAACTCCCCATGTTACTGATCATAGCAGCTTCTCATCTTCCACGATTCGAACCTCAGCAGGCTGGCATCACCGCCGTTTGCCTGAACTGAGACGCCGTCACTTTTCTCAAGCGTCGGATACGCGCGCAAAAGCATCCACCGCTGTTTGTTCGCGAACACTTCAACGATACATCGATCCACGAATATCCGTAGGTCGAGTGGCTCGTTTTTTACACGGCGGAGCGGGGCAACTTCCGGTGGCTGTTTCTTGAGCCCTTTTAGAAGCGATATGTTCGAGACATCGAGCGTTATGTGGTCTTTCTCCTCTTCGACACCTGGGTCAAGGCGAATCGACATGTACTCTTTCTTCTCCGGATGGCGAAAGACTTTTATCTCAATCGCTTTTGCGTTCTTTGGATCAATCTTCATGTGAATTTCCATCACCTTGCCATTCACGTCTTCGAGGACAACCTCTTTATCGGCTGGCAGTTCTTGCGACGACAGCTTTATTCTTGATTTCTTCTTTCGAAGTTTTTTGAGAGATGCAGCAGGCTGCACGACCAGCATCTCGTCCTCGTTGAGCGACAGGTGTGTCGGGACGGACATAACTTGCCCGTCAAGGAAACTCCCTCGGTTCGCTGCAACATTGAAGATAACGTAAGCGCCGCCTT
>JADHWI010000059.1 GCA_016783565.1 Kiritimatiellia bacterium
TATGAGCAGCACCCAGAACGGTTTGTGAAGGGCATCCCGTTCCCCCCTGAAATCCCCGACGCGGCATATATCAATAAACCAACAAAAAAAGCAGCCTAAGAAAAATCTAAATGTGTCTCACTTTCGTTGACAAGTTCCGGGCGGGTACGGTGTGGAATGGAAGGACGAGACGATAGGAGCCGCAATGAGTTATTTCAGCGTGCTTGGTCTGGAGCGGGAGCCTTTCTCGACTAGTCCTGATCCCTCTTTCTTCTTTCTGTCCCGTGAGCATAAGGCAGCTCTGTGCCGTCTTCAGATTGCCATCACACTAAAGCGTGGTATGAGTGTGATTCTGGGTGATGTGGGCATGGGCAAGACCACGCTGAGCCGTAAGTTGTCCCAGGCGCTCAGCGCCAACGAAGATGTGAGCTTCCATATGATTCTGAATCCGTATTTTCGTACGGAGAAGCAGTTTCTTTCCAAGTTAGCCCAGCTTTTTCATATCGATATTTCTTCTCGCGCCTCGGGTCTGGATCACATGGAGGCTATTGAGAAGTTCCTTTTCCAACGTGGTGTGGAAGAGGGAAAGACCGTTGTTCTGCTGGTTGATGAAGCTCAGATCCTGCCGAAATTCGTGTTGGAGATTCTTCGGATTCTGCTGAATTATGAGACGAATGAGTACAAGATTCTCCAGCTTGTGCTTGTGGGGCAGATGGAATTGTTGCCGGTAATCAGCGAAATGCCCAACTTTTGGGATCGAATCGCCCTGAGGTATGTGCTGAATCCGCTGGGCGAGGATGAGGTGCGTGAACTCATTGATTTCCGTTTGCGCCAGGCCGGCTACAAGGGTGCGGCACCGCTGTTTACGAATGAGGCCATCCGGTTGATTTGGGAGCAGACCCGCGGTTATCCGCGCAAGTTATCGCTGTGCTGTCACAACGCATTGGAGGCGTTAGTGATGTATGATAAGAAAGTTGTGGATGAAAGCGTTGTGTCAAAGGTTATCGATAGTGACGTTTCTCCCTTGCTTTCTGGCCCCATTATGCACGAAAGTATTTTTGAGAAGAGGAAGGCGCTTCTCGCTGAACAGGCTTTGGTTGAAGAAATCAACAAACCCAGCGTGCCGCGGTTAACGGTACGTTATGGTAGCTGATGGAAAGGGCCGCGGCACCATGCCACCAAACGAAGATTTGTCACCAGAAGAAAAATTGCTGCGAGTGATTCAGGGAAATCCGGCGAGTAATGACGTATCGGCGTCTTCGCCTACCTCTGAAGCGCCGGAAGAGGCGGTTTTGGCTGAGGATGTATCCTCCGTGGATGGAGGTGACGCTCACCAGCCTGCTCCAGACATGGGAGGGCCGGCCGGCGGAGCGGAATCGGCAGGAGCAGATGATGCCCCTGTGGACGCGCCTGCGGAAACTGTGGCACCAGTGAAAGAAGATGTTGCGCTGCCGGAGATTAAGCTGGACGATGAGCCGCCGTTGACTGGTGAGGCGCTGGAAGAAGAAGATGTTTCCGTGCCTGTTGAAATGCCGGATGACACAGAGACGGAAGTGGTAGAGGAGGAGAATCCACCCCTGACCCCTTCCGGTAGTGGAAGTGAGGGAGCGAAAGACGAACTGGAGCCGGCTGCGGAAGAAGAACGGCCGAAGTTGCAGCTTGCACGCAAGAGCGAGTCGGAACCCGAGAATGCAGATGATTTGCTGGATGTGCCTGTGGAAGATGAGACACATGTTGAGACAACGGCTGATACCGAGGCGGTTCTGCCAGTTGTAGAAACTGCATCGAATGAGGATGAAGAGGAATCCACGGTTGCTGTACCGATTGTCGTAGCGAAAAAACGCAAAGAGGATGATGCGAGCATTCGAAAAGTGAATCGGTTGCTTCTGATTGCGGCAATGCTGGTATTGGCGTTAATCGGATTTCAGATTTGGGCCAATGTACGTGAAAAATCGGCACCGTCTCCAGTGCCGGGTGACATTCTGCTCCCTGATGATGTGGATATGGCAGAGCTGCCGCCGATTGATGATATTCAGCAGTTGTTTGTTGATAAGCCGTGGTTCCTGGATCAAACTGAGCCACTGCCAGATCCAGACAAGGGCTCAAAGGTCGATGACTTCGAGAAGTTTGTGCGAGAAAACATTAAACTAGTGGGTGTTTCTAAAGTCTCTGACGGCAAGTATGAATCGATTATTGTGGACAAAAAGATCGATAAAATGCATTTTCTTCAAACTGGTGACCGTATGCTTACCGGTGCTGAGGGGAACAAAAAAGAGTTAACCGTTGTGAAAATATCCAGTGAAAGTGCCACAGTTTCGGATGGTCGCAAGAATTACGAATTGACAGGAAAGTAGGGCTGGATGGGGGGATTGGGGGATTGGAGTAATGGAGTAATGGGGGATGGAGCGTTAAGGAGAAACCGGAATCGAGGGTATCAACAGCTGATTGTGTGGCAGGATGCGATTGAACTTTACGTTCTTGTCAGCAAAGCGTTTCAGGGTTTTTCTTATGAACTGAAAAGGATTGCATCACAGGAGATTGCTTCGGCTGATTCTGTTCATCGTAATATTGCCGAGGGATATTGCCGGCGCTCGATAAAGGAATATCTTAATTTTTTGAATATAGCGCTGGGCTCTCTTGGTGAGACAGTGTCGGGGTTTATCGCATGCCGAAGGGCGGATCAACTAACCGCAGAGCGGAAAGAAGAATTGGACCGATTGGCATTCAAGTTGGAAAACGGATTGTTAAGACTTGTCGAAAGTCTTGAACGAAAACGGGATGCGGGTGATTGGACAGATCGATTAGTAGTGAAAGAGAGTAACGCTATATATGGAAGTGCCGAGTCAATGAATCTTGACCCATTGTTGCAAGACTCCATTACTCCATCACTCCATTACTCCACTGCATGGTAGAGTTAATAAAGTGAGAAGCTGATTATGATAAAAAGATTCTTTTCTCCCGGAAGACGGTTGGCCGTGGTTCTGGGTGCTTGTCTATTGATGAGTGCCTTTGCTTCGGCTCAGGGATCCGCAGGTATCGCAAAGCATTTGGCTGACTATGATCTTCCCGGGCTGGAAGCCAAGGTGAATCTTACGTCTATTGAGCCTATGGATGTTGTGCAGTTGATTGAGTTTCTCGCTCATCGCGGTGGCCTGAATAATATTGTGATCGGGCGTGATGTTCAGGGTGTGACCACCAAGCTTAAATTTGACGATGTCACCGTTGCCGATGCATTGGATGTGGTTCTGTCGGTAAACCGCCTTTCCTTTGAAATCCAGGGCGGCATTCTTACCATCATGACGGATGAGGAATATAAATTGCGTCATGGACGCAGTTTTTACGATCAAACCGATACCAAGGTCGTTACATTGATTTATGCAGATCCTGCCCGCGTGGCAGCCATGCTTGCTCCTGTTAAAAGCTCTTTCGGTACCATTATCTCAGACCCCGTTACCGGCTCGCTCGTTCTTGTCGATACACCCAGAAAGATCCGTAAGATGGAAGAGATTATTTCCAAGACGGATATTTCAACTGTTGGCCGGATTCTTCCCACAAAGACTGAGACCTTTGTACTGCAATATGCGGAAATCGATACAATTCGTGCTGAACTAGAAGGACTCCTGACACCTGAGATTGGCAAAATACGTTCTGATGAACGCACGAAGACGCTGATTGTGACCGACCTGCCGCACAGCATGGAGCGCGTGCGCGAGCTGGTTTCCGTGTTTGATCGTAAGCCGAAGCAGGTTTTCATCGAAGCCAAGATTGTACAGGTTCGTCTGGATGACTCGATGAGTCTGGGTGTAAATTGGCAAAATGTTTTTGAGGGGATTGATCCACGCTTCTCTGTGGAGACGGTGTCTTCTCCGTCGTCAATTAGCGATCCAGCTTTTTCGCTGACTTACAATACCATTTCCGCTGGCGGCGATTTGGCTGTGGTTATCGAAGCACTGAAGACGGTGGGAGAAACCAAGATTCTCTCGAATCCGCAGATTGCGGTTTTGGATGGTCAGGAAGCACGCATTGAAGTGGTAGACGATCAGCCGTACAAAGAGATTCAGCTTGAGTCCGGTACGACAAATATTACGGGTACAACCTACCTCTTTAAGAAGGTGGGTGTGCAGCTTGCAGTGACACCGCGTATCAATGACGAGGATGTGATCAGTGTGATGGTTCGTCCGGAAATCAGTACTATTTCGGCTTGGTATGACGGTAGTCCGCAGGAAGGTACTCCGGTTATTCGCCAGGCGGTTACAGAGACAACGATCATGGTGCACGATTCCGTGACCATTATTATTGGTGGTCTGATCTCCAGTACGAAGAGCGAGTCAGTGACCAGTGTTCCATTCCTGGGTGCCATACCGCTGTTTGGACGTTTGTTCCGTCAGGACTCAATCAGCACCATTAACAGTGAGTCCATTGTCTTCCTGACGCCGCGGATCATTACCGGGGATGAGCCGTATCTCCGGCTGAATGAAGAGAAGAAGGCACCCAAGTTGCTGAAAACAGAGGGATAGCCGTGAGTCTGATGTTCGAGATCCGAGATCCGAGATCCGAGATCCGAGGCTTCGCGTTTGTTCGCAAGAGTCGCGTCTTTTGGACATGTCTACAGTCTGCGCTCTATGGTCTAGTATCCCATGCCAAAACTTGTTGGTGCATATTGACGGGTAGGGACGGCGGTCCCTCGCCGTCCGGGACCCGACCCCGCGTGCGAATCCCGGCGGGCAAGGGACTGCCCGCCCTACCGTCGTTGTTGTTCTTTTGCCAAAAAGTTTCTGTGTCTGGTATTAGGTTTGCACCTGCCTGTCTCATGATGGCATTAATCTCATCCGTCATTGCTATGCCGTCAGGAAGTCAGGGGGCAGAACCCGCAACTGAGGCTGATGCTTCCGGTCGCGTCTCCAGTGGAGTGGGCGTGGTTGAAGCCTATCAGGAATTGCTCAAGGAAAATCTCGCCTTGCGGGAGAAAATGTCCGAACTGACCGATACGGCAGACAAGGCTCGCGATGAAAACAAACGGTTGAACCGGAACGTTAAGGATTTGGAGTCGCGCGTCGTAGAGTTGGCTGCCTTGATTAAGGATCTGAAGTCAGTCCAGGCAGAGCGTAAAGATCCGGAAGAGTACGCGAAGCTTGAGAAACAGGTACAGGCGGCCGAGTCGGCACGAACGCAGCTTCAAAATGAATTAGCCGGTATGAAGGAGCGCATCGCTGTGCTTAAGGCAGAAGCCGCAGCACCAGTGGAGCGCGGGCCACGCATTGCACCCGGATCGGACCTGTTCCGTCAGCTTGAGCAGGAGAATGCACAGCTCAAAGAGCGCTTGTTGCAGATTGAGGCAGATCGGCGTGGAGCTACCGAGGATAAGCAGGGTCTCAATGCGCAATTGGCACAGAAAGAAGCTGCGCTGGTCGAGATGCAACAGACGCTGGCTACGCGCAAGAAAGATCAGAAGAACGTTGCTAAGATCGTTAAGCACGTACGCCGTATGCAGGAAGAGATTCGCGAGCTGAAGGGCACGATCAACCAGAAGGACAAAGCTATTCGCGAGAAGGAGCAGGAGGTCGCTGCACTCGAGAAGGCTGTTGAGAAGGAGCAGCAGAAGCTTCAGAAGATCAAGAAGCTCGCCGTGCTGATGGATCGCATTGACCAGGAGCGCAAAGTACATCGCATGAGCGATACCGCCAAGGTAGAGCTGTATCGCCGCACCGGTGATGAGCATTACGAAGCGGGTCGCTATGAATTTGCTGAGACGGAGTATCTGAAAGCTTTGAAGGTAGATCCATCTGTGGCGGATGTGCATTACAACTTGGGCGTGCTTTATGATCAGGCGTTGGGCGATAAAACGCGCGCCATGGTGCATTACAACGCTTACATGGAACTTCGGCCTAACGCGGAAGATATTCATCTGGTAAAGCTCTGGGTACGCGAAGCGGAGCACGCGTTAGCGGAAGTCAGCAAGGCAGAGGCCGACAAGACGGATCGTATTGCCGCACTGATGGAAACGCTTGAACCTGTAGGGGTGGATGAGTCGTTGTCAAAACAGCGTGATTTTCACATCCGTAAAGGGGGAGCTCTTGCTTCGAATGGTCAGTTCAGGAAGGCAATTGCAGAATACGAACAAGCGCTTGAATTGGACCCCCATCATGCGGATATTCATTATAATCTTGGCGTGATTTATGATGACGAACTTCAGGAGAACGAGAAGGCTGTTCAGCACTACCGAAAATACCTCGAACTCCGCCCCCGCGCCGCCGACTCCGACCTCGTCCGTAGCTGGATGATGGACGCCCGCATCGACAGCTGAGAAAAAGCCAACCACCCGCGCTCCCGCGCTAGAGAACCCGAGAGAACAGAGGAGAGCGTTGCTTCTGGAGAGGGAGAGTGACGTCATTTGCTCCTGACTTTCTTCGAAAGTCCGGACCAAATCCCGCCACTGCAGCTCAGGGGAGAGAGATGAGGGGGAAGTTGCTTACGGAAAGGGGATGAACCACCCGACCGACCAGCCTTCAGCCGCGTAAAGCTACGGCCTGACAAGAGAGAACCCGAGAGCACGGAGGAGCGCGTGCTTCCGGGGAGAGGTGAGGGGCATTCTTGCATTTGCTGCGCATCTGGCAAAATGCCGCTCACCAAAGTTCAAGGGAGAAAGAGAGAGGAATGTAATGCATGAGGAATTGACGCGTGAGATTATAGGAGCGGCGATAGAAGTACACCGGCACTGGGGGCCTGGCCTTTACGAAGAGATCTACGAGAGGAGCCTGTGCAAAGAACTGGGTTTGAGACGGATCGCTTTTCAGAACCAACTTCCACTGCCGCTGAGGTATAAGGGTGAGAAGGTTGGTGATGATCTGCGTCTGGACCTGCTCGTAGAAGGAAAGGTTGTAGTTGAAATCAAGGCGGTTCGACAGCTTCAGCCCATTCACGAGGCGCAGTTACTGACGTATATGCGCTTGACGGATTGTCGTGTAGGACTTCTGGTCAACTTCAATGAACTCAGGCTAAAGGACGGCATTAAGCGAATGGTGATCTAACGCTGGCCAAAGCGGCAGAATCTCCGTTGTCTTTCTCCTTGAGCAAGCATGCATGGAATTCGATCCCGAGTTCCGGAGGAAAGTCGGTATCGAATTCCATGCATCTCTTTCCGGTAGCCAGGCACTCTCCTCTGCCTGCCTTCCGACATGCGGAGCTTGTGGTAGGAGTCCTCGGGCTCTCTAGCGTGGGAACGCGGGTGGTTTTTCTTCTCTTCTTCTCTGTTATGTTCGTGGTATTGGTGAGGTGATGAAGCCGAGGGTATTGATAGTGGTGTTGTTGTTGCTGGTGCTGCCGACGGCGTTGTTGACGCTGGTGGCGGGACACGCGCTGCGTGATCGTGAACTGTTTCTGGATGCACGTATTCAGGCCAGTGCGCGCAATGCCGTGCGTGCTGTGGCACAGAATGTGTCCACCCATTTGGCAGAAGACCTTGTCGATCTTAAGACGGCAGTGGCAGATGCCCTGCAGCGTGGTGGCAATGAAGCTGAGCTACAGAAGACTTTGCGTCCCCTGATTGAATCCCATCCCTTGATACATGAGGTGACGGTCTTCATGAATCCCTGGGGCTTTGTATTTGCGCCGGCGAAAGAAAGTGAATATGAAGCCGCTGTGCGTTCGGAGCTTACTGAAGTGCTTCGTCGAGAGATTGCCGGCGGTGATGCATTGCAGAGTTTTATTCCTGTTTCGCTCGAAGATCGCGCCTGGCAGTTCTCACGTATTGATGCGCGCCGTGCCTTGTATATAGGCATGGAAATATCCCGGTCGGGTATGATTGATCTGTTGCGAGAGAGCGTTATGACATTTTCAGGCGGCGGCATCACGTTATGCGCGGTCGGGCCTGGTCTGGATCACCCTATCGCCTGTGATGCTGATCAGGGTGCGATTGTTGTCACGGACTCGTTTTCTGGAAATACGACGGGTTTTGATGAGTCTGTGGGCACGCGTAATGTCTCGGGATCCCTTGTTCCTTCTTTGCAAGATGTGCTTGTGGAAACTCGCTTGTCATCGCCCTTGGATCCCATTCGCGTGACGGCCTGGGCAACAGATCCGGAGGCCTTGCGCCGTGGTCAGCGTCGTGGATTACAGGTGCAGGCCTGGGGAATTGGATTGTTGGCGGTGTGCATGGGGCTGGGCATCGCGCTGGTATTGCGTCTTACGTCCTCTGAAGTGCGTGCTGCGCGCGCGCGTAGCGAGTTCGTCATTGGCGTTTCTCACGATTTACGCACGCCGATTGCATCCATGAAGATGTTGACTGAGAGCCTGGTAGCAGGACGTGTTGCGGATGCGGATAAGCGGCAGCATTTTCTGCGTGTGATGTTGCGGGAATGCGAACGGCTTAATCAGCTTGTGGAGCGGGTACTTTTCTTCGTGCGCTTTGGGCAGGGAGATATGGCGTATCAGCGCCAGGTCATGGATCCCGGGGCGTTGGTTCAGGGCGCGGTGCAGGCGTTTCGTGCGCGGCATAGCATGATGAATGCGCATCGGGGGAGTGTAGAACCACGAATGGACACGAATGGACACGAATTAGAGAACATAGCTTCTAGGGATGTGACCGGTATCCCGACAAGCTCCGCTTCTCGAGATTCCGCTCACGGTTGTCTCAATGGGGAAGGAGAGGAGAGGGGGACGACTACGGACTACGGACTACGGACTACGGAGGATCGGGGAGAGGAGGACGGCGGGCGGAAGACGGAAGACGGAAGAAGACAGCCGTCAGAGAGGGAAGGTAGGGACGGCGGTCCCTCGCCGTCCGGTGCCCGCTCTACCCAAGCCCTCGATCCACAGATGGTTTCGGTGAAGTTTTCGGAGAAACTGCCGGCGGTGAAGGTGGATGGCACGGCGATGACGCAGGTGCTTTTGAATTTGTTGGATAATGCGTGGAAATACTCGGGGAGAGGGGAGAGGGAGAGGGAGAGGACTACGGACTACGGACTACGGACTACGGACGGGGGACTGGGGGAGAGGGAGAGGGAGAAGACTACGGACTACGGACTACGGACTACCGAAGGCAGAGGTCAGAAGACGGAGGATGGAGGACAGGAGGAGAGGGAAGGGGAGAGGACTACGGACTACGGACTACAGACTACAGACGGGAAAAAGGGGACAGGGGGCAAGGGGCAGCATACATCCCGCATCCCGCATCCCGCATCTCACATCTCACATCTCACATCGCATAGCCCACATCGCGAAGCTCCCATTACAGTGACGGTGCGGTCGGTGGTTGAGAAGCGGCAGGCGTGGGAGGCGGAGCGGGAATGGGTGGCGGTTTCGGTCGAGGATAAGGGGATCGGGATTGATTCTGAGATTCAGAAGCTCATATTTCAAAAGTTTTACCGTGGCCCGGGTGCACGGAACAGTAATGTGTCCGGCGTGGGTGTAGGGTTGGCTTTATGTCGGCATGTTGTGCGGGGGCATGGGGGTCGGATCGATGTGGAAAGCACGCCCGGGAAAGGCAGTACTTTTACGATCTATCTCCCCGTCGCCAAAAAGGATGTTTGAACCACGTCCCGAATCAAGTCCGGGATGCAAGCAAATGGACACGAATGAACACGAATAGGGACAAGGCTTCCGGACAGGGGGAATGCGTGGTATTTGGCGTCTGCTTGCCCTGAGCGATGCCGCAGGGCAAGCATCCTGCCAAATCCAACGCATGCTGTTCCATGGGAGCGACAACTGGAGTAGGTCGCACATGCTCCCCAATTTGACAACCGTTGCGGGAATTCGTGGATGAAATCCCGAATTGCCGCAACCATTTCCAGAAGCAACTCTCCAAAATTCGTGTTCATTCGTGTTCATTCGTGGTTCAACTCTCTTCTTTGTGTGGCTGAAAAGGAGGAAATGCGATGACGGATAAGAAGCAGAAGATACTGGTGGTTGAGGATGAAGAAGCGATCCTGATGGGGCTGGAGGAGAATCTGAAGTTCTCGGGATATGAAGTGGAAACGGCCATGGATGGTCGTGGAGGATTGGAAAAGGCGCAGAAGACTAAGCCTGACCTGATCCTGCTCGATCTCATGTTGCCGGGCATCAGTGGTTTTGAAATCTGCCGCGAGCTGCGTGACGGTGGCTATCAAATGCCGATCATCATGTTGACAGCCCGGCAGGATGAATTCGACAAGCTGCACGGATTTGAGATGGGCGCGGATGACTACGTCACCAAGCCATTCAGCATTGACGAGCTACTCGCACGTATCCGGGCCATCTTGCTGCGTGGAAATCGGAGAGAGATGACCGGGAAGGTCTATGAATTCGGCACCTGCACGCTGGACACCGAGTCGCGGATTCTTAAGAACGACGGCAAGGAAATCAAGTTAACCCGGACCGAGTTTGAGTTGCTGGCCTATTTTTGTGGAAACGAGGGCAAAGCCTTGTCGCGCAACCAGGTCATGAATGAGGTGTGGGGCACCGAATATTATGGTACCCAGCGTTCGCTCGACAGCTTTGTCGCCAGTCTGCGCAGCAAGATCGAAGAGAAGCCCGCCAAACCCAAGCATATTCTCACCGTCCACGGCGTCGGGTACAAATTCCTCGGAGACGGTTGAACCACGAATGGACACGAATAGACACGAATGAAGAGCGCAACTGACGGGGATGTGGTCGGCATTTGCAGTGCTAACGCACAGGCAAATGCCGGCCACGCTGTTTCAATGGAGAGGAATAGGGGAATGAGAGCATATGACGGCAGATGGGGATACGTTGGTTCTCAAGGATGAAGTGTTTGGGATTGTTGGCTGTGCGATGGTGGTGCTGAATGAGCTTGGACACGGCCTGCTTGAAAAACCATACGAGAATGCATTGGTTGTTGAATCTGGATTGCAATCGATTCCAGTAAAGCAGCAACCCCGTTATGACATCCTGTACAAGGGTGTCAACGTTGGCGAGTATGTCCCCGACTTGATTGCTGATGACAAGATCGTGGTCGACACTAAAGTGATCGATAGGATCACGGATCACGAGATCGGTCAGATGATGAACTATCTCAAGATTACCGGCCTGCGCGTTGGACTCATACTGAACTTCAAGCGCGCGAAACTCGAATGGAAACGCATTGTGCTCTGATTCACCCTCCAGTGGGAACCAAATCAGAGGTCTCCTCGATGATCTCTCCCATTGAGAAACGGTCGCGGAAATTGCCGTTAGGGAAAAATCCCAAGGCAATTAACGCGACCCTCTCCAGAAGCAGCATCCCTATTCGTGTTAATTCGTGTCCATTCGTGGTTCAAACTCCCTCCCCCTTATACGGAAGCTAGGTGAAAAGGCAGCATTGACAGGAGGGGGGTGGTCGTGGCACCATTTGCGGACTTAAGTAATTCATTGCGAGGTAGGATTATGAAGAAGGCTATTGGTTCGTTTGCTTTATTGACACTCTGCGCATTTGCGCTTTCCATTGGTTTCCTTATTACGGGATGCGAATCGGGCAAAGGATTGG
>JADHWI010000021.1 GCA_016783565.1 Kiritimatiellia bacterium
GGCTTTAACTCTTGAGCGGCACTACCTCTGGTGCTATTGTTCATGACTTAATCGTTAAATTCTTAACGGGTCAATTAATCATATAAAGGAGCCTGTTTAATGAAACAGTATTTCCTAACAGATCAAGACCTCACGGCATTCGTCGAGGGATTGATGAGCAAGTACCCGGTGCTCGCACCGGTTGCGAAGCGCTCACGCTTCGTATTTGAACGTTTGGAGTCCGTTGACGAGCTTCGTCTGGACTACGACACCACAATCCTCCCTCCCAAAAAAGCCTTCTTCCCGGCGAAGCAGGACCTCATCCATTTCGACCAGGATGGGTTCAATGCCTGCATCGATCCGAAAGAGCAGGTCTTGCTGGGCGTGCATCCGCACGACATCAAGGGTATTGCGATGTCGGACATCTTTTACAGCGACCGCAAGGTTGACAACAACTACATGGCCAACCGCAATGCCACGATCATTATCGGCAGCAGCGTGCAGAACCATTACAAGCACGCGTTCTTCGGCAGCATCAATGCTGAGCGCGCGATGACTGGTCACGACATGTTCATGACTAAGATCGACGGCGGTTATACCGTCGAAACCGTCAGCGAAAAAGGTGAAAGCCTTATCGCACTGGGATCCTTTGCAGATGCCACGGATGAGCAAGTGGCCCAGGCTGCAGCCGTCAACAAGGCCGCCATGGACAACTGCCCCGAAAAACTCAACGGCACCGCCGATGAGATTCGCGAAAAAGTTCGCAGCAACTTTGACTCCGCGGTTTGGGAAGAATGCGCCAAGGACTGCTTCTCCTGCGGAAGCTGCAACATCGTCTGTTGCACCTGCTACTGCTTTGATGTGCAGGACGAATGGAACCTGGACGGCGCCTCCGGCAAACGCTTCCGCCTGTGGGATGCCTGCCTCACCAGCGAGTTCTCCGAAGTCACCGGCCCCGTCGGCGCCGAAAACTTCCGCGAAGAACGCGCCGAGCGCTATCGCCACCGCTTCATGCGGAAGGCCGCTTACTTGAACGAACAGTTGGGCGGACCCGCCTGCACCGGCTGCGGCCGCTGCTCAGGCGCATGCACGGCCAACATTGCGAACCCCGCAACCGTCATCAACAAGATAATGGAGCTTTAAGCAATGAGTTGTTCATGCCAACAGAATGAGAAGCAAGAAAACATCTTCCTTCCCAAGATTGCAGACATCGTCGATGCCAAAATGATTACCGGCACCGAAAAGCATTTCACGCTACGTTTGCAGAATGGGGAGAAGTTTGACTACGAACCGGGACAGATCGTGGAAGCCGGCGTGTTCGGTTACGGCGAAATTCCTCTGGGACTGTCCAGTTCACCCACAAACTCCGATACGTTCGATCTCGTCGTACGCGTAGTAGGGAAAGTGTCCACGGCCCTGGCGGCCCTGAACACCGGTGACACCATGACACTTCGCGGACCTCTCGGCACAGGCTTTCCCGTGGACGAGTTCAAGGGCAAGGACGTCCTGATCGTGGCCGGCGGCATCGGGCTATGCCCGGTTCGCAGCATGATCCAGTACATCCTCCAGCATCGCGAAGACTTCGGGAAGTTCTCCCTCTTCTTCGGCGCCAAGACGCCCAGCGACATGCTGTTTGAAGAGGATCTGGAAAACTGGCGCTGCAACACCTGCATGCAGTACCTCGAAACGGTAGACAAGCCGGACAACGCCTGGGAAGGCAATGTCGGCGTCATCACCACATTGTTCGAGGAGGCAACCGACCTGACTCCGGACACCCACGTCATCATCTGCGGACCGCCCATCATGTACAAGTTCGTCATTGCCGAACTCGACAAAATCGGTATCCCGCGCTCGAATGTATACGTGGATCTTGAACGCCGTATGAAATGCGGAGTTGGCAAGTGCGGTCACTGCCAGATCAATGACAAATACGTTTGTCTGGACGGACCGGTCTTCCGCTTCTCCGACATCGAAAACCTTGAGGAGGCAATCTAATGGCCAAAGTAAAATGCGCATGGTTTGATTTTACCAGCTGCGAGGGCTGCCAGATTGAGCTGACGAACTTCGGCGAGCCCTTTGTGGAGCTCCTGGAGCACGTTGAGCCCGTGGAATTCCGCGAAGCAATGTCTGAAAAAACCGAGGAACAGATTGACGTAGCCTTCATTGAAGGCTCATTCAGTCGCGAGGCCGACCGACGCCGTCTTGAGCAGATTCGCGCCAGGGCAAGCATCGTCGTGGCCTACGGCGCCTGTGCTGTCTCCGGCGGCGTCAACGCCATGAAAAACCACACGAGTGACTATGCTGAAGAGGTATACGGTGAAGACGCTAAGCGCCCGCACCTGGCTTCTCAGAAAGCGCTGCCCATTGCGGAAGCCATCAAAGTGGACTTCATCATTCCCGGTTGTCCCATTGATAAAGCCGAGTTCGTCCGCGTAGTCGAACAGCTCGTGCATGGCACCACAAAGGTGTACGTCCCGTCGTACCCGGTCTGCGTTGAGTGCAAACGCCGCGAGACGCTGTGCCGCTATGACGACAACGACCATTGTCTCGGGCCAATCGCCCGGGCCGGTTGCGACGCGCCCTGCCCTGCCGACGGCATTCCCTGCGAGGCCTGCCGCGGCATGATTGACAATCCTAACGAAGCGGCCATGGAAAAAGTCCTGGTCGAAAACGGAAAGCTTCCGGAACGCTGGGCCAAAGACAAGACCCGCATGTTCACGGCGAACCACCGAGGTGACGCATAATGAGTAAGAATGTCAATATCAACGTCCACCATCTGACGCGTGTTGAAGGCCACGGTAATATCGTGGTCAACGTGACCGATGGAAGCATCGAGCAATGTCAGTGGCAGGTCCCCGAGTCCCCGCGCTTCTTCGAAGCCATGGTCCGTGGTCGCCACTACAGCGAAGTCGCACGTATTACGAGCCGCATCTGCGGTATCTGTTCCGTCGGCCACACGCTGGCATCTCTTAAGGCTACAGAATGCGCCTTGGGCATCAAGGTCTCCAAGCAGACAGATCGGCTCCGCCGCATTCTGAAACATGCCGAGAACTTCGATTCTCATGTGTTGCATGTCTACTTCCTGGTCGCACCGGATCTGCTGGGCGCACCGTCGGTCTTCCCGCTGGTGCCCACACACGGCGATGTGGTCAAACGCGCCCTGCGCATGAAACGTCTGGGACATGAGTGGGGCAGCCTGATTGGCGGCCGCACCACGCACCCGACACGCGCCGTGGTCGGCGGTTTCTCATCGCTGCCGGGCGGCGCCCGCACCGTGCGTGAAGGCGAAGCCAACCTGCGCGAGCTCAAAGAGAAGCTCCTGGGATGCGTGCCGGATGCGGTCGAGACCTTCAAGCTTCTCGGCGACCTCGCTGCCAACATCCCGGCATTCGACCGACCCACCGAATACATCGGCCTGGTCGACGATGTCGAGTATGGCCTCTATGACGGTCAAGTCGGCACGCTGATGCCGGATGGCACACGCGAGATAATCGACGTGCAGGACTACCGCAGCGTTACCAACGAGTACGTTGTTGATCAGTCCACGGCCAAGTACTGCAAGCACAACCTGGATAGCTACGCAGCCTGCGCACTGGCGCGTGTCAACTTGAACTACGACATGCTCCACCCGGAAGCCAAGAAGATTGCTGAAGGACTCGGATTCGCAGCACCTTGCTTCAACCCTTACATGAACAGCGTGGCGCAGTTCATCGAGGCTGTCCATTCGGTTTACATGACTGTGCAGTTCATCGACGAAGTCCTCGCGGACGGACTCAAGGACGAGAAACCTGTCGAACCCACAAAATTCGGCAAGGGCGCCGGAGCCACCGAAGTGCCGCGCGGCATTCTCTTCCACGAGTATGCCTATGACGACGAAGGCTTCTGCACTATGGGTAACTGCATTATCCCCACCGGACAAAATCATGCCAACATCCAGGGCGACTTCGACAAGCTTGTCCCCGAACTGCTGGCAGCCGACAAGTCCGAGAAGGAAATGGAACTCGCACTTGAGATGCTCGTACGGGCCTACGATCCCTGCATCTCCTGCTCAACCCATTACCTTGACGTCACGTTCAAGAAATAAGCAGAGCACATAACGATAACTATTCCGCAGGGGCGTCGGCATACCACCGACGCCCTTTGCGCTGAAAAAAGCTGAACGAAGGGCTTCATAACATGCGCTATCTCCTGGGATTGGGAAACTACGCCATGGGTGACGATGGTATCGGTCTGCGCATCGTAGAATCGATTGCCGAACAAGGCCTGGATGATGGTTTCGAAGCAATCGAAATTGCCAACAATGGCATGCAGATCTTGACCTACTTCGAGGAGCAAACAGAGCTGCTCGTCGTTGTAGATGCCGTCTCCTTCGGAGGACAACCGGGTGACATGACAGTCTTCTCACCGGAAGACGTCAACTCACACAAGATCACGGGCGGAATATCAACCCACGAAGGCGATATCCTGAAACTGATCGAACTGGGCCGCCAAATCGAGCAACATATTCCACCCATCCGTATCGTGGCAATCGAACCCGCCAGCATGAAGATGGATACCGATTTGTCCCCTGAACTGACTGCCCGGTTCGACGAATACGTAAAAACCGTCATCAAGGAAATCGGAGTGTCCCTGTGAACCTCCAGTCTCGGAGCGGCACAATGAAGCACTACCCATGATCCGTAGAGTCTACAACATCACCGGCACCATTCAGGGCGTCGGATTTCGACCCGCACTCTTCCGGCTGGCTTCCGAGGTGGGAGTGAAGGGTAGCGTGCAGAACCGCACGGACGCCGTGCGCCTGATCCTTGAAGGCGAAGCGGAAAAAGTCGATTCTTTCGTGGACCTTCTCCCTCACCGCTTGCCGCCTCAGGCACGACTACGCAGCATGGTACTGATTGAACACAAACCTCTTGATGTAAACCGCCGTGCCAGCGCGTTTACGATTCGTGATAGCGAAGAAACCGGAACCCGTGAAATACAGATACCCGCAGATCTCGCAATGTGCGCAGACTGTCATGCGGAGATAAATGACCCGAAGGCACCCCGCTTCCGTTACCCATTCACCACTTGCACCAATTGCGGACCACGTTACACCGTCGTCTCCTCCATGCCCTACGACCGGGAACGCACCACCCTTTCCCCTTTCCCCATGTGCGACTATTGCCGCAGCCAGTACGAAGACCCGGCGGATCGCCGTTTCCATGCCGAGACGATTGCCTGTCCGAAATGCGGACCGCAACTCAGTTTGCTTGATGCCGATGGACAGTCGATGACCGACGATCCCATCATGACAGCGCGCCGCATGCTGAACGATGGAAAAATAGTGGCGATCCGCGGTATCGGTGGGTTCCTCCTTGCAGCAGACCCGTTTAATCGGGACGGTCTCACCACACTGCGTAGTCGCAAGACGCGACCAGACAAGCCCTTCGCCGTCATGGCCAACGACATCACTGCAGCCCGTGCCCTGTGTCGAGTATCACCGACCGAAGCCGATGCACTGCAATCACCCATGGCCCCCATTGTGATTCTCGAGTTACTACCTGACGTACAAACCGATCATGGTCTACCCATAGACCTGCTCTGTCCGGACACAAATACACTTGGCATCATGCTCCCGACCTCGCCGCTGCATGCCTTGCTGCTTGAGCCTGGTCCAGACGATCCTACCCCTGCATTTCGCCTGCTGCTCATGACCAGCGGAAATCGCGGCGGCGAACCTATTGCCACAGATAATGACGCAGCCATTGAACACCTGAAGGGCATTGCCGATGCATTCCTGGTGCATGACCGCGACATCAATTTGCGCAGCGATGATTCCCTCTGCATCAAGCAGCCCACGGGACTGCAGGTGTGGCGCAGGGCACGCGGATACGCCCCTACTCCCATTCAATTACCCTGCACTCTGGACGCACCTGTACTGGCCATGGGTGCCGAGCTTAAAAACACTATAGCACTCGGATTTGATAGAACGCTCGTACTCTCACCTCACATCGGGGACCTTGAATCGCCAGAAGCCGTCACAGGACTCGAACAAGCCACCCGGCTTTTTCCAAAGTTCCTTGAGAAAAAACCACGCATGATCGCGGTGGATCTCCACCCCGACATGCACGCCACGCAAACAGGCATCAGAATCGCGGCAGAGAATGAACTACCGGTGGCTCACGTACAACACCATCATGCACATGCTTTGTCCTGCCTTGCAGAGCACGGTCTCACCGAGGGCCTTGCCCTGGTCTTTGACGGTACCGGCTACGGCCCCGACGGAAACATCTGGGGCGCTGAATTGCTGGATGTTACTCACCGACGATTCGAACGATTGGCAACCTTTACCGCCGTCCCTCTTCCCGGAGGGGATGCCGCCGTCGCGGACCCGCGGCGCCAAGCCTTTGCTCGCTGGCATACTGCGGGTATCGAGATCACCCCGCCCCTGACCACCCAACTGGGCATCAGCGAGGAGGAGGGCACTGTCTGGACCCAACAAATGCAACGCAATGTCAATTGCCCACTGACACATGCAGCAGGCCGGGTGTTCGATGCGGTTGCTTCCGCCCTGGGAGTTGCCCCGCAACGGGTAACTTACGAAGGACAGGCTGCCATCCGACTCGAGACGCTGGCACATCAACACCTTGCAGGAACCCCCCTACCCGACTGCCCGTTCGATACAGTAGAGCGCGAGCAGTGGCTCGAAATCGACTGGGCACCACTCTTTCAGCGTCTCGCCACCGATCCACTTGCGGCCGATTCCCAGGCCGGCATGGCAATGGCCTTTCACCAGTCGCTTGCACTGGCTGCCGCACGAATGGTAGAATATGGATTTTCACGATCGAAACACCGTGTCGTTGCGTTGAGCGGTGGCGTTTTTATGAACAGACGGCTCAACCGGCTGGTTCCGGAAGAGCTTGAAAAGCTGGGGGCAACGGTTCTCGTGCACCACCACATCCCGCCAAACGATGGCGGCGTGGCTGCCGGCCAAATTGTCGCCTGCGGAGGATAATGCATCATGTGCCTTGCCGTACCCATGCAGATCAAGGAACTGCACCCCGGGAATAAGGGGCTCTGCGATCTGGACGGAAGCCTACAACAAGTTGATCTCGCCTTGATCGAGGATGCTCAAGTAGGTGATTTTGTCATTATTCACGCCGGCTTCGCTATCGAGAAGCTGGATCAAGCCGAAGCAGATGCACGCCTCGAACTATTCGAAGAGCTTGCCATGCATCGAAAGGAAGCCTTGGCGTGAAGTACATCGACGGATTCCGTAATCCCGGCGCTGCGGATGCATTGCGCGATGACATTGCGTCGCTGGCCGAAAAATTACCGCAATCCGGTCAGCCAGGAATGACCGACTTACTCGGGGAACCAGCCAGCACGACGGGCGTTCCTGCCTGTCCCTCAGAGCACCGCGACACGAAGGTTCGCACCACAAACATCATGGAAGTCTGCGGCAGCCATACCATGGCTATCGCGCGCTATGGTATCCGCGATCTGCTGCCCGCAAACGTAAACCTCATCAGCGGCCCCGGCTGTCCGGTCTGCGTCACAGACACCGGCTACATTGACGCCGCCATTGAACTGGCGCGACGTGGCCTGCTCATTGTGACCTTTGGCGACATGTTGAACGTACCTGGATCCGAAACCAGCTTGGCCGCAGCACGCTCCGAAGGCCTGGATATTGAGACAAGCTACTCCCCCACCCACGCTCTGGAGCTCGCGCGCGAACATCCTGATCGCGAAATCGTCTTCCTGGCTATCGGATTTGAGACCACCGTGGCGCCCACCATGGCATTGCTCGAAGAGGCGCGACGGGAAGGCATACAGAATCTGACCATGCTAATAGCGTTTAAACTGGTACCTCCTGCCCTGCAAGCACTTATGACAGACCCCGACCTGCATATTGACGCGTTCCTGTGCCCTGCGCACGTCAGCGCCATTATCGGTGCCGATGCCTACGCCCCCTTTACCGGCGAAGACGGCGTGCCCTGCGTGATTGCCGGCTTCGAGCCGCTGGATATATTGCTCGGACTGAAGGGTGTTCTCGAACAGCTCGTCAACGGAAAAGCGTGCGTGGAGAATCAATACGGCCGGGTGGTTCGACAGCAAGGAAACCAAAAGGCGCAGGACATCATGGCGCGTTTCCTTAAACCAGCAGACGTCGCCTGGCGAGGAATTGGCGTCATTCCAAAAAGTGGCCTCGTCTTAAGGGAAAAGTACGCCGAATTCGATGCTGAGAAGCGGCACGCTATTACCATACCGATTGGCGAAATTGATCCTGCCTGCCGTTGCGGTGATGTCATCAAGGGCATCGCAGGACCATTTGACTGCCCAATGTTTGGAACCGTCTGTACGCCGTCCGACCCGGTCGGCCCCTGTATGGTCAGCTCAGAAGGTTCCTGCGCTGCATATTACAAATACTCACGATAAAGGGAATGCCCGTGCATAAAGAAGATCGTATATTACTAGCCCATGGCGGAGGAGGTCGCCTGTCGCGCGATCTGATCGACGCAGAGATTGTATCCCGCTTCGGTGACGGACCACTCAAGGGCCTCCCGGACGGTGCCACGCTACCCATCTCCTCCGATCACATGGTGTTCACCACAGACAGCTTCGTGGTCCAGCCCATCGAATTCCCAGGGGGGAACATCGGCGACCTCGCCGTGCACGGCACGGTCAACGACATCGCGGTCTGCGGCGGCGTACCACGCTGGCTCTCTCTTGGATTGATTCTTGAAGAGGGACTTCCTCTGGACCTCTTACGACGCGTGCTCGATAGCCTCAAGGCAGCCGCAGATGCATGCGATGTCACAGTGGCTACCGGCGACACCAAGGTGGTGGCGGCAGGTCAGTGTGATGGCCTCTTCATCAACACAGCCGGCGTCGGAGAGAAGCTGGAGACGTTCCAGCTCTCACCAGCCAACCTTCAACCGGGCGATCGCATATTGGTTAGCGGACCTGTGGGCGACCACGGTTTTGCCGTACTGGCCGCCAGGGAAAGCATTCATATCCAGAACGGGCCGCAGAGCGACAGCGCCCCGGTTCATCGGCTGGTTCAAGCTGCCCTGCCACAGGCGGCTGATGTACGCTTCATGCGCGACCCCACGCGGGGCGGACTGGCCTCTGTTCTCAACGAAATGGTTGAAGATGCACCAATCGGGATTAGCCTGAAAGAAGAGCATATCCCTGTTTCACCCGGAGCCCATGCAGTCAGCGAACTTCTGGGCCTCGATCCATTGCATGTGGCTTCAGAAGGACGCCTACTGATGGTTTGTTCCGCTACATCCGCCCCCGACATCCTGACTGCATGGCAGGCACTGCCCGAAGGACAGCAAGCCATAGAAATCGGTGAAGTCACATCCGAGGCCGGACGCGTCGTACTCCAAACGCTCATGGGTGGCCGACGCCTTGTGGATGTTCCGCGCGGTGAACTGTTGCCGAGGATCTGCTGATGCATGAACTCTCCATAGCCATGGCCCTGGTGGATGATGTCGCGCGCGCACTGGAAACAGAAAATGCGATTTCTTCCGTGACGACGGTACGTGTCCGTATCGGCAAACTCTCCGGCGTTGACGCAGAAGCCCTGAAACAGGCCTTCCCAATCGCCGCAGAAAACACCTGCTGCAACGCAGCACAATTGGCAATCACCGAGATTGAGACACAGGCGACCTGCAACGCATGCGGTGCCGAGTTCATGCCTGAATTTGCATTCTGCATCTGCACGGCATGCAACTCGACCGATGTAGCTATTACCGGTGGTCGCGAGCTATTACTGGAATCCATCGAATTGAATGACACGGAGCAATCCGATACGATACCTGCAAAAGGCGGACAGGGGAGTCCCGATCAGGGCTGCCCCGACAGCCAACCGAAGGAAGGATAAGACCATGTGCGAAGACTGCGGCTGCGAACAGGCCCTTAACAAACACCATCACCATCATGATCACCCTCACGATCATGACCATACGCACCCTCACAATCATGACCACACACATGACGAGCCGGAACAGCGTAAGCTTGTTCTGGAGCAGAAGATCCTTTCGCGCAACGATGAAATGGCTGCCAAGAACCGCACGTGGCTGGCCGAACGTAGCGTCGTAGCCCTCAACCTGATCTCTTCCCCCGGCTCCGGCAAGACCATGCTGCTGGAACGCACTCTTGAGCGTCTGCAGGGTAAGATTTCCTGTGCTGTCATTACGGGTGATCAGCAAACAGACAATGATGCACAGCGCCTGTCAGGAAAAGGTGCCGTCGTCAGGCAAATTGAAACATTCAGTTCCTGCCATCTTGATGCAGATCGCATCAACCAGCTCTTACCCGAGGTCGTCGAAGACGGGGTCAAGATCCTGTTCATCGAGAATATTGGAAACCTGGTGTGCCCCTCCGCATTCGACTTGGGCGAGAACTTCAAGGTAGCTCTGCTGTCCACCACCGAAGGTGAAGACAAGCCTGTAAAGTACCCCACCCTCTTTTCCTCTGCACCAATCACAATATTGACAAAAATGGACTTGGTGGAGCACTTGGACTGGGATCTCGCAAAATGCAGGGAATACCTGCGCAAGATTCATCCGGGCGTTTTCACCTTTGAACTCAGCGCCAAGACTGGTCAGGGCATGGACACCTGGATCAACTATCTTGAATCGCTGGTGATGTAAGGATCAACATCTCCCCATCTTCTGAAGCTGAGCCAATCCGTGCGATCCAGTTCGGCAGGTTGGGAACTCCGGCAGGGATTGCCGGGGAGCCTCACCCTCCAGATCCACCACACCACATCATCTACTCTTCTGGAGTGCGAAGCTCCTGCCCGCCTGCTCCCGACACAGGAGGGCTAGCGGGCTGAGCCTGCTGCTACGCCGATTCGTTTTGCAACAGCAACCGCACCGCAGCGCTGGCGGCGGCCATGCCAAACGCCCCTGTCACAAACGCTACGCTTCCGTGGATGACATTTCTATCCTGGCAGTTATGATGCGAGTTCGCACCTCCAGGACAAACGCACTCGACGCCACACAAGGTGCCCTTGTAATCCGCATCCGGCCAAAGTACGCCCTCATCGGAAAAGATGGCCATAACACTGGCTAGCGCTTCATCGGTGAGTTTGTAATGCCGTCGCAAATACTTACGGACCACGCGACCCAAACGATCAGAATGCGTGGTCAACAGAGACGCCTCGCGTATACGCGTGGGGTCCAGCTTCGCGGCCGCACCCAGACAGGTCACCACAGGAATCCCCTTATCGACACAAGACGCAATGAGATGAAGCTTTGCCGTCACATTGTCAATGCAATCAAGCACTACGTCAGGAGCAGGATTCAACAATTCTTCCGAAGTCTCCTTCTCGTAGAACTTCGCAGAGACATCCAAATCGAGCTCAGGATAAATGGACAGAAGACGCTCGGCCATCAATTCCGCCTTTTTCTTACCAATCGCCCCTTCGACCGCATGCAATTGTCGATTAAAGTTAGTCAGACATACCTCATCGAAATCCACGATATGCATGTGACCCACGCCAGTTCGCGCGAGAGCTTCGGCAGCGTAGCTGCCCACACCTCCAAGACCAAAAACAGCAATGCGACTGCCTTGCAATGCACGCATTCCGACTTCACCAATCAGGCGTGCGGTTCGATCAAAGCGTTTCGGTACCTTCTTCATCATTCCTCCAGGGCCTTGATCGCATAGGAAAGCTCAAGAAGACTGGCTACAATCCTGGCATCCACCACCGCAATATCACGAGGTGTGGCAATATGCGTGATACTCAAATTCAACAACCCTGTAATCCCGGCCTCGACCAGTTCATTCGCCGCTTCCTGTGCTGCAGTTGCAGGCACGGCTAGAATGCCAATCTTGATCTGGTTTTCTGAGACGAAAGTCTTGAGTTCCGTTGTCGGTTGGACCATCAACTCACCCACGTGAGTTCCCACTTTACGACAGTCATCATCGAAAACACCGCAGATATCGAAACCCTGGCGCTCGAACTCACGGTGCTGCGCCAATGCGCGCCCAAGATTTCCCACCCCCATCACGATGCTGCGCCATTGCCGATCCGCACCCAGCGCGCTCGTCAGCACCTGGACCAATCCTGCGGTCGAATAGCCGCGTTTAGACGTTCCCGAAAATTCAACATGCGAGAGATCCTGTCGCACAGTGGAACTTGTCAAACCCAGCGTCTCGGCTAGCCCGGATGAAGAGACCCACTCCTCTCCATTGCGGCACAACTCACGTGCATGGGCCAGGTATTCCGTCATGCGTTTGACTGCTAAAGGGGGAATCGTGCTGTTAAACGGCATCTTCTACTGAACCGACCTTTCTGAAACCACTCAGGGAGTACTGAAGACATCAGAAGCATAGATCGGCACACCCTAATTCGTCAATTATTTAACAGGGCTATTACGCCTTGAACCAGGTTGAGGAAGCCGTCGATCAAAAACGCGTTGGTCGCGCCACCCCCCTTCCCTCCACAGCGGAACGCCAAATCTATCGCGAGTTGCTGCGTATCCTGGCACCGGGCGAAGCATCCTGCATCGCGTATGCCAAAACATACGCAGCCGTAGTGGTTACGGACGACCGCGCTGCCCGACAATGCTGCACCGAACGGGACATCCCCTTCACCGGCACCATTGCCATCCTTAAAGCGTCTTGCATTGACGCCACAGTGTCACAGGAAGAGGCCAACGTCATTCTCCTGTCCATGATCGATGCAGGTTATTATTCACCCGTCCAAAACATCAGTGATCCAATTTGAGCATACCTCTTCGTGTTACGCCGCAACCGTAACGCGACGAGTCTTGAACCGCTGTGCAGCAAACCAGAAGCAGCCAAAGAGAATGACCGCGCCCCCACCCCATACAACGCTGTTCATCCATTGAACACTGCAACCGCGGAAGACAATTGTAACGGGCCCCATGGGATCGATCTGCAACGCGCGATGAAACACCAGCTTACGCCCTTCCTGCGGCATGGTCACATGAATGCCCGCCAGCATACCCGCAGCCGCAGCCTGTTGCTCCACCATCTTGCGCGCCACGACTTCCAACGCCTGCTTGTCTTTCTCGCTCAACTGACTCTCCATGGACTGCACATACTCCGGGGCGTAATTTCCATCAAACGCAGCCGGCTGTTGCGGCTGCGCCTGCTGATCCGCGCTAATGATGTTGTTGGACACACGCAAAGCACCGCGCCGGTTTACAAGACCGATCTTAACTTGCTCTTTAATCAGATTCTCGAACTGCACACGTGCATCCTCATTCAAGTCAGACTGACCCTGCGAATAATTCACGGCCTCTTTCAGCGCCTGCTTAGCCTTTTGTTGCTGACCCGATCGCTGCCACGCCTCACCCGCGTTCAAAGTGTCTTTAGCGCGCTCCAGCGTCTCCTCGCGCATCTGCCGGTTCCAAGCCGCATAGTGCTCCGTCCCGAACCTGGCATTCTCCATCGCAGACTTCTCGCGACGCAATTCCATGGTGCCGCCAAACCCGAATAGACGATAGTCCGGACGCGCATAGACCTCCCATTCTATGTCGCGCAGCGGCAGTCCCTGGAATGATGGCGCCGTATATGCCATCCTGCCGAACAGTCCCCCTCCGGACTCCTGACCCGAGTAAATCATCTCAACACTCGACAAATGGCCACCATCCTCTGCTTCAAGGGGCACACAGTACAAGTCACCATCACGCGAAACCGAAACCACGCGCCCATTGACCAGCACGGACCATAGTCCGTCTGCTGTTTCGGGAAGCAATGCCTTAAGAAAACGTAGGTTCCCGACACGTAATTTGATCGTGACCTTGTTCAATGTCTGCCAATCCGGAGAGAGTATGGATTTAATACGCACATGCTGAATCTCAGCCGGCAACACCTGTGCGGACTGGTGACGCACAACCGAAAGCTGCAGGGTGTATTCTGACCGTACTGCCCGGTAGCACAGAATCGCATCCGAAAGGTCCCCGGCTCCGTAAGTGGACGGAATGTTGCGTGGGTCCTCGGCTTTAAGCCCGGCAGGATCGCCCATCGGCTCCACCTGCACACGACCCGCGCAGGTCAGGACCACATGCCCGCGTTGCGGTTCGGTTCCGACTGTCTTCAAAGGCAGAATCGTAACCTCCTTCGAGGCCGTCTCATAGGGCACCTGATACGCCACAGTGAAACGCAAACCATTCTCCACCTTGCGATGCAAATCAATCACCCACAACCCCCTCTCCGCATCTTCCTCATGCACACGCGCGATGTGAGGACCCGACACCGTCAAGTTCACTCCCGGTTGCGGAGCTTGAATAAAGAATTGCTTCACTCCTGCGTTCTCAATCCGGTAGCTAACAAACGCACGGCACTGCAGCATGCCTTCGGTTAGATCAACCCACTGCAGCACCTCCGGCTTCACCACCGGTGCCATGACTTCAGCCCGCAGTGTGACAGCCCAGGACGGTCGAAGAAGATTAAACACCAGCGCACCCGGCTTAGCATTCTGCAACTCCCCTTCTTTCAGAATGTCTACCCCTCGCTGCCCCGACACCATCAGCCGAATGCCACGCTCCGCAGTCACTTCCAGTCGACCCATATGTTTCCCCGCCTCCAACACTGTCACTCTTGGCACCCTAAACTCCGATTCAACCCCTTTCTCTGCCCGTGCAATCACTAAATTCAACTCCGTGGCATCTGTGATACGACGGCTGAAGTGTACGATTACTGTGCGCACATCGTTCGGACCGTCCTCCTCGTCCCAATGCCCCACATCACCACCCGTCAAACTCTCTACATCAAAATCAGATGGCACCTGCATGCTCAGCGAGAACACGCCTGCCTTCAGAACGGTGACAGATAATCGGCTCGTCAGCAGCATGCGTTCATCCCCAACAGAGACGCGTGCTGTCTCGTGCACACGCAACTCAGGCATGACTTCCTCTGTGGCCACGGAAATACTCGCCAGTTCCGGCTGGTGATATCGAAACGTACGACGCACCCCAACGGTCATCACTTTGCTCCCCAGGGAGGCCTGCAACAGTTCCTTTACAGGGAAGTCACCAATATTCATGGGATAAACGCCCATGACATCGTCGGCACGCAACTGAATCGTATCCGGTGCTGCCAATGCGACCGCACCTCGCTGCCGTACCGCACCGCTGACAACGGGAACCCCGAGCGTCACACTATACGGCAATCCCTGACAGGAGTGCTGCGTAACAATTCTGACCACAAAATCTATCGAAGCCGGCCGACTCATAATAGCGTCCAATTGACGAGTCTGAGGATCAAACCGCCACGTTGCCAGATCAGGAACGTCCACCGCCGTAACGCTCATGCCCTCAGGCATCTGCAAAGACAATTCACGCAGCTCGCCCTGTGCCATCTGGTACGTCACCCGGTGGGTCACTTCAACCACCCCGGGACGAAGCGATGCAATGGAATCTACAACCGTCGAAAATACCGGCTTCTCTTCCTGGCGACTACGCAGACGCGGACGCCATGTAAATACGGCACAAGGAACAGGTCCAAACACGGCATCCACTCGAGTCGCCTTTTCCACTTCCTTACGTCTAAACAACACCGCACCCGACTGCACATCAAGATCGACTTCCGGCACATTCATGGTGACACTATTCTGCAGGTTTGGAAGTAACGGTAACTGAATGCGCCGAATTCCTTTGTCTTCGATAATCACCTGCTGCCACTTGAGTGCAATACTGTGCCGACCGGCACGTAACACCGTAATCACATGACCAAGCGGGTCCGTGCTCAACCGCATGTTTCTGGCATTCAGATTCACATCAGTCAGAACAACGGCTCCTGGTGCCACAACAAAACGAACAGGGGCTTCACATTCGAAAATCATCTCACAGCTCACGGTCGCCGTAAGGGCCTCATCACGATCAGTTCCCGGCGCATCAACATGAACTGTCAGCATCTCCATAACCGGGGCATTGGTCACTGGCAAATCCAACCAACGCGGACCGGCCCACCATGCCTGCGCCGACCCAGCTATACCCCAAAGACACAACGCGAATACAACCCCGAGCATTCCGCTGCCACCTGGGTAGCCAGACGGTGAGGGCAGATCGTTCAGAGGTTCACTCGGCGCATCCACAGGCGGGCCCAACGGAAGGTCATCCAGATCAGATTCATCGTCCACATGCCGGTGCTGCATGGCCTCGCGCACGCGGCATGCACCCACTGCACAAGCCGTCGCAATGACCGTCACCACGCGAAGTGCCAAACGTGCCGCGCGCTTAATCACATGAACAACCACACGCAGCAGATGTCGCAACAGTCGACCGACAAAACGACACAACACCCATACGGCCTTAACAAACCAGCGCCCTGCCACCCACACAACAACAGCAGCCAGCAGCACCACCAGAACGGACCGCCCCGCTTCAAAGGCCCACATACCACCACACAACAGTGTCGCACCAAGAGCCAGCAAGGGTGGATTCCCTTTCGCCACAAAAGCAACTCCCAACAAGACAAATCCTGAAGCCAGACCAAAGCCCATCAAAGCAACTGAACCGCGTGGCCCAATCCAGGACGGCACAATCCGTAGCGAAATCCCTACAGGCTCCCGATCAGACAAGTTGACGGCACGCGTCAATGCCACCGTGTTGCCCTGTCGCCGCATCAACTCAAACGCATTCCGCAGCGTGCGCCCACCCCAACCATCGGCCCCTGCACCAATCAGCAGCCGCAACCACGAACGTTCGCCACTCCGACTACTGCTATCCACCACGATGGATGTCCCATCACAACGATTCACCGACCAGCCCTGCGGCACATTCACCGACCAGCGCATAAAGGAGGCATGCGTCCCATCCAACGTGGGCGCCTGCATAGCCAACCCGCGTATCCCTGTCCCCCATAAGTGCAATTTGCCCAGACCCAGCGCATACTCCAGACGGATAGTCAACGGAGTGTTCGGATCCTGCGGACGGCTGACCGGCACCAGAATTCCCTGCTCACTCTGCTGCGAAGGCACCTCCGTGGTCGTCCCATCAGCGGCCACGCTGACGATGGACCACAGATCAGCCCCGACCGGCAACCGGGCAACAAGGTACTGGCGCGTAGTGTTCTTGATATAGTATGTCGCGGTCGTCACCGTCTCCCCATCGCGACTGATGCGTGTGGTCATATCCAGATAATCCACCACTTGGTCGAGCAGCGTCTCCGTCGCGTAGGGCTCCACTCGAATCATGACCGCATGTGGACGACGAGTATACTTGTACGCCCGCAGAACAGGATCTGTGACCGGGGCAGCATAAGCTGCGGGGATCTCGTGTCGGTCAATTACAAAAATCGAGTCTGCCAGCGGTTCGGATTCTGAAAACTTGATACTGGCAGAACTGGCCAATGCTACATAACCCACTTCACTATCAGTATCAACGGTCTCAATGCCCGCCACAGGCAAGACAGCACCTTCATAATCAAACTGCCGATCATAGGTAACCAACAGCGTATAATCGCCCATCACACGCTGACGCAACTCAACGGTGCAAGTCTCATCCTCGCGCTGCCATGACTCAATATCAGCACCCGTAAATTCCACCGTGTCAATATACTTGGGAATATGCAGACTGAAGGATTTCACCGGCGCACCACTGATGTGATAGGTAATGGCGGAACTCACGTACATGACCCCTTCACCCAGAGAATACAGGTGAAACAATTCTGAATGAATGGATGACTCCTTACGCTCCATCAGCATGGAAAGCTGCCACTCGCCACTTCGATATCGAAAGGCATGCTGCGCACCCTCTACACGCATCGGCGCAGAACCCGTATTCACCTGCTGCAAACCCTCTACTTTTCCCAACTTGAGGCGTACGCCCTGCTCTGCCGCAACCACCAGATAACCACGCTGATCGCGCGCGCCGCGTACAATAAAACGCGGTACCGAGAAAGAGTCCCCTGCGGCGCCCAATGACTTTTCCATTCGAACATCAACCAATACCGCATCATCCACCGCCTCTCGGAAAGGCACGTAAAGAATGCGCTTCCCGTTTTCACTGCGGATATCCACATCGGCCTCAGAAATCTGCTTCCCGGAAACCGACGTCACCGTCCATTCTGGATCTGGATCGATTTCAAACAGAATTTCACGAATAGGCGCATCGCGCACGGTCAACTCAACGGACGCGTTAAGCACCAGTTCCTGAGCTGCCATCTGAAGCGTGAGCCGATTATCTGCAGTAATGGAGGGCACGACATCCGCAGCCGAAACCGACAGCGTATACGGCACACTGGCGTACTGATAGGCATACACACTTCGCAATGGAATCGTACGCGCATGACCGTTTCCCTGCTTAATGGCTACTGTGGGAAATGCACCGCGATCAATCTGCGTCAGACCACCAGCCTGGTCAATCTGCAATTTCGTGGCACTGTCGGTCCCAAGCAGCAGAAAGCCGCTGGCCCTCATCACATTCAACGGCTCCAACACCGGCAAATTGAATTCGCAGGGAAACTTGGGCAAAACCATTTCGCTCTCAATTCGCAGCTCATACAATCCCGTTCTCGGGCGAGTCAGTTTGACAAGCAGCCGCTGAGTCTGCGCTCCAGCATCTTCCAATCTCCATTCCTGGATGTCTTCACCTCGTACCTGCGTGACACTGACCCCAGGCACTCGCAATTCGAGCGCTTCCAACCCGCCCTGGATCACACGATACGAAAAGACACTATCCAACCGCAGGGCTCCAACACCGGCGGAAGCAATCGTATTGCCGGAACAGGCCACCACAAGATCCGCATCAAGGCGCCTCACCTTGGGTTTCCAACGCACAGTGATGTCAGGAGACAGACCAAGAAATGCCGTAACCCGCAAGCGACCGTCCGCCGCCTCGCTGCGCTCTGAACGCAACGCACCAGGAAACTCAATCTCCAGGTCCGGCCGATCGCATAAGACCGAGATCTGCCGAATATTACTTACAGGAATGCGGAACTTGGTCTCGCGCCATTCGCCATCCGTGGCGGCCCGACTGGCAAAATCAAACCCAATCTCGTGCATTCCCTTTCGGGACACCTGCAATACATAACTACGATCGCATTGTTCAACTTCGACACCTCGCGGGAAAGTGCCCGCAAGATAAGCCACATCACCGGTGACAAGCGAAAACACCGTCTTGGGTCGCATCGTCTCCATCCGTGTATTGATCGTAAAGATAATGTTCTCTCCTGCAATCTCACCCTCAACAGTCAAGTCATGAACCCTCGTCTCCGGTACCGCCATGGCCCCACACGCCATCATCAACCCTGCCACACACATCAATAACTTTTTCATCGTACTGCTCCTTCTTCTATTAACCGTTCTGTCTTGCTCATCAGTCTCATCAAACTCATTTCTGTTTCAATCGTGGTCAGGTTCGTGTCAGAGGGTTGTAAGAAGTTTGTCAGGGCACTACCGGGAACAGCCGCCATCCGAATCCAACCCTCTTCATTACTGAGACGCTACCCGAAGAAAGAACCTTCAGACTTTTTAGAGAAACCGTGAGCCCACCGTTGCGCTCTGCATATCACCCATGTTAGAAATATAGATTCAGTAACAAGGAGCAAACCCATGCCCGAAGAGACAATACAAGATCAACACTGCGCCGAACTCGCCTGCGGGCGTCAATCTGTTTACCAAGTGTTCGATACGCTTCGCGCCTCCACACTTGATGCCGACACACAGGAGCACATCCGTGCCCAGCTCTCCGAGCTGGTGGACTTCATCCTGTGGCAAGATCTGCGGATCAACGTTTCTGTGCTCAACGAACAACTGCAGCGAGCACTCTCGCAAGATTTCATGGAACCCACTGAACTTATCCGGGCATGGAAGAAAGCGGTCATGGCAGGATTACCCACTCGCGGATCATGCATGGAATTCTTGAACGCATTTTTGGACTACTGCGAAATTCTTCCCGCTGAACTGCGTCAGGCATTTGTACGCGGCGTCTCCCCTCTCAGCCCATATGTCGGAGAGTGGGGCAAACCCGACACAGCAGCACTCGTGGCCACAATCGGCGCGGTCGGCACGCCTGAACGCATAGAAACATTGCTTAAAACCATCGTGGGCTACGCCGAAACCGATGCTAAAATCATGCGTGCAGCAATACAAGTCACAGCACGACTTCTCAAGGTAGACCGCAACTACGTCATAGATATACTGACACAGGAAATCACCCTCGACAAAATGATGGAAAGCCGCGACGCCTGCCGCCTGCTCCCTGCCCTCGCAAAGGCAATTACTGCGGCCGACACAGTTGATGCAGAGAGTGGACCCACTGTCGCCTCGTGCGTCCTTGCGATCGCTAAGATCAATATATCCAGCGCCTGCGCCTGCGCCGTAACATTCGGGAAATTAGCGAGCAAACTCCCGGCAGATCGTTTTGATGCCTACATCCGACACGTCGAAAGCCTGACAACACAAGGGAACATCCGCCTGCTAGGCTTCTGTTTGAATGAATTACCATCACTCGCCCGACAACACTCGCCCAAATCGCTGAGCGAATTCATCTATCACGCGACTATGGTTTCAAAGAATTACGGGATCAATGCTGCAGAAAAATTCCTGCGCCGCGAGACACCGGCGGCCAAGAGTGCGTTGGCCGGTTGATAACCGAACGGTCAGACATACGTCCCGGTCCATAAGGTAGGGCGGTCAGTCCCTTGACCGCCGCAAGCATTCACGCTTTCTCGTAGCCACGAGCGTGAGCAAGTGGCCCTCGGAATACAGGACACGCCCTTCACCCCTCCAACGCACCGTGTTTCTTCAGCAATTCGGAAAGCTTGCGTACCGCATGATGCAACAGGTTACCCACGTTGCCTTCGCTACGCCCGGTCACTTCACTGATTTCCCGGTAAGACAACCCTTCCTGCAAGCGCAACAGCACTACCTGCTGCTCACGAGGATGCAGTTTGTGCACAAACTGCAACACCAGCTCCATACGCTCATCCGCCGACATGGGGCAGGATCGTCCATCCGGACATTCATGATTCAGAACGACCCTCTGCTCTTCTTGCTTCTCATGCAGTACGCGCAAGCGTGATTCTTTACGAATCAGATCCACGGCTTCGTTATGCGTCACACGATAAAGCCAACTTTTAAGCTGGGGGGTCGGCTCGAGATCTCTATCCCAGTGACTGCACAGTTTGATAAAAACATTCTGCACAACATCCTGCGCAGTCACGGCATTGTTCAAAATGCGTGCGGCATAGCGGAGCAGTCCACTTTCGTGTGCAGACACAAGCGCCGCCAACTGAGCTTCACGCTCAGCCGTCGTTGCCATGCTACTCCTTGTTGTCGATGTCGTGTTCACGTTCCAACCCTTGATCTCGTACCTCGCGCCGCTTCTCCGCCTCCTCCGCACTGGTAGGGCGGGCAAGCCCTTGCCCGCCGCGCTTCTGCACAAAACCCTGCTACCCCTACTCTCCTGCCCTGGACAAACCGGGAACCGCTTCCACCAATGCTCGCAATTCTGAAATCCTGGAATCCAGCGGAAGCTCCGCTGCCACCGCACGCACCATCGGTCCCAGATCCGCCGCATCGCTCCCACGTGCATGCGGGCTCTCTCTCAAAATTTCCGCAAACTCCGCAACGGCCGCAGCCAAACGGAATTGCGGAACAGTATCACGGAAGCGCCGGACGCCGGACCCGACGCCAACAGCATGCGCGACTTCTTCAATCTGCCCCGTATCACTACGACGGTAGCGTACACGCACCGTGGCCAGCGGCTCATCCGCAGACACCTTCGATGTATCCACCTCATACAGCGCCGTCACGGACTGACCTGAACCGACTTCGCCCGCATCCACGGCATCGTTACGGAAATCTTCCTTGTCGAGCTGTCGGTTCTCGTAGCCAAGCTGACGATAGCGGCGCACGTACTTCGGATTAAACTCAACCTGGATCTTTACGTCCGAAGCAATCGTGTTCAGCGTCGCACCAAGATCCTCAACCAACAGGCGGCGCGCTTCCGATTCAGAATCAATAAACGCATAATTCCCGTTGCCTTTATTTGCCAAGGTCTCAAGCATGGCGTCGTCATAGGTCCCCATCCCAAATCCGAATACCGAGCACTGAATGCCTTGACGGCGATACTTCTCAACGGTCTGCAAAATCTGTTCGGCATTGCCGGAGCCGAGATTGGCGACGCCATCCGACATCAGCAACACACGGTTCTCCGCACCGGGACGAAAAGCAGAGGCCGCTGCTGAGTATCCACGCAACATTCCCTCTTCCAGATTCGTGGAACCCCCGCACTGCATGGCATCAATCGCGGCCAGTATTTTTTTCTTCTCCGATACACGCGTGTGCTCAAGTACCAGTCGGGCATGCGAGTCATACTGCAGAAAGGCAATCTCGTCCGTAGGGCTCAGTGCACCTACCAGCATCTTGAGCGACGTCTGGAGCAATCCCATACGGTCGGGCTTATCCATGGATCCCGATGTGTCCACCAGCACAGTGAGCACCGCACCGCGCTGCTCTTCGCGCCCCAGACGACGACCCTTAACGCCGATCTTCAACACCTGCAACCCACGCCCAAAGGGAGATGGGGCATAGGTCGCATGCACGGCAAACGTCTTCGATTCAGGTGCCCGATATCCGTAGTCAAAGAAGTTGATGAACTCCTCCGTACGCACCGACTCGGGAGGTGGCAGCAAGCCTCGACGCATGTAGTTTCGCGCCAGCGTGTAAGCCGCCGTATCCACATCAATCGAGAAGGTGGAGAATGCCTGATCCTTTGCGCTGACAAAGGGATTGAAAGGCACCGCGACAAAGTATGATTTGCCATCCGATTCCGGGCGAGTCACTTCCTTCTCGATTTCTTCATCCACTGCGACAACTTGGACCAACAAGTCCTTTTCGCCCCCCTCATAACCGTCCTCAACCGATTCCGGCTTCTCCATCATCACTTCCGCGCGGTCAGATTTGTACCCTCCCCACTTCTTGTCGTCCTCCCGCTTCTCCGACTCCCCTCCCGGAGTCCGAGAGAAGGTCTCAACAGGCTCACCCTCTGGAGCATACTTTTCTATTGGCTTCGATTTGCCATGCGCCAAGGCATTATCATCCTCACCCTGCTCCAACGCCTCAACAGTACCCCGACCCAATGCGACAGTTACTTCGTCACGATCCATCGCGCCTGCTTGCTCCGCCATAGCGCTCGCCGACCTAGCCTTGGGAGGCAATGCCTTCTGCAGTGCATTACCGCTTACATCAACGGGCTGATTCGAGCGTCGACCACGGTATCGCTCGTTGTCGGCTTCACCACCTCGATCATCCGTAACAAGCCCTGATCCAATAATGGGGGTGTCGCCCAACATAGCTTTCGCGCCCTTCTCACTCTGTTTCCCCAGGCTCAACGTCGCTTCGTAGTCATTCTTCAATCCGTCATCATCCGTGTCGCCATCAACAATGTGGGGCTGTAATTCGCGTTCTCGGGCTGCCTTCTCCCGTGCAGATTCAAGATTCTCCGTCTTAATGTTCTTAGGCGTGCCGACAAACATCGGCTTGGGCAGCTCAATCTTCAGCGGAACCAACTTTTCCTTTCGCTCCGGCACAGCTTCTTCAAGAGACGCCGAAGGATTCGCGACCGGACCGGACGCAGACTTTTTCGTTGCTACTGCATTCACCCGGTCGACTCGATCATAGTCATTATAGACACCCGACGCTTTGCGACGTTCACCGGCAGACTGTTGCTCTTGAACCTTCCGAGCTGCCTCTGTCCGCTTAGACTGCGATGCCAACTGCAACGACTCCTCCTCTGAGTACCGACGCAGACGGGATTCTTCCGCTTCCGCCTGAGGTCGACCGTCATCTTGTCGCCAGTAAAGATCGCTGTTATCGGCAACGAGGCCCGGAGCAGTAGGAGCAGGTGCTGTCATCGACGCGGGAGGACGTTCTTTGAGTTTTTTACCTTCGGTCTTCGCGGGATCAGGCTGACCCGAGGGCGGTTTACGTTGCTTCCATCCATCTACCGCCTCTGCCTCAACACCAAATGTATCGTCAGTAAAGTTAACATCCTCCCCTGGTTCAACAGGAGCAGGGACAGGCTTGATTTCAGGGGATCTGGGGGTGTTTACACCAGCGATATGGCTCCAGAGGACAATCTCTCCGCCCTTTTCATCCTTGGCGCCGCCACGCTTCACGCGCCCGATGATTGTATCACCTTCACCACCTCGGGGTCTGCCCCTTTTCGGCTTAGGTTTCGGCACCGTGCCATTAAGATTCCCGTACGCATATCCGCCAACATCCATTGATGTCTCTTCGTCCACCGCTCGATCCATGACATCCGGTGCTGAGTCACGGCCACCAGTACTGCCCGGAGGCAATATAGCTTCGTGAACAACCGGTGGCTTTGTGCCAGCAACAACCGAAACCGGATCCGGGACCGACTCTATCGAAGTGTCCGGTTTCAGATCCAGCCCCAGGCGGATGCCCTCATCAGCAGGAGTAACTTCAGAGATTGATTCGTGAGCAGCACCCACTTCAAACTGGTCCTCTGAGCCCACCTTGACTCCAGCCTTATAGCTGTAATCGGCTACTAATCGTTCTTCAATGCGTTCTTCTTGCACACGGGCCTTATCTGCCGCCTCCATATTCAAAACGAGTGCCTTTCTGCGGGCACGAGAGCTTGCCGGCATCAGACTGGAAACGATCAGGACGGTAAAGGTCACCACAATCAGGATGGAGGCCGCCATGGCCAGGCGGGGGTGCGAACGGAGCACCCAGGCAGACCGCTTACGTTCCGGCAAAGCTGCCACTATTGCCGCGTGCCGATCCGGAGTCAGCCGCATGGCGGGGGTAGAAGTGCCTGCCAGAGCGTCGCCCAGAAGATCAAGGGTTGGCTTCAGGTCCTGAACGAGCGCCTGGCAGACAGGGCAATCCTCAACATGCCGACGCACTTGTTCAGTGAGCTCATCCGGCAAGTCACCTAAAATATATTGGGTCAGGTGCGGCTGGTACTCTTCGCATGTCATGATGCCGCTCCTCTCTTCTTGAACGGCTACTCGCATCACGCACCATGCGTGGGCTGGAGTAAACCGTTGCTGCATTATCTCGTGCTATTCCGACCCTTAGACGTCTGTACATTACACTTTCTTCCAACTTTTTGTCGTTTTTTTATACATTTTTTCATGCACTCCTCTCCTTGCATGCAACTTCCATCACCACTCGCTTGAGTCGCTTTGGACACACTGCTATGATCACCCACATGAAAGCTGCAGCAATCGCCCCGCAATTTTCAATTGATGGCCGACTCGTGCGTGTTGTGCCTATTGGAAATGGAAACGTCAACGACACCTACCTTGCCGTGTTTCGAACGACCTTCTCTGAGAGGCGCTTCATCCTGCAAAAACTTAACCACAAAGTATTTGCGTCGCCAGAAAACATCATGAGCAACATGCGGGTAGTGACGGATCATGTGCACCGACGACTTGAAGAAGAAGCCGATACTGCTGACCGCATCTGGCAATTGCCGCGTGTAATCTCCACAAAAGATGGGCAAGATCTACTTGTCGACGACGACGGCGAATATTGGCGCGCCATCACCTTAATTGCTTCAGCGCAAGCATATGAGAACATTCAAAGCCTCGAACATGCACATGAAGCCGGTTTCGTCCTGGGGCAATTTCAGCGCTTGATCAGCGATATTCCTGCAGATTTATTAACCGACACATTGCCCGGATTCCATATCACACCACAATACATCAAGGAACTGGATCAAGCACTGATGATCGAAGAGGGACGGATCCGACTCGACAGTTCCACCGATGCCACGAACTGTTACCGATTCGTTCAGGAGCGTCGAGAATGGGCTAGTATTCTGGAGGATGCAAAAGCCCGAGGCGAGCTGACGCTTCGCCCCATCCATGGCGACCCGAAGATCAGCAACATCATGATCGACGATGACACCGGCAAAGGCACCTGCATCATTGACCTCGATACAGTAAAGCCGGGGTTGGTGCATTACGACTTTGGAGACTGCCTGCGATCCTGCTGCAATCCGGCAGGTGAAGAAACACAAGATCTGGGCAAAGTATATTTTGACACCGATCTATGCGAAGCCATTGTGCGAGGCTATATGACCTTTGCTCGTGAATTTCTTACCGATGCAGACATACATTACCAATATGATTCTATTCGCTTGCTCGCTTTCGAGCTGGGAGTGCGCTTTTTTGCCGATTATATTGCAGGAGACCGGTACTTTCGGGTACGACACGAGGGACAGAACCTGCACCGGGCCCTCGTACAATTCAAATTGTGCGAAAGCATTGAGACTCGCGAGACCGTCATTCGCAAAACGCTTGAAAAGATACGCGGATGATCGCAAGAAAGAACTGGAGCGAGAAGAGCGCAGAATCTATAATAAGAATGTAAGGGACAAATGAATCTAACGGTTCGCGGCAAAGACGGCTCGAATCATAATATTTTTCCTGGTAGAGAGATAAAGCATTATGAATGCCAAAAAGAACATGTCCGATACCTTGAGAATCGACCTGATTCCCGGAGCGTCCAATGTTGAATCCGCACCGACTCAACCGATCGAAGAACTACAAAAGAAAAAGAAGGGGTCTCTACTGAATCACAAGTGGAAACCCAAATCCTCTGAACCTCCAGCCGTGTCACGTTCCCGATATCAGGAATTGCTACAAAGCATCTACGATGCCGCCATCCTGACCAATGTCTACGGCAAAATCAGCGATGCCAACGTACGAGCGGTTGAGTTTCTCCAGTACGACCGCGACGAGCTTTGCTCACTCCAGATCTTCAACATCGTCTCCGGCACGGACAAAAGCCTGATCCAGACGCTCTGTGAAGCCTTGAAGAACGAGCGCTTCACCTTAATCCAGGCCTACTGCCGGCGCAAAGACGGCACATTTTTCCCTGCCGAGATCGCCGTTAACATGCTCAAGTTCGGCCAATTGTATTTATGCTTTTTCATCCGTGATATTACGCGCCGAAAACAGATTGAGGATCGACTGCGCACTGAACACGAAGCCGTACACAACGCCGCAATAGGCATCGCCATTGCCGATCTTGACGCCATGCTCGAATACGCCAACCCTGCATTTTCATGGATGGTAGACATCGAGAACTCCGACGATCTCGTGGGTAAAGATCTCCGCGACTTTCTCGATGCACCCTCAACGATTGACACCATTAAGAGCAACATGGAAGACGAGGAGAGCATCGTACGGGGCATGATATACCTCCTGAGAGCAGGAGGCGAAAAGGTTGCCGTTGATTACTGCGCCACATGCAGCTACAACGACGACGGAGACCCCATCAATCTGGTCTTCTCATTCGACGAAGTGATTACCGATGCGAGCGAAAACACCACGTCGAACGAAGAGACACTCATCGCTCTTCAAGCCGAGAATGAACAGCTACGCGAAGAACTGGCATCCTACCGTCAGGATCTTGAACTTCAAGAATCCGAGCAACTGGATAAAGACAACGACTGACCCTCTGCATGTAAAAAAACGCAACCGATCAACGCGTCAGTTATTTACAGGTTACGACAACCGCGCCGTTTGAATCAATAGCCACCGTACAAACCGGCTTACCATCATCGAGAACCACAGACTCATTAGTCTGATCCTTGATCATGGTCGTGGTTTCTGTTCGCATGCGATAGATGCGTCGAGGGATCTCATCCAATCGTAACCGCAGCGGCGTGTCTTCTGAAGCATCTTCAGCTGCACGCTCCGTACGCCAACCATTCCAGATGTCCCATGGCAAATATAACCGCACTCCCACATAGACCTCGTCAGCATCCTCGTCAGTAAGCTCCTGCCACCCCACATCAAAGGTGAGTTGAGGAAGAACTCGTGATTCTATACGGGCTCTCATACCAGAGAAATCAGCATTATCCTCAGATTCATAATCAAAATAGCCTACATAAAGCGCGGTTGGTACGGTTGTTTCCAAAAACGGAGCCCATAACCCCACTTCCCCGTCATATCCCTCCAGAGCTTCCTCATAGGTGCGAAACACTGTCGAAGCTGTCGTAGAAATCGTCTGACCAGCTTCAGTGTGCACATGGGTTTCGCTCTGAGCCCTGTCGGAAATCCACTTTCTATCCGTAAGTGGGTAGCTGTAGTGTATACTCGCATCGACCCACCGGCTCATTAACTCCAGCCCACATCCCGCTTGATCAAACTGGTTGTCGTTCTCGGTCCATTGTGCATCATACTCCATGCTGGCCCCGACAATCACACCGCACCCCGAAAACAGGTGCCGTCCCAAAATGCCCACATTCACTTCCTGCTCTTCGTCTTCCAAAAGGGAGCCTCCCGCTTCCAGAAACAACCTGGAATCCTCTGAAGACCAAAGCGGGATCAAGCCGTCCACCCGATATTCCTGTTCCTCGTCTCCCACGCGCACCCCCAAAGCAACCCTGGCAAACCTGGACGCTGGAGCATTAGTATTCTCCTCCGTCCCGATGGCTGGAGCATTAGTACTCTCTTCCGCATGAGACATACAAACGAAGAGCATTACCATTCCCATCACAACTCGACCCACAATCATCTTACTCATGAAAACACTCCACTCCTGTCTTTTACCTCTAAAGCCAAGCCATATTAGCTTCTACTGCCAACGACCCACAATGCGATAAAACAGATGCGACTGACCCGCGTCAACCGTAACCCGCAACACCGCTGTTTCAAATTCACTATCAATATGCACAGCTTGATCAACATCAATACATGTCGTGTGATCAAACCAGGTTATCAAATCAGTCGAAGCTTCCAGACCGAAAACCAAGCCAGGATCATTCCAGCGACGCGTATAGGTGATCACGTCCTTGTCGCCATCGCGTTCCAACAAGTCCGAGGAGAATAACGGACGTAGACTTTTGGACTATTAAAGGAAGAGGAAATGATCAGATGCATTCTGTCGCATCAAGACAATCGGCCCGCACAGGTCCCGAAAAACCAACACTGGCGCCCCATAGGGACGCCAGCGTTATAGCACTACTGATAGAGGCTAAAGCTTCTTCATCTCTTTCAAAATTGCTTTCAACCCATCGAGGGAAATGCCGGAGCATTCCATGGGTGACTTGCCAGGCAGGTAACGCTCCTGCTCAACAATGAACCAGTCCGTCCCGCCCACATCATAACAGGCGGAAATGATGCCCTTCCAGTTAACAGAGTCCTGACCGATAATGGGTTGCTTGTCCTTATCTCCGTGCGCGACCGTCGGCTTGAAATGCGCGGTTTTGGTCCGTCCCGGATATTTCTTTATGAGCTCCACCGGGTCCAGGCCCGCATGCGTGGTCCAACCCACATCCTGCTGAAGCACAACGTCCGCTCCGGTCCGCTCTGCAAAAAGGTCCCAATACGTCTTGTCACCCTGCTTGCTGAACTCTTTGGTGTGATTATGATAACCGCAAGCCATACCGTGCGGTTTGAGCGTTGCAGCGGCCTGCTTCAACTGAGACGCAAACTCCTTACTCTTCTCTGGATGGGTAAATCTTCCATCACCAGGAACAATCAGGTACTTACAGCCAATTTCCTTATGAAAGGCTATGGTCTTCTCGATTTTCTGTTCCGTAAGCTCACCGGCGCGAATATGCGTTCCCGCCACCTTCAGCCCGAGACTGTCCAGCTTGGCTTTGAGCGCAGCCGCGTCATTGCCATACTTGTAATAACCCGCAAATTCAACAGCCTCATATCCCAGCTCAGCAACCTGGGCCAAAGCCTTATCGATGTCCTGACCGCAATGATTACGAATGGAATAGAGCTGCAACGCCAGCCCGATCTTTTTCTTTTTCTTGAACAAACCAGCCTCCCCAACCGCTGGTAACCCAGCGACACAAACACCCGAGCCCATCATTGTAAGCATCTCACGCCTGGATAGCTTCATTATCTAACTCCTCCATATTGTCTGTTCGTTCGCAATATATTTCTGTACCGAAATTCACAATCTACAAGAAACATAGGGCATCCCCCACCCTATAGCAAGAGGGGGAGACGCAAAAGCATCACAAGGGCAACGTCAGATTGTCGACCCATGCATTGCCACCTCCGCTACTCATCTTTCGGAGGATGATAGTAACTTCAGTTGACTCAGACTCCGTCGTAAACTCAACGCTCTTGCGCACCCATTCTGTTGAGGATGTGACCACCCTGGCTTCGGGCTGGCCCTCCACCTCGACTTCTATCGATTCCTTTGCATCAGAAACCCTCAGCCAGGCACTAAGCGAATACATCGTCCCCGGTGACAAACCCTTTATAATCTGCTTCACCCCATCACGCCCCGGCCCCAGCCGAAGCTCCTGTTTCATCGTTCCCGTTGCGTGGTTCTTTATATTTCCAAACACATGATTGCCCCACCCATTACCCTCAACCAGCTCGGCCTTATTCGCATCGATCTTTTCCCACGACTCAAGGGTGGCAAATTCAAAGCAGGAGTTCCTGACCATGTTCATCCCCTTGATTCGTGGCGCTTCATAAACAGGCAACGGATCAGGTCGGTTATCGAAATCACATCCGGCCCTAAACAACTCGGCACCCGTAGGATAAGCACCCACGTTACCCTTGTTATCTCCCTTGAACCTGAAATCGACTGCACCAGGATTTACATATGGAGGATCACGGTTGAGCATGTTGTTTGTGACGACGACATGCCTGGGCAGCTTGAAAGCCCCATTGAAGATATTGTTGTAATAGCGCGACGCAAACAGGTCATTCCGTTTCGCATGATCAAATGTCACCACATCCTGAGTGCGCCATGCCGAATTATTGAAGACTAACGCGCAATAGCTTGGGTTATTGATACGAACGGGGTCGTTCTTCACATTCCAGATCACATTGTGATGAACAATCATATTGTTACTCAGATGATCAAAATAGATACCCATTCCAAAATGCTTCGCATGATTATCATGCACCAGGTTGTGACGAAACACCGTATTGGCAAAATCTGTATTGTGACCGTAAAACATCCCGAGATCCGAGGTGAGCCATCCAGCTTCCGAAACATCATTGTACTGCACCAGGCTTTCCATCAACCCGTGCGTATTAATCAAATCCCGCCCCGCATGCTTCACCGTATTATGGCTGAAAACAATACGTCGACCGGACAGCCTGACCGTACCCCTCCAGAGCCCGGCGTAACCGCCATGATGAATGTAGCAATTGATAATCCTGTTATCGACACCTGCCACGTTGAGCACAGATCCCGAGCTGTAACCGAAGTCACAATTCAAAACCAGTATGTTGCGCCCATAAATCAACACACCGGAGGAATTGCTGAGATCCTTCGCAAAATGGTGAGAGACATACGCCCCCTTAAGATTGATGAGCGTCACATTAGAGCTGAGCTTGTCCGTGCGGAGTCCGGCCGCTCGAAACTGAATCCCTTTAACATGGATGTGCGATAATCCCGACAGGTCGATCGCATCACGACGACGCTTGGCCTCGACCACAAGATCATCAAGCTGCACACCTTGCGGCGGAATCAGCAACAAGCGTTGCGGTGATTCCTCATAGAACCACTCGCCAGGCGCATCGAGACAACGCCTCAACCCCCGCAAAATAAAGGCATTGCCCTTACGAGGCGCGTACCATTTCTTCTTCTTTGTATCGAAAGTCAACGTCCGGGTTGCGCTCTCAAAGCCGGTCACCTTTACGGTCCAGCAGATCCATTGCGCACCGCCTGCACACCACAGTTCCGCGCCATTCCATGTTCCATCGTCACCCGCAAGCTCACTGCAGGACAGACTGTTCGGTGTTCCTGATTCCACAATTGCACGGTTTGGATTAAAGAGAAGAGTATCGCCCGCATTGGGCCAACGTGCTTCAGACGTCATCGCCCCATTAATGAAAATCTGGTTCCCACCCTTCAGGCTCCACGGCATGCGAGCACTATAGACGCCCTTCTCATCGCGCTTCCAATCCATAAGCAAATCAGCGCCACTGATGACCACCTTCTCGTTAGTGTAATTAGAGATAATGATTGGATTGAGCTCAGTGCCTGAAGTCACAGGTTTCAGTGACTCACGATAGATTCCCTCTCGAAGGAAGAGAGTGTCACCGGGCCTTAACCTGCCAACAGCATGCTTAAAGGAAGCAAAGGGACGCGCTTTCGTACCGGGGTTCCCATCCGCCCCCCGCGGACTCACAAAAAAATCCCTTGCTTGCAACGGCATACAGCCCATCGCCAAAACAGTAATGCAAAAAACAACAAACTTGAATATGCCTGTATTTATCATATCGAACTATTTCTCTACTTTGACTTACATCCTAGCGCGCATTATTCATGAATAATGCGCGCTAAAGCTTCGGCAGGACCGCTTGGATCTCCGGCGCCTCCATGAAGGTGTCCCAGCAGAAGCGGGTGCGCGCGTTTTCAATCATGGGAGCAATGGGACCAACATCGATGCCGAGCAGGCCGGGGGCAACCCAATCCTCAGACAGGTTGAAGGCATCGGTGAACCCGTAATCCTTCCAGATCCACCGACCGTGCTTGAGGTAGAGCGTCTTCAGAAGCGCAATTCCCTCCCTGGGCACGTAGGGCATGGAGGACAGTCCCGCCGTCGGCGCGATGGTACCGTCGTCCATGTTGCCCGGCTTGTGCGCCCGGTATCCGTTGAGATTCATACTCGATGTCAGGCCCCACAGCGGACCATATCCTTTGAAATCCATCGCTCTTGACTCCGCATACTTCATCTGCACCTGGCAGAAACGTTTGAAGTGATCGAAGTACCTGTCCCCTCCAGATTCACATTGGCCGCGTATCGTTACAGCGTTCATAATGTTGTCTATTGCACCCCGTACTGTTTGCGCAGTTCTCTCAGCTCACGAAGCATCTGCTTCTTAATCCGCTCATACTCCGGGTTGTAAGCCCCGATGGTCCGCAACGCATGGTCATCGCTGAAGATGAAGAGAATGTTCGGCTTCGCCACTTCTTCTGCCAGAATTCCGCTCGCTAGAACCCCCCTATAAACACGGCTCCTCCAGCAACAAATCGGTGTAACGTCTTCACACAATTCTCCTTACGACACCTAACACGCTTTCAGCGATCGTTTCTTCTAACCCGATTCACTGATCACAACAACCCCAAACCTGATTTTTCTGCATAGTGACGGCCCCGTGCAACATCGCGGCCTGTAAGCAAGCAGTGACCAATGCCAAACGCTCTCGCTACAGAAATGCCATAACTGCGGTAAAAGCTCGTATTGTCGAAACGAAATTTTATGTTTATCATCAGCTTATGAATTCTCAATCAGGCATCAATTCTTTCTTTCAAGAATCAGGACCAGACAGTGATGAAAAGCAATGACGAAGTTCTGAAGGAGAGCTACGAGAGCAGACTGAAGCTGCCGGAGCTGGTCTCTGTTTGTGCGGTTCCGAAAGAATTGCCCGTTGGCTTTCGAAGTCAGTGCACAGTAATCTGACTGCTGTGGTCGCGCTTTACGGCCCGCCTTGGGAATTCTGGAAAGACCAAAGGAGATGTCACGATGCGAGCAAGATACCGAGAGCTTCATGCAGCCTGCCTGTCAAATATTTTGGTCAGTACGGTCACTGTCATTCTATTGTCCCTAACGGCCGCCACGCCACGAACGGCATCGGCAACCGGCTACGAATCGGCCGAGGGCATCAACGGGGGAATGCTCTTCGACACGTTCTATGCGACCAGCGCTAAGAAGAAGGCTACGCTGCCGAAGTTCTCGAACACCTTTCGAGTCGACCTCTCGAAGATAGGGGCCGGCGGCGACTTTTACCGCTGTAAGCAGTGTCACGGTTGGGATCGGCTAGGCAGCAAGGGTGCGTACATAGGTCGTGCTGCGAAGGCCGGCAAACGGCCCAATGTCAGTGGTGCAAATCTAGCGCTCACAGCGAAGACATATTCCCCGAAAAAACTCTTCGCCCGGATCGCTGCACCCGAAAAGGCGAGGCCGGCAGATTTCGACCCGAAGATGTACGACCCGTCGTCAACGAACCCGGTCGGGGACCGCATGCCCGCTTACAGCAAGATCTTCAGCGAGGCCGAGATTTGGGATGTTGTCAAGTTCCTCAAGGAGAATGCCTACGACACCACCGCATTGTACGAACTGAAAACAGAAGGGACCTACCCCTCGGGATCCGTCTCGTATGCCGATATCGGTCGCGACGGAAATGCCAAGGCTGGACGAACGGTTTTCGAGAAGCAGTGTGGGCACTGCCACGGCGACAACGGCTTGGACATAGACTTGGGCGGAAAATCAGTCGGCCAGTTTCTTCGCACCAAGGCCTACGAGGTGCATCACAAGGTCGGATTCGGCCAACTCGGATCCACGATGAAGCCGACAAAACTCTCTCCTGGTCAAATGAGAGATCTCTACAAGGCTCTGGCCGACACGGCCGCGTTCCCAAGTAAGCCGGCGAAGTAACCGGCCCTCACATCCGCCAGAATATCAAGTTGAACTGATGCTAACCGCATAAAGGAGTACAAATGCGTAGAAACAAAACCCTCAGGTTAAGAGTCAGAATCATGTGTAGCTAGGAAAATCGGGGTTGCCCCCGTTAATGGTGTTGACCCGGAACGAGGAGCGAATGGCACGCCAAGCCGTAGTCTCGCCAAAAGCGAGCGAAGGCTGGTGCCGGAGGAGGGACTTGAACCCCCACGATGTTGCCATCGGCAGATTTTGAGTCTGCTGCGTCTGCCATTCCGCCACTCCGGCCTCATGAAGAGGGTGCTTCTTGTATCACAGAGCCACAACGGCTTTCAACTTCAAAACGTCGATGCAAAGAATGAATTATTACCTTCCGACGCGTTAAGCCACTGTGCTACCTGCTCACAAAGCGGTTCGGGCTCCAGCTTGGCCGGGAGAAGTTGCTCAACAGAGACCCAGCGAAACTCAATGTAATCTTCCATGGAAGGCGGCGGTGCAGCTGGCGTAAGTGCGTCACATTCGAAACGAAACACCAGGTTCACTTCACAATGCAGTTCACCCTTTTGCAGGAATTGATGCTCCACCACGCCAAGAAATCCCCCTACCTGTGCCGCCACACCCAACTCTTCCTGAATTTCGCGAGCCAGACTCTCACGGGCGCTTTCTCCAAACTCCACATGTCCACCGGGCAAATACGTGTTGTCCGCACCCTTGGTGTGACAAAGCAACACCTTTCCGTCACCGCACAATACACCACGTGCTATAATCTCAATCTGTTTCTCTGACATTTGCTTTTCTCCTGTCCTGCGAGTTCCCCTCACCCCCTTCGGCTCACAGAGCCGACGCTACAACGCAGCTTACGGGACATCGGCACATAGAGCCGACGCTACAACATTACAGTTTATTGTGTGCCAGCACCTCACCCACAAGGAAGAGCGAGCCGAGAACGCATACAGCCCCCTCTGCTTCCGCCGCCCATGCGCGCGCACATTCAAGCCCCTGCATCACATCATCGCAGCGCGCGACTTCAAAACCGCAATTTCTCGCTTCCAATTCAAGTTGCTCAATCGGCATGTTTCGCTCATTTGAAATCGGAACACACCACAGTTTGCGAACCAATCCACGAAATGGCTTCAGAAACTCTTGCGCCGACTTATCGTTACACATTCCAAGAACCAAACCAAGCGGTCGATCTGCCACAAGCTGACGAAGACTTCCCGCCAATGCCGTCGCCGCACCCGGGTTGTGCGCCCCGTCCAAAAAAATCTTCGGATCTTCCGAAAACATCATCAACCGACCCGACCAACGTGTCGCCGTAATCCCGTCTTTAACAATCTTCTCGGGCAATCGCAAACCCAACTGCCCGGCAATGGTCTCGCACAATGCGATGGCCGTAGCAAGATTCTCTATCTGGTGAACACCATTCAATGGCAATTGTACCTTGCCATAAGAAGTATCTGCCGTCTCAACAGTGGCGGTCTGACCACCCGCGCTTCCCCCCCGCACAGCAACGGACACCGCATCACGGGCAAGGATCAGCGGCGAGGCACGTTCGGACGCCACTCGACGCACCACGGTCACTACCTCATCCGCGTTGTCTCCGCACACCACCGGAATACCCTCTTTGATGATGCCACACTTCTCCCCGGCCACGGCTTCAAGCGTATCACCAAGATACGCCGTGTGTTCAAGTGAAACACGGGTAATCGCCGTAACGATGGGCTGCACCACATTGGTCGCATCCAGCCGTCCCCCCAGCCCCGTCTCTATCACAGCGACATGCACACCCTCACGCCGGAAATGCTCAAACGCAATTGCCGTGCTGCATTCAAAAAACGTCGCCTCCGCACCCGTTTCCTGCGCCACCCGCTCCGCGGCATTCTCCACAACATCCAGCAGAGCTTGCAGGTGGACATCATCGACATCCTCCCCATTCACCCTAAAACGCTCATTGAACCGCACCAGGTGCGGCGACGTGTAAAGCCCCACCTTTAGCCCTGCAGCCTGCAACACGGATGCCACCATTGCACAGACCGACCCTTTGCCATTGGTACCGGCAACATGAATACAGGCATAGGCACGCTCAGGGTTGCCCAGCGCGGAAAGCAACGCACGCGTATTAGCCAATCCTGGTTTGATCCCGAACTGGCGACGCAAAAAGAGACGTTCAACTGACTTGATATTATGCATGGTGCAACTCAGTGCAGATCATACAGGCTATTGTCGGAAGAAATAAAGCCGGTTCCTTCGGCAATCGTACCGGACGCGTCAGTATCCGTATAGATCTCATTGAAGGCTTCAACATGTCCGTCGCAAAACACGACATTGGCAAGACCAAGATGCCGGAAGCCCTGAGTCCCCGCGGCACGCAGAGAGGCATCCCCGTCCCCATATCCCGGAATGTCTCCGAATGGCGCACGCATAAACTTGTTGGCCCCGCCTTCCCACTCGGCATCACCAAATAACACACAATGCGCAGGATCCTCGACCTGCCCGATATTAGCGGGTCGCGTAATGGCCTCAAGGTCACCATGCCCAATATAGCTGGTGTTATAATTGTATCCACAATACGGGGCATCACTACCGGGCGAGGTCCCCGTGAACGAAGGACACTGATAAATCTCACCATTTGTATACCCGGAAAAAAGCTCACCCGGTTTCACCGTCGATGAACCTGCGGTGAGATAAACATTGAAATCCCAAGCATATCGCACCATGGAACCACCGGAAAACTCAGTGCGGTAAGCCTGGGGAAACAGACCGCCATGATCTGCGGTGTACGCCACCGCCGCCGCGGCCATTTGTCGCAAATTGCTCCGGCATTTTGCAGCACGTCCTTTCTCCCTTGCACGACTGACCGCCGGGGCCAACAACCCCACCAAAAGCCCAATGATGGCCACCACCACCAGCAGTTCGAGCAGCGTGAAGGCACGGGACGCATACTGCTTACAACATTTGTTACAATATTTATGCATCAGTCTATTCTCCATCCCGCACCCGAACCTGGTAACTCAAACTCGGCACCACGCCTTCAATAACATGCCACCATGTGTTAGTCCCCGTCGGTGATTTTGCCACCGCATCATCCAACACCTGCCAATCCATCAGGTTGCTCGAGCACCATACCTCGCACGGCGCGGCCGACCCATTGGTCCCGGCGAGCCAGGTGATGTAGTTGGATCCGGGTTGCATACCCTGTTCAACAATACAGAATAAAGAGTCAGGGTCATTCGGGTCTGTTCCTGCCAGGTATTCATCCCCACTGCTCATGCCATCTTCATCATGATCAATCAACCCCTCTGACTCAGGAACGCCATTGGTCAAGTCGTGTCCACCCATCCACTCAGACAGGGTCGGAGCCAAACGAGGCGCAAACTGCGCCGTGAGCATCTTGGCCGCATCCATCGTCACATGCACGGCCGCAGAATCAGCACCGTCCTCAACATCACCAACCCAACCTGCAAATACAAAACCGGATTCCGCAGTTGCCGTTACCTCAACCACCTCGTCGGCATGAACCCATGCACCGGTCACCGACACGCTCCCACCAGCCTGCGCAGTTACCGTCAACCGATACTGCATAGACCACTGCCAGGTGAGCGCAGAATCCTGCGCAATGGTGAGACGTGTGCTCGTGTTAGTGCCGGACTCAATGACGCTGCCCGTACCACTCCACCCCGTACACACAACCTGCGTTCCCACACCCATCGCAATGACAGGCTCCGTCACACTGCAGTCCACAGGAACTCCGCTCGTGTAAACATGCGCACCTGCCGACGGATCACAACGTCCGTACGCCGAACCAATGTTCAACTCACGATCAAGACTCGGTGCCACATCCGCAAACGCATCAATCTCCG
>JADHWI010000022.1 GCA_016783565.1 Kiritimatiellia bacterium
TCGGTGACTGCGTCCGATCCGGGGCGAGCACATCGTCAGAAGATGAGAAGGACCTGTCAAAAGTAAGCATCAATCTGGATTTATATGAAGCGATAACAAGCGGTTATTTATCAACGGCCGGCGAACTTCTTTCGGAGAAAGAAATTGAGCTGTTACCATTTTCAGCAAAACTCATTACATTCGAAATTGGCCTGAGATTCCTTACCGACTACCTCGAGGGTGACGTATATTTTAGAATTCATCGTGAAAACCATAATCTGGATCGGTGTCGCGTTCAGCTTGAAAAAGTGAAAGCAATGCAGAGACTTGAATCTGAAATTAAAAGAATGGTCGCATCATGCAGAGGGTGCACCATATGAGACGAAACGAAACTCGTTCAGGATGCCCTGCCCTGTATACAAGGAGAAAGATCACGTACGACGGAGCCCCCATACCGTGTCACCGAAGAAAGGTTGGCAGACCAATTCGTCGCCCGCCATCGAGATAATCCTCGCGCAGAACCGCACGCACGTGGTCGTCAGGCAAGGCGAGTTTTTGCACGAGAAAGTCGAATAACACCCGACACAGCTCTACAAGGCCGAAACCCTGGCGTCCCTGACGTGATTCCAAAAATCGACTAAATCGATCAAACGCCTTAAAGGCCGAAGGCGCATCGTGCCAGATCAACGGAACACTTCGTGGCAAAAGCTGTCGATTCACGACACGATCCCAATGCATGGCAAATCGCGTGACCCCATCCAGGTAGGTCGCAGTCATCGTGCTCGTGCACCTGATCTCATAGGGGGGACCTTCACTGAACATCATCTGCCATTCAGCCGCGCGATTGCCAATCGGCGCACCATGCAATCGCTTCAATATACCAACCTGCATTTCGGATGGATTCAACCCCACCAGGCGGTCCACGCCCGCTTCAAACGATGCAGGCGTTTCACCGGGTAGGCCGGCAATCAAATCCGCATGCACATCAGCGTGCGCCTCTTCAACCAGGAAGCGAATGCCCTCTTCGACCGCAGACACATTAAGCCTTCGCCCTACCCGCTCAGCCACTTCGGGATTGAACGTCTGTACCCCCACCTCCACATGCAGCGAACCGGCAGGAAACGCACACATCATCTTCTTCAGTTTCGGCGGAAGGCGATCCGGAGTCATCTCAAGGTGCAGAACCATTCCCTCCCGCCACCGATCGAGAAAGAACTGCAACACACGTAAGGCGCGCACCGTATCCAGATTGAAACTACGATCAACAAATTTGAAGCGCAATGCTCCGCGCGCCAGAAGTTGCTCAAATGACGACAACACACGCTCGATCGAAAACGTACGTACGAACCGGTCCAAAGAAGACATGCAATACTCGCAACCGTAAGGGCAGCCACGACTGGTCTCGACATAGATAACTCGGCTGGCAATGTCTTCCTCTGTATATTCCTCATACGGCAACGCAATCGAATTCAGATCTACAGGTGGACACTGGATGAGCCGTGGGATCGTCTCCCCATTTAACAACCCCCTACAGACATCAGGCAACACCTGTTCTGCATCGCCACACAAGACGCAAGTTGCTGCGCACGCAAGCTCTGACTCCGTGTCATAAGAAATCTCGGGGCCACCCAGAACCACAAAAACTTCAGGTGCCTTTGCGCGCAACATCCGCACAACAGCCTCAACCACCGTACGGTTCCATATGTATACGCCCAGCGCTACAATAGCTGGATCGGACTCAAGAATGGATTGAACGATGACATCGGGAGTATCGTTAATTGAAAATTCCCTGCAACACGAACGGCACCGCATATCCCCCAGGTTGGCAATCAAATAGCGGAGACCCAGGCTGGCATGAGCATAACGCGCATTAATAGCAACGATCACAATATCATGCGTCACATTCACGCAACTTTCTACCGCCGGTCCAGGCGATGACGCACAGCATTGGCTAAAGACATCATATCGTACGGTTTGGAAAGCCAATCCGCACCCAGCTCCTGCGCAACTATTGAACGTGCGTTTGTCGCTTGTCCACTTGCAATAAGCACCTTCTGCGCAGGAAAAATCTTGAGCATGCGTTCGTACGTTTCCAAACCATCCATGCCGCCCTCCATGATCATGTCCAAAATCACGAGATCGAAAGGAGGCTCTCCACTGCCGATATCACCAAGAACGTGCAATGCTTCTTCTCCGCTTGCAGCCTCCCGCAGCCTGTACCCCAGCCGCGACAAAGCCTGCGTTACTAAAAACCGCTGCGACGGCTCATCATCCACAATCAACACCCGTTCAGTCCCTGTCGGCATGGTTCCGCTCTGTACATTACCTTCCGATTTCTCTCCCATATCTTTCGGAATATACAACGAAAAAGTGGTACCCTCGCCAGCCACACTGGACACATCAACGAAACCATCATGATCCTTAACGATACCGTGGACAATCGAAAGACCAAGGCCACTGCCACTGCGCTCGCCCTTCTTTTTTCGAGTAAAGAACGGCTCGAAAATTCGAGGAAGATCATCCGCATCAATCCCCTTCCCGCTATCAGACACATCAATAACCCCGTAATGCCCGGCCTCTATAAACTCGTATCCTTCAATCTGCTCTTCCAGCACAACTTCGCGAATCGATACAACAAGGTGCCCTTTTTCATCCATGGCTTCTGCAGCATTCTGAAGCAAATTCGTAACAGCCCGTGTGATCTGCCCCACATCACCCAGGATCGGAATCGCATGATCCGCTGAACGTGTTTCAACATCCACATGTGGATGAGCGGTTCGCACGCTATCACCCCACCCCGATTCATTAACCATCGCAAGAATGTCGCTGACATCCATTGGTGCACGCTTCATCCTTTCGCGCCGGCTGAGAACCACCAGGTCACGCACCACTTCTGCAGCTCGATCAGCAGATGACTGAATCACATCCAACGACTGCCTTATATCCCTCTGCACATTGGGATCTCCTTCCAATGACGCCAAGTCCTCTTGCACCAATTCCGGCAGAGCCACAATCGGCCCAAGAATATTATTGAGATCATGCGCTACGCCTCCAGCCAGAACACCGAGGGACTCAAGCCTTTCGGCACGGTTCAGCCTTTCCCGCAGCGCCTGCTCGCGGGCTTCAGACTCCTTGAGCTGCGTAATCTCCTGGACCGTGCCAATTGAACGAAGCGGCGTTCCGTCATCGTCATAGACTGTCCGGCAAATCTCATTCACGTACTTCACCCGGCCATCCGGCATGAGCAGACGATGAGTCATCTCAAACAGAGTCCTGTTCTTAAGCGAATCCTGGTATGCTTTATCGACCGCAACACGATCATCCGGATGAACGAGGCCAAGAAAGGATTCATATGAGGAAGCAAAATCGTCTCGATCCACCTCAAAAAGACCGTAGATGCTATCGGACCAATGTAATGCGTTGCACTTAATATCAAGTTCCCATTGTCCCATGCGGGAAATACGTTGCGCCTCCTCAAGTCGCTCCTCACTATCTCGTAACCGCTGCAGGGCCTGCACGCGTTTCGTCACATCGATAAACGAACAGGCAAAACGCATCGGCATCGGACAAAACGCCACGACTTCAAAATACTTCCCCAAAGCTTGAGAATAGTGCTCAAAACGACAAGGCTCCCCCGACAAAGCGACCCGACCAAACGTTTGAATCCAATGCTCCTCAGTATCAGGCAACACCTCGCGTACCGTATGACCCACCACGGTCTCAGCCTTAAGTCCCGTCAGTCTTTCAAACGCAGGATTCACTGCGAGAAATCGGTAATCAACCGGCTTCCCATCATCATCCAGAATAATGTCATGAAGCGCAAAACCATCAACCATGCCATCAAAAAGGAGCTGATAGTCCGAGGCGCTCTCCCGTCGCTCTATCTCTGCTGAGATTCTGGCTGCAAAAAGCTCTAACACTACCCGTGCGTGATCAGCTTCGCGGCGGGACAAGGCGCTCTCATTCATGGCTGCGACAACACCTAAGGATTGCCCTTCCGAATCAAACAACGGAACACCGATGTAACTAGCCACATCCATTTGAGACAGGAGGGAGTCCTCCGGAAACTTCTCCCGAACATCATTCATATAGAGACAGGAGGTATTACCCACAACCTGCGCACTAGGCGTGCCGGGAAGGTCATAAGAATAATTGTCAACGCACTTATTATGCGCCCAGACGGCGAGAGTATCCACCCTGCCTGAATCCGGATCGCCATGCAATCGACCGACAAGAACATGGGGCATTTCAATGGCGCGCGACAACTGCTCCACAATAACCGGCAAAAACTCTTCCCCGCTAACCGTTGCCATACCGGCGATAATGTCCATGAATGCCTTCTGGAATCCGGTCTGTTGAGTGGAGTCCAGCATGGCACAAGCAAACCCAAAAACATGCCCATTGGCATCACGCATGTAATCCCATCGGACCTCAATCGTCAGGGTGCGACCATCTCGCGTCAGGTTTCTGGCAACATAGGGTGTAGGATCCGGCTGATTCTCTGCCAACCATTTAAGATAACCCGGCAACGCTTCCTGATTGGGGCCGGGCTCCTGTAGATCCCATACGTGCATTTCCAGCAGCTCTTCGGCGGAATACCCCGTGATGCTTGAGTACGCCGCATTGGCAAACAAGATACGTCCTTCAACATCACACTCATACAACGCCGCTGGAATCCGCTCAACCAGTTCAGCAACGTCAACACATGATTTCGAACTATCACGCATACCTCATGCCCCCTCAAAGTGCTGTACACAACGTTTAAAGTATGCGCTCCCAATATAGAAATGTCCAGACAGCATAGCTCGGTCTATATCCAGAATACGACCTTGCAACGTTTGTTCAATGACGAGGAATAACATCCTCGTGCGTGAAACGTCTTCCTCCACCAGGCCTCATCTGCCTGCCAATAGTCAGTCGTGGGGTTGGTCGCACCTATTAAACATCCGAAACGATCTGTGACCATGATCTCCGCAAACACAGGATACATCCGACTGAACACATTCAAATGCTGAGCCAGGGGACCGGTCAGAATCGTACGCAAGGGTTCATCATCGGGCGACAACTCAGGCCAAATCTCTTCAACCTGTTGAACCCGTTCCATGTTCAGCGGGGCAAGCTCGACAGCCTGTACCAGATCGAGCAACGGGCTGATCTCAATCCAATTCCGCACATGCGAGAACTCATTTCGAACGCCGGTTTCCATCGCATCGGCAAGCTCCTTTGCAATGGTCAGATACAAAATCCCCTTTTGCTTCAGGTAATAGGACTCACCTATCCGCCGGACGTAAAAAAGACCAAGCAACAACGGCAAAAGAAGAGCCACTGAAACGATCCCAACCAATTTCGTGCGAATCTTCATAACGACGACCTCCATCGTTGCGGACCGCCGTCATGTTACAACAGGGATCGAGCATACGACAACCCTTCTCATTAAGAAAATCATTCATAACCGACCACCGAAAGCCACCGACTATATCGCGGGCGCGCAGCAACATAAAAACAAGCTGGCATCCTGCCCGTCACTGCGCTATGAAGAACCCATGTTTGACAAGACCGATGAACGCTTTCCGATCAAGACACAGCGCACCGATCTCAATCACTGCGGAATCGCTCCGCTGTACTCCGGTGCTGCAGAGGCTGTACGCGAATTCTGTGAAGCACGCGTCCAACGCGGAGTCCTGGGCGCCTCAACATACGGGACCATCCAAAAAAACTTTCGTCGATGGGCCGCCAGATTACTGCGTACAACCGCATCCAACGTCTCGTTCATGAAGAATGCTGCAGAGGGTCTGAGCGCCATTGCTGCAGGCTACCCGTTCAAACCTGGAGACGAGGTTATCAGTTACATCCATGAATACCCTTCCAACCATTACCCCTGGCTGTTACAGGAACGTCGCGGCGTCAAACTCAAGCTACTTCCGAACCGCTCTCTCTCTCAAACCACTGACAACAACCGACCTTGCGCGTGGTCACTGGATGACCTGGAAACGCTTGTCTCCGCTCGAACCCGCATCGTTGCAATCAGTCACGTACAATTCACCTCCGGTTTCGCCGCAGACCTGCAACAACTCGGAGCATTCTGTCACGAGCGCGATATCGACCTCGTGGTGGACGCCGCCCAGAGTCTCGGCTGCCTGCCGGTTCACGCAGAGCCCTGGCACATCTCAGCAGTGGTCAGTTCGGGCTGGAAATGGCTGATGGGGCCCATCGGATGCGGCCTGCTCTACACATCACCCGCACTGCGAAGCAAGTTACAGATTGTCATGGCCGGGGCCGACATTGTCACCCAGGGCGATGATTACCTCAACCATACCTGGAATCCCTACTCGGACGCGCGCATGTTTGAGTACAGCACGGTTCAAATTGCCTACGAGGCCGGCCTGCTACGCTGCCTGCAGGAAATCTTTACGACCTACAGCTCAGAGCAGATACGCGATGAGATATTCAGCCTGCAGGATGTCTTCTGCGCCCACCTTGACACCAGCCGTCTCCGCCCTCTGGTATGGCCACAACAAAACCGCTCCGGCATTCTTCCCCTCATTTGCGACTATCCTGAAGCCCTCTCACGCAAAGCGACCGACAAAGGTATCACCGTCACCTCAAGAGGTGGATATCTGCGCGTGGCACCCCATTTTTACAATGATGACGACCAACTCACCCGAGCCGCGCAACTCCTTTCATCACTAGCCTGACACCTTTCTGTATTGATCCTCGACGTCGCACACGCTACCTTCACCTTCAGCGTTAGAGGCATAAACAGGTCGCGAGAGGCGACGTGCGCACAGAAGCCTCCGATTAGAAGGAAACAAGCATGCCAAGACGAAAAGATATCATAGCCATTGTCGGTGCAGGAAAAGGGGGGCGCTACATCCTTGAGACGCTCCTGCGGATGAAAGACATCGAAGTCCGCTACGTGTATGACAGCGACCCCAACGCGCCCGGCATGCTGCTCGCAAAGGAAAATAAGATTTTCTGCAGCACCGACACCACCTACCCCGAATTGTGGGGCAATCGCAAAATCAGTATCATCCTTGAAGTCACAGGATCAGCCGCTGTCTTCCGTTCACTTGGCGGCCTGAAAGCACAAAGCACGTCCTTGATTGGCGCAAGAGGAAACCGCATGGTATTCGGCATGCTGGCATCCGAAAACCAGGTGCGACGCGATCTTGAACACTACAAGGACAAACTCGAGCACCTGGTAACTCAACGCACGTCTGAACTTGAACAAGCCAACAAACAGCTCAACAACCGCCTGGAAGAGCTTGCCCAGCTAAACCGCAAGCTTGAAGATATCAGCCAGCAGAAGACCCAGTACCTTCTGCGATCCACACACCAACTGAAGGCCCCCTTTGCAGCCATACAAAGCTATACGGATCTGATCCTTCGTGGCTACACGGGGGAAATCCCTGAGAAAACGTGCGACATTACCAACAAGATCAAGCAACGCTGCGATACCCTCTCCACGGCCATCCGCGAGATGCTGCACTTGGCCAACCTTCAAGTCCTGACCGCCTCCGAACTGGATATAGAAACCGTGGATCTCAATGCTCTTGTCAATAAAACCGTGGAAGAAACCAACATCCTGGCAGAGTCAGGGAACATCACTCTAACGTTCACCCCGGCATCAACACCTGTCAAGATTCAGTGCGATCCAGCAAAACTGACCGGCCTTTTGCAGATTCTGATCAGTAACGCAATAGACTATTCCCCGGCTCACTCCAAGGTCGTCGTGAGCATTCGCAGCACCAAAACCCGCATATCCATCCAAGTCAAAGACAAGGGAATCGGAATCCGCGACGACGCCCGAGAGAAAATCTTCTCGGAATTCTACCGGACAAACGAAGCCGCCGAAAAGAACCCGAACGGATCAGGCCTGGGACTCCCCATCGCAGGCCACATTGCGAGACTGCATGGATTTAAAATCAATCTGAATAGCACCGAAGGAAAAGGCTCCACCTTCTCCGTACGCATCCCCATCAAGAACAGCAAAGGCTCCTAACGGGGCTCAACGGTACTACGAAAGCAATTCCGCCAACTTGGCTAGAAGAGCATCGGGACTGATCGGCTTTTCGACGAATGCATCAACAGGCAGATAAGAATCGTCACGATCATGGTCGGAAAATTTTCCGGGATACAATCCGCGTTCGTTAATGGCCGACAGCATCAAAACAGGAATCTTCGCTAAAGCCTCATCCGCGCGCAGCTCTCTGGCCATGCGGAAACCGGCGGATTCATCCTCGGGGAACATGACATCCAAAATTACCAGATCCGGAGCATATGCTTTAACGTTGGCTGTCAAATCGTTGTCATCATACTGGGCGGCCGTTTCATAGCCTGAGCCCTGAAGTACCATCGAAATGCTCTCAACAATGTCCCTGTCATCATCAACAATATATATCTTCTTCATTTCATCTCCTATGCCAAATGTGATTCCATCACACCCATTACCCTTATCACTAAAAGCTCTATCACGACGCCACTCACGAGACAAGCTCAACCTGAAAAGAGAGTTAATTTATACCTTCACTCACACCACCATGCGCTCACCTCAAAGGCAAATAATCAGCGCAACTCATACTTGCGAATCAAGCGTTGTAAATAAGCCCGTTCAATACCCGCAAGCCGTGCGGCCTGAGACACATTGCCCTCAGCGCGCTTTAGCAAATCCTCCAAATAATTCCTTTCAAAATCACCTATCAATTCATTCTTGGCGTCTTTAAAGGGACGATCCGCCACAAAATCTGTATTCTTTTTTTCAGCACCACCGCGCAAGCGCCCCAGGCAAAGCAGCGAAGCCACATCAAGAGGTTCGTCCCCGCCATAAGAGGCAATCTCAATAACGTTACGAAGCTCGCGCACATTGCCCGGCCAATCATGTGCCTTCAGAATGCCAATCGTTCGATCCATGCTCTGTACCCGCGCCAACGCCTCGTTGCCACAGAATTCCGCGAGAAATTTCTCGGCAAGCAATTCAATATCGTCCTTTCGCTGTCGGAGTGGCGGCATCTCAATATGTACCACCGATAAACGAAAATACAGATCCTCTCTGAATCGCCCCGCGTTCACTTCGTTCTCAAGTTTTTTGTTCGTGGCCGAAATAATACGTACATTAATATTTCGAACCTCGTTGCTGCCCACACGCTTAATCTCGCGCTTCTCCAGCACTCGCAGAAGCTTCGGCTGCAACTCAGGGTCCAAGTCGCTGATCTCATCCAGAAATACAGTCCCGCCATCCGCATGTTCAAACGCACCTACACGCTCAGTCAATGCCCCGGTAAATGCCCCACGCGTATGCCCAAAAAGCTCACTCGCAATCAGCTCTTTTGCCAATGATGCGCAGTCAATCACAATGAACGGTCGCTCACATCGCTCACTATGCTTGTGAAGCTCATCCGCCAACACCTCTTTTCCCGTGCCGGTCTCCCCTTCAATAAGCACCGTCGCATCCGTTGCTGCATACCGTTCTGCCACATAAAAAACATGCCGCATGGGAACGCTATGCCCCAAAAGTGAACCAAATGACTCACTCTGACTCAGTCCGTACTCCATTTGCTCAGGTAACGGACAAAAAACAAAACGGATATTACCCAACTGAATTTCTGTACCATGCGTGAGGAATGCCTCGGTCACCTTGATGCCTTGCACCACCGTACCGTTCGTGCTGCCCATATCTCGAATCTTGTACCCCTCAGGCAGCACATCAATCTCACAATGACTGCGAGAAACCGTGGAATCTTCCAACACCAAATCATTCCCAGGCGCACCCCCAATGCAAAACGTGTTTTTGTCGACAATAAACTCACGACCCTGCATGGGCCCCGAAATGACCAGAAGCTTACACTTCTGGACAAAAACCTTGTCAACATCCTTTCGGATTATCAATGTCGGTGAATCACCTTCCATCGCCATGTAGGCACCGCCTTCGTATTCTGTACGCCAATCGCCATGCGTTCAACTAAACGCACCCATATTAGACTGCATACAGCAGTATGCAAGCTGCAAATGCTCCCTGTGACTGCTGCTTGACAGGCCTCGCACTCACGGGCATAGTCTCAGCTTCAACGTACTGAGTCGCTATCGGAGGCCGGCATGCACCCAGTCGGTCTTTTTGAAAATAAGGAGAATCAAACATGATACGGGCAAAGGTGATCGGCGCATCCGGTTACGGTGGTGTCGGCATAACAGAGCTACTCACCAGGCATCCCGAGGCGCAAGCAGCGGCGTTGGTTGATATTGAGAACGTGGGCAAACCCATTTCTGAACTGTATCCACACCTGGACGGATTCTGCGACATGCCGCTCGTAGCACCAGAAGATCCCACAGCTCAGGCCGACGCAGATGTGATTTTTATGGCGACACCAGACGGCGTCGGCATGAAACTCGCCGGCGAAGCACTGAGCTCCGGGGCTAAAGTTATCGATTACAGCGGTGACTTTCGCTTTAACACGCCGAAAAGCTATGCACAATACGCGACACGCATCGGCTTGGATACGCAGCATGCCTCGCCCGACCTGCTTTCCGAAAGTACCTATGGTCTGGCTGAACTCCACCGGGACCGCATCAATACTAACACACGTATTGTGGGCAACCCCGGTTGCTTCGCGGTAAGCTGTATACTCGGTCTGGCTCCAGCGCTCAAAAAGGCGGTCGTGGAACCTCGCGGTCTGATTTGCGATTGCAAAACAGGTGTTTCCGGTGCCGGTCGAAAACCCCATGCGGTGTTTCATTATCCGGCACGCTACGAACAAATGAACGCCTACAAACTTGCCGGGCATCAGCACGTGTGCGAAATCGAGCGCGAACTGGGCCTGCAGGCAGGAACAGAGGTCGTAGTCACCTTCACGGCACAGGTGGTGCCTGTGTGCCGTGGCATTATGTCAACACTATACGGCACATTGACACAACCGCTTACCGAAGCGGATCTGCTGGATATGTACAAAGCCTTTTATGCCGATGATACATTCGTACGAGTCTATGGAAGCACGGCCGCAGTCGGGTCCATGCACGTACGCGGAACCAACTATTGCAACCTCGTGATCAGCGTTGACGAACGCGCCGGAAAACTGCGCATCGTTTCGTACATCGACAACCTTGTTAAAGGACAGGCCGGTTCCGCGCTTCAGAATATGAACCTGCTCTTCGGACTCCCCGAAGCGACAGGCCTGAGCATTCCCGGCGTATACCCGTAAGCAACCAGGAGAGATACCATGAAAAAAGGCGGCCTCGGACGCGGTCTCGGTGCACTGATAAAGGACTCCGCAGAAACTGAACAAGAATCACAATCGGGCGTCACTATGGTGCGCGCCAGCCATATTCGCGCCAATCGCTGGCAACCGCGACGGTCGTTTGATGATGAAGCATTGCGCGAACTGACGGCATCCATCCAGGAGCACGGCGTACTGCAGCCGCTACTTGTGCGCACGTGCGACGATGGGTACGAACTGATCGCAGGCGAACGACGCCTTCGCGCCTCGCAGGCTGCCGGCCTGGAGTCCCTCCCGGTACTCATCACAGGTGCATCCGACTCGGATGCCGTCGAAATTGCTCTGATCGAAAATCTGCAACGCGAAGATCTTAACATCCTGGAAGAAGCCGAAGGCTACCAGACACTGGGCGATCAATTCAACATGACCCAGGAACAGATTGCTCAACGCGTGGGAAAACCACGCGCCAGCGTGGCGAATGCCCTGCGCTTGCTCGCACTGCCCACTGAAATTCGCCAACTGGTCTCGTCCGGAGATCTCTCCGCCGGACACGCCAAAATTATCTCTGGAATTGAGATTGAACAGGAACAGCTGTTCTTTGCGCAATTGACCGTTCGCGAGGGGCTATCCGTTCGTGAACTTGAGCGCCGTATCAAGAAAGCACGCCGAGCGCCGCGCAAACCGCGCGCTGTTCGGTATGACGTGCCGTCGGAACATATGAAATATATCTCGGATCGCCTGCATACCTTCTTTGGAACCAGCGTACGCGTTTCGCCCTCTCGCACCTACGCAAACGGCAAAAAAGGGAAAGGCTCAATAGAAATTGATTTCTATTCAAACGAAGAACTGGACCGCATCCTGGAAGTACTTGGACTCACCGAGGACTGAGCATATGTCCGTCACCACCCGAGCCCGATCCAGCGCCACACATGTGTGCGCCATTGTGTTTCTGACCGTTGCGTCATCCTGTTCCCGCCAATCGCCACCGCCGCCGGCACCGGCCCCACTACCTGTCCATGCGCTCAGCGGCGAACGTGCACTCAGCGAAACACGTGACTTCATAGCCATCCACCCGCGCCACTCGGGATCGAAAGGCGCAGCACAGGCTGCCGACCATATTGAAAATCGCCTCACAACGCTCGGATTGACTCCATCCCGCGACGTGTTTGTTGACCCCACGCCGAACGGACCCGTTACGTTTCGAAACATCTCAGCGGAACTGAAAGCCACAACCGTGGCTCAATCCACCCCCAACGCACTGATTGTACTGGCATCGCACTACGATACAAAATCAGGACTATCTGATTCCTTTACAGGCGCAAACGACTCCGGCTCCAGCACAGGCCTTCTACTGGAACTTGCACGCGTGTGTGCAGCCCACCCACATCGGGGCAGCAATATCCTCTTTGCCTTCCTCGACGGTGAGGAATGCGTAAAGAAATATGGTCCGACAGACGGCCTGCACGGCAGTCGGCGCCTCGCAAAACGATTTACGGCAAATCCGGACCGTCCCGTACAAGCGGTCATCGTCATCGATATGATAGGAGACCGGAATCTGAACGTGACGTTACCATCCAACAGCAACCGCAAGCTTCTTCAAACCGTCCTAAAGGCCGCTCACCATACCGGACATCGCAAGAAATTCTCCTTGTGGCGCCGAGCTGTCCTCGATGACCATGTCCCCTTTCTCAACGCCGGCATTCCCGCAATTGATCTCATCGACTTCGAATATGGCTCTCGCCCGGGCCGCAATGACTACTGGCATACCGAACAGGATACTCTGGACAAGCTCAGCGCACAAAGTCTCGAAGTCGTCGGTCAAACCGTCCTCGAAACCTTGAACCTACTCATCGCTCCATAATCATTGCTTCCTGCTTGTTTGCAGCAGCATCAGGATCTATAGTCGGTAGCATTATGGATATGAAGATCATCATGATGTTTATTGCTGCGCTACTCGTTGCGGCAGCCATGGGATTCATCCTGACATGGTTTTTCAAGCGTCTGCGGAGCATTGAGGAAGAACGATGGGGAAACAAGGCATGAACCGCGAGGCCGGGCTGCGCGTCAGGCTCGTCCAGATGGAAGTTCTGCCCGGCCGACCCGCAGAAAACACCGCCACCATTCTGCACGGTATCCGCGAAGCCATCGCGGAACGTGTGGACCTTATCGCCTTTCCGGAAATGGCCATCCCGGGTTACCTGATTGCTGACGAGTGGGAGCGGGATGCATTCGTTCGCGAATGCGAAGCCTGCGCCAATGAGATTCGCGACGCATCCCGCGGGATCATCACGGTATTCGGATCTGTGGGTGTCGATCATTCACGCCGCAATGAAGACGGGCGCGTACGCAAATACAACGCGCTGTTCGTGGCAGAGGAGGCAACATTCAAAGGCCCGGAACGCGGCCCCTACCCGTTCGTCATCAAATCGCTGCTTCCCAACTACCGTGAATTTGACGACAGTCGCCATTTTTTCGATCTGCGCAAGCTGGCATTGGAAGAACAGCGCACCGTCGCCGATCTCGTGACCCCCGTAAGAACCTCACACTTCAGATTGGGCGGCGTATTATGTGAAGACGGATGGGACATGGACTACAACGTTTCCCCTCTATCCTTACTTGGCGCACACAACCCGGATCTGTGCATCAACATCAGCGCGTCTCCATACACCCTCAACAAGAACAATAAACGCAACCGGGTCTTCTCCAACCAGGCCAGTCAAATCGGCGCGCCGCTTCTGTATGTCAACAACACGGGCATTCAGAATAACGGCAAAACCGTCTTCACCTTTGACGGCGCCTCATGCGTCTATGACGCCCATGGTCATGTAGTGGCACACCAGACTCCATTCGAGGCCGGAGCCTTGACGCTGGACATTCCCGACCCAAAGGCGACATTCGGAAATCCAGTCCCCCTCAAAGAAGACACCATTGCCGATGTCTACAAAGCCTTACGCTACGGAACCCAAAAATTCATGGATCTCTGCCATATACAACGCGTCGTGGTGGGCATTTCCGGAGGCATCGATTCCGCAGTGGTTGCCGCAATGTATGCAGATATTCTGCCTCCTGAGGATCTGCTCCTTGTCAACATGCCCAGCCGCTACAACTCCAACACAACCATCTCGCTGGCACAAAAACTTGCCGACAACCTGGGGTGTTTCTGCCTCAATGTGCCTATTGAAGACAGCGTTCAGCTCACAAAGTCACAAATCAGCGGCACCGTTGCAACACGCAACGACGGAAGCACACTACCGCTTAACCTGACACCGTTCATGCTCGAAAACGTACAGGCACGCGATCGATCGTCACGTATCCTGGCCGCATTGGCATCTGCTTTTGACGGCGTCTTCACCTGCAATGCCAACAAATCTGAAGCCACAGTGGGGTACACCACCCTGTATGGCGATCTGGGAGGCTACCTGGCCAACATCGCCGACCTTTGGAAAAGCGAGGTGTTCGCACTGGCAGAGCACTGCAACACATCCGTATTCAGCCGCGAAATGATCCCACGCGGTATCATCGAGCTTCCGCCTTCTGCAGAACTTAACGCCAACCAGAATGTGGATGAAGGCAAGGGAGACCCGTTGCATTATCCCTATCACGACCGCCTCTTCAGCTCATGGGTAGAGTCCTGGCACAGAACCACACCGGAAGAGATTCTGGAATGGTACCTGGATCATGAACTGGAAGAAAAAATTGGTTGCAGCGAAAACCTGAGTACACTCTTTCCCACAACAGATGACTTTGTAAAGGACTTGGAACGCTGGTGGAATCTTTACCAGGGTATGGGCCTTGCAAAGCGTATCCAGGCACCACCTGTTCTCGCCATTAAACGCCGTGCGTTCGGCTTCGACCACCGAGAATCACAACTCGGCCCGCGCTATACACGCCGATACAAAGCACTCAAACAGTCCGCATTAAGAAACGAAGAATAGAGCGCTCTATTCGTACGCTTTGGACAGCTGCTTCTTGACTGACCGCTTGCTCATTTTCTGCAATCCAAGCAATTTGCGTCGAGTCTCATTGCGCAATCGCAACTTGCCACCCTTGCATTCCCAAAGATATACAGCCTGCGACGACACGCCGCAAAGAATCGCAATCTCACGCTGCGATAATCCAAGATTGTGCCGAAACTGACGTAACGAATCTGACGTAAACGCAACCGGTGAAGCTGGCGTTTCAACAGACATGGGCACCGAAGAACCTGTCACACTCTTCTCAAGTCTGACCAAGGCCGTCTTCAGTTCACGATTTTCCTGCTGCAATACTTTGATTGCAGCATTCGTTTCCCTTTTTACCGCTTTCGAGATTTCCTCTCGCAACACTTGTGTCAACGTAGCCATCATCCACCTCCAGTTTGAGCTAAACAATCCCCCCAAGCTTTATAAGATACTTATTATAAGGGATTCACCTATAAGTCAACCGCTCTTATAGGTAAATCTCTCAGAAAGAGAAAAACCGTTATGCCTTCCTGACGGGTGGAATGGGCCGACCAAGCTTACGAAGCACTGACTTCAGATCTTCCCATACATACTTTTTCATTTTCGCGTTGATCAATAAATCATCCGGATGAAAAGTCGGCATCACATCCACACCCTCAAACCGCAACCATGAACCACGCACTTTGGTAATGCCTTGATCTTCGGGCAGCACGACAAGCCCATTAAGTGCCGTGGCACCCAATGCTACGATAGCTTTCGGGGCCAGCACATTCAGTTGTTGCTTTAAAAAGGGAAGACAAAGACTCATTTCCTGTGGCGCTGGAGCACGATTTTCGGGCGGCCGACACTTCACCACATTGCAGATAAAAACGTCCTCGCGCGCAAAACCCATCGCTGCGATCATGCGAGTCAACAACAGTCCAGCCCGGCCCGAAAACGCAACACCGGATTCATCATCATCTGCCAGCGGCCCACCGCCAACAAAGACAATCTCAGGATGCGGATTGCCCTGCCCCGGCACTGTCTTGCTTCGGGAACGGTGCAGCGGACACTGAGTACAAGCGGCTACCTCACGCGCAATAGCGGCGAGCTGTGCCGTCCTCTCTGTCACAGAATCCACCGCTGCGGATTCAAGAGGTGCATCCGGAACCGTGCGCTCAAAAGCATTCTCCGGACGGCTCAAGGCGGTGAGAACCTCGGGAGAGATAGGTTCCGTACCAACTTCCTCTTCGACCTGATATTCAATGTACGCCGACAGATCCGCAAGCACCTCATCCAACGACGCCGTCACCTTGCTTTCTGATTCTGCCATGGATTATTGCCTCGCAGGAATGATCTGACGCTTCTTCCCTTCCGACACAATTGAGGCAATGTGTCGGCACAATCCCCCGATCACATAAACCTGCACAGCTGCCACACCGGCAACAATCACGCCAAAAACCACATTCCCTGCAATCAACGCCAGGAGAACAAGGAAAGCCATACTGGTTCCTATCTGCCATCCCCTGGGTTTCTCATAACGAACATTGGATACCTCAAGAAACAGAAAGAACGCCGCAAATACCCACATAAAAACTGACATCACTCCAAAAAGAACCCCCGTACGCTCAAGCCCTAAAGCCGGGGTCTGTGTGGCGAGCACCAACAGAGAGATCCATACCGCCGGAATCGGTATCGGCAAGCCTCTGAAAACATGATGTTCACCCTCACCCTCCATTTCACAACCACGTGTAAAACGGAGCACGCCAACAGACACTGTGAAAAAAGCAATACCCGTAGCAATTAACGGCTGATTCGTCAGCAGCACCCTGTAGAGAAGCACCCCTGGAGCCACACCAAAACAGACCGTATCCACATACGTGTCCAACCGTGCTCCGAAATCAGTAACACCTCCCAAGCGACGTGCCAAGGTGCCATCCAACCCGTCCAACGACGCTGCAATAATGATTAATCCCGCGGCAAGCGCGCCATTATCATCCACAGCACAAAGAATCGCACGCATACCCACCAGGAGAATCGTGAACGTGAAACAGGTCAATAAACCATGGCGCCAATTCATCAGGTTACTCCTCAAGCAATCGGGCAATAGGCGTAACTCCCGCCACTACGCGATCCCCCTCTTTTACAAGTACTTCAACATCTTCCGCCGGCAGCAGAACATCCAACCGCGAGCCAAACTTCATCATTCCAAGCCGCTGTCCCCGTTCAACCGTATCCCCAAAATCCACCCATCCGACAACCCGCCGAACCACGGCACCCACAAGCTGCCGAACCACGCAGCGCGTCGCATCTCCTTCAATCAAAAACGTATTACACTGATTTAAATCACTCGCTTCAACCAGATACGCGGCAAGATGCTTGCCTCGACGAAAGTCCACCGCCGTTACTCGACCTGAAATTGGAGCCCGGTTCACATGCACGTTATGCAGATTTAAAAACACCGTGACACGTTTGACCTCTGTGTTCAAGTACTCCTGCTCCTGAAACACGTCCACCGTGTCCACAACCCCGTCAGCCCCAGACACAATCAACTGGGGATCTGCAGGCGTAACCCGCGCCGGATCCCTGAAAAAGAAGCAAAGAGCTATACCGGACACCAAGGAGAATCCCACAGCGGACCACGCACTCCGCCGACACCTGACGCCGAAAATACGCAGCCATGCATAGAGCACAACGCCAGCAACAGCAACCAGATCCAAATACGGCAAGACTTCGACTCTTACGGGCATTCAACGTCTCCATTTGCCGGCGAATTCTCATGCAAACTCGGTTGCATGTCAAGCGCATCACGAACCGTGCACATATCCTCAGGAACCGGTGCAACAAAGTGGAGCGACTCACCACTACAGGGATGCGACACCCGCAAACTGTAAGCGTGCAACATTTGCCGCCCCGCTACCACGGGCAACTTGCGATCCAATTGAGAGCGTCCGTACTGGCAATCCCCCACAACCGGATAGCCAATGTGCGCCATATGCACACGAATCTGATGCGTACGTCCGGTACTGATCTGAACGCGTAATAGACTGGCAACCTCACAGGATGCCACCACAGCATAATGCGTTAATGCCTCACGCCCTCTGGACGGACGCGCCGACATCTTCTTTCGATCGTGCCGACTTCGCCCGATAAGCGACTCCACTTTTCCCGTCCGGCGGGTCGGCGTTCCATGAACCAGGGCATAATAAACCTTCTCTACCTCTCGCATTCTAAACTGCCGTGACAGCCCCTCCATGGCTTGTTCATTCTTGGCGACAACCAGTACTCCACTGGTATCACGATCCAAGCGATGAACAATTCCAGGACGCAACTCCCCGCCAACTCCGGCAAGATCATTGCAATGATACAGCAATGCATTGACCAGTGTTCCATCAGGATGACCCGGCGCCGGATGCACCACCAACCCGGCCGGCTTATTCACGGCGATGAGATGACTGTCCTCGTAGAGAACATTCAGCGGGATCGCCTCCGGTTCCAGCGTAACGGCCACCGGTGCAGGAATCTCTACACACACCACCATGCCATCGGTAACGCGGGTTCCCGGACTCAACGGCACCGCCTCAGAGACAATTGCACCCGAATGAATCAGAGCCTGAATGCGTGATCTGGACACATCGGGAAGCTGCCGCGTCAGCCAGCGGTCTACCCGCTCGCCGCGATCCGAAAGCTCTGCGGTGAATTCCTGCATACCCGTACCGCTCTCACTTCCTTCTGCAAAGCAACGCCGACGGTCGTCGGGATTGCTGCCACAGTGCCAGACCCAGAATCACAAGGAATAGGCTCACCCATTGCGAAATCGACACGCCGAGCCACACGGCTCGGTCATCCCCACGAAAACTCTCAAGCACAAAGCGCCCCACCGGATACAACAACAAGTAGAATGCCGTGGTACTGCCACTTCGACGTCGACGTCGATAATGCACCCACAGGGCCGCATAAACCAACAAGTTAAAGGCCACTTCATAGAGCTGTACCGGATGCACCGGCAAACTGACCGGCTTAAAACGCAACAGAGAATCCTGCGCGACCTGGGCGTACCACACACTGCTTTGCGCCGGGTACCGAACCCCCCACGGCATGTCCGTCATACGCCCGAAACAACACCCGTTCAACAAACACCCCACCCGACCAAATGCATGCGCCAAAGGAACTGCCGTAATTACAAAATCAAGCAAATCAAGCACCCGGATGTGATGTTTGCGCGCAAACGCATAGATCGCCACGCCAGACAGCAGAAAACCACCATAATAGATCAGCCCACCCTTATGAATAAAAAGTACAGAGATGGGGTTCTCAACATACGACGGAAACTCATGAAGCACATATGCAATCCGTGCCCCCAGAATGCCGGATACCATCACCCAGAAGAGCAAATCTGAGCAGAAATTCAGATCGCGCCCCTCCCGACGCCCCAACCATACCCAGTTCAGAAGTCCTGCGGCGAACCCCATCGCCATCAACACTCCATACCAATGCACTTGAAGACCACATAGATTAAAACATATCGGACACATGCTTACGTCGCTTCTCCCAACCCTCATTCTGTCAACACATAACCGAGTCTCTCACAATATAGTTTGAGGAAAAACCTATTTCCTATCGACATGGGTCCGTGCTGCAATTATTGTTATTATGAACTGGTGCGCATGCCGTTCCAAGGAGAAAGATGGGATCACAAGTCTTAAAAACTGGAATTGTAACAGAGCGATTCGATCAGCTGTTGTGTGCACAATGCGACAGCCCAATGGATATCAGTGAGATCGAACCCTTTGCACGCATTGAATGCCCCAATTGTGGACACCCCGCGACCATACCCGCTAAACTGGGGCATTTCATACTGCTGGACCTGATCGGCACAGGCGGCATGGGTGGCGTGTATATTGCCGAGGATGCCTCTCTCGATCGACTGGTGGCGATCAAAGTCATGCTCGAATCGCTTGGGCGAAATGCAGAATCAATCGCTACCTTCACCCGTGAAGCCCAGGCAGCCGCGCGACTCAATCACCCGAACATAGCCCAGATCTATTCCATTGGCCAGGAAAGCGGACAACCCTACATCGTCATGGAACTGGTGGCCGGACAGGGTCTGGACCGCATCATCGACTCCGGGGAACGTCCCTCACAAGGCCAGATTATACGCGTGGCGATGGAAGTGGCGCAAGCCTTGCAGGCCGCTGATGAGACAGATCTCATCCATGGCGACATCAAGCCGGAGAACATCCTGCTCGACGAAAAAGGCCATGCCAAACTCGTTGACTTCGGACTCGCATCGTTAGCCGGACAGGGCAACACGGAGGGAATCTGGGGAACGCCCTATTACATCGCACCTGAAAAAGTGAGGGGCCATAAGGGCGACCATCGCTCTGATATTTACAGTCTCGGAGCCACGCTGTACCACGTATTAAGCGGCACGCCTCCTTTCGATGGTGAAACACCGGTAGAAGTCGTAAAAGCACGGCTCGACAAAGACCCGATTCCTCTCAGCGACCTACGCGAAGACATAAAGCCAGAGGTAGAACGACTGGTAATGCGCATGCTTAAGTCGAATCCCTCGGTGCGGTACCCCACCTATGCCTCTCTCATCGGTGATGTGCGTCGCACATTGGATGCCATCCCCCGTAGTGAAAGAAACAGCCGCCGCAACAAACGAGTCGGCGGACCCACCCTCGTGGTCACTAAACGCTCCCCACGCGTCACTCAAAACATAGACCTTCCTCCAGGAGAAAAGGCACTCCCAGGCAAACGCCCCAAACTGGTACTCAAAACAAAGCGGACAAAACTAACCACAACCGCTTCGAAACGTACGATGACGACCCGGTCAAAACGCTCAATCACCACTGCCGCCAGAGATACAACCAAACACGCTGAAATTAAACCGAAAAAAACCGCGGTTGATCCGGAAGTAAAAGCACGCCGCGCCAGAAAACGCCGCGTCATCTTCTGGTCCATTCTCCTTGCTGCAGCCGTGGGTGGCGGCGCATTCTTCCTTTACTATCAACAACAACAGAAGCTAGCCGCCCGTCGTGAGGCATACGAACTGGCACAGTATCGCGAAGCAGCATCAAATACTTTTGCAGAAATCAGCCTACTGACCACAAACCTCAACGAGCAGGTGATCGCAGCAACCGAAATCGTACAAAGCGCAACCAACGCCATTGTCACCATTCGCGAAGCACCGCTGACGGATGCACTGCTTGAACGTCTCAAACCGCAAGGCGATGAACTGGTCAACGTTGCACTGGATAATGGCCAGGAAGAGGATTCGGAAGCCGCAACCGACACAAACGATGTCAGCGAAGCTGCGGCAGACACCAATGCCCCACCCGAGGACGCGGAGATTGAAGAAGATAATGGTGATGACGAAAAAGAAGACCTACCGGAAGAGATCGCAGAAGCACCAGTAGATAATGACAACACCGTTAATCAATTAGTCTCGCCCCAGACCGGGGGGCTTGATGGACGTGAGGCTCCTGCAACCGGAGCAGAAACAGTGCCCCACGACACCGCAGAAGTCGAAGAAGACCGCGCCCAGGCTGAACAGGATAAACCCGCCGCGCCTCCCCCCCCACTGCTGACAGCCGAGGAAGAAGACTTTTTTGCCGCCGCACGCATTGCCATTGCCGTTGAAGCAAGACTAAAGGCATCGATAGATGAAGCTCAGAAAGCCGAAGAGGCCGCCCTCAGCAATCTGGAGAATGCACAAAATGCGGCTACATCTCTGACTGCAAAAGATAACGCCAACGCCATTCAGGAAGCCGTTGACAGCATAACAAAACACATTGAGAATGCGGACTTACTTCTGACGACATCCCGTGATGCTGTAAAACCACTCCTGAAGACGCTGACTGGCGTTTTAGAGGAACGAGAGGCGGCTCGACTTGCAGCCGAAGAAGCCGCTCGATTGCAAGCCGAAGCCGAAGAAGCCCAGCGCAAGGAGGCGGAAAGGCAAGCATTGATAGCCGCCGAAATCGACCAGGCCGAGCAAGCCCTGTCCGCCGCAAGAATCTTGCTCCCTCAATATCGGTTTGATCAGGCTGTCAAAGACCTGGACAGAAGCTTGAAGGCCTGCCAGACCGAAGAAGGTAAAGCCGTGTTTGCTCTGTACAGGGACAGATACAGACGCCTCGCCGATCTAAAAGCATTCACAATTGAGTGCCTGAACACCCTGCCACAACCCTGGATATGGGGTCGCGGAAACAATGCTAAAGACATCATCAAGGCAGATCAAAATGAAATCACCCTCAAGGGGGGCAAGAAAGTAATCTGGGAGGGAGTCCCGATTGCCCAAATGCTCAAATTTGTCAACACCTACGCGCGACATGAAGACGTGCGCCTCCGCGATCAGTGCAACACCTTGCTTAACACAGCTATCTACTGTAGGGAGCATGGTGGCGAAACGGCCGTAACGGCCTCGCGCTCGTATGCCCATCGTGCCCTCGCGGTATGCGCAGATTTGCGCGAAGAATCAGAGCGACTCCTTACGTATCCGGAAGCCGTCGATACATTCGAATAAAAAAATACAATACGGTAGGTCAGCAATCTTTCTCATGGAGGAATCATGGCAGGAAAAAAGCAACTAAAACTGAAAAAATCGATTCATAACACCCCGCCAGCTCATGAGCCAAAGCATTTCTCAGAAAAGGAAGGCGGTAAAATCGTCGTACACTCCAAACGAAAATCGCAGAAGGCTGCACCGCATACTGACGAGGGCCAGCACGATCAACTGACTCAAAAACAAAAAAAACTCACAAAAACCCGCAAGAAAACCAGCCCCGCAACGATTGCGGTCGGTGTATTTCTGATCCTGCTGGCCCTTTTCGGTACGGCTTTAATGATCCACCATTACCGCGTCAAAAAGCTTGAAGCACTCACAGAAGCCTATCACCTCAAGCAGGCACAATCTGCTGCACAAGAAATTCTTCCTCAGTTTGCCGACCCCATCAAAGACCTTTCCAAGAGCGCAGCACGGGCAGATGTCGTTTTGAGCAACGCATCGGAGACCGTTCTTTTTGTCACGGGAAAGCCTCTAAACCAGTACATTTCTTCTACAGCCCGACGGATGGAATTTCTAAAGGAACAGCAGGCCGCTGCTGCAGAAGCAGACAAAGTGAAGCCATCTGAGCAAGAAACACCGGAACCAGAGCCGGAACCGGAACCAAAGCCGGAACCGGAACGACAAGAACCGCCCCGAGTGCATGGACGCGATGCACCCGTCGGCATAGACTTTCACCATACTGCCCCGCGCCGAAAAAGCACCCCGCGCGCACAGACTCGACCTGCACCGAAAATACCAAAAGTGTCCTCCAGTGACGGTCGCGATGCTCCGGCCGGAATCGATTTCCACCATGGTGCCCCGGTTTCGAGCTCAGGATCTTCAGTCCAACAGCCAGGCAACATAAAACTTAAATTCAACAATGACCCTGAAGTGGTCGCGCTTGCCCGAAAAGCAAAGACGGCACGAGATAAACTCCACCAAAACTACCATAAAGCAACAACGTTACAAACCCAGACAGCCGACCTGGAATATGAAACCCTGCGCGCCAAGACATCACGTTCAGCCATAAAAAAGCGAGATGCGATGCAGGGGCTACTCGAAGACGTACAGCATCTCGTCAAAATCAGTGAACAGGAACTGGCAGCGTTAATCAGACTCGGCGATGACATCACACGAGAAGGAAATGCAGAAAAAAAACGTCGTGATGATGCAGCTGAAGCAGAACGACTGCGGCGCGAAGCAAAGGCCTATCAAGCACTCATCGTGCGCGAGCGCAAGGCAGTCAGGCAAGTCTACGCATCCATTAAACCCATGATTCCAGAATATGATTTCGACGGCGCAGTGGAACGCCTCACACATGTCCACAAACAACTCAAGACAAAGGAAGCCAAAGCCGATCTAGCCCCCTACCTGGAACGCATGGTGCTTCTGGCAAAATCAAAACAGGACATGATCGACAATCTGAACAAGGCCCGCTATCGCTGGGGATGGGGTTCCGGCACAACCGCCGTGGACATCATCGGCGCAGACAAGCAGACCCTGTGGTTGCCGACCAAAAAAATTCCATGGAAGGAAGTCCCGTTCCCTCAATTCACAAAAATACTCAAGTACTATGTGGATATGACGGAAGAACGCTTGAGCACGCGCGCCGACCGCGCGCTCGCAATGGCCATTCTATACAACGAGAGCGATATGCCGGAACCATCCAAGGCCTCAAAAGCTCTGGCCATCCAACTGTTGAGTGCGATTCGAGATAAAGCGGAACGACTCCTGAAGGACTAACACATGCCCCTTCCTGAAGCTCAGGACTCAACAGTGACTACCAAACCCGAAAAAACGCCCCTGCACAAAACCCACTGCGACGCCGGTGCACGCATGATGCCTTTCGGCGGCTTCGACATGCCGTTACAGTATTCCGGTATCGTCGCCGAGCATCGAGCAACCCGCTCAGAGGCGACGCTTTTCGACACATGCCACATGGGAGAAATTCGTGTCCGCGGACCGCAAGCGGTCCGAGATCTGGATCGCCTCCTGAGTGCCAGCATGGCCACCATGCTGGTGGGGCAATGCCGCTATGCCCTCATGTGTACTGAAGACGGCGGAGTCATCGATGATCTCATTGTTTACCGCATGGATCAAAACGAGTTTTTTCTCGTCGTCAATGCCGGGACGCGTAACAGCGATTTCGACTGGATTCAGAGCCAACTATCCTCCGACACACACGCCGTTAACGAGTCTGCCGACACAGCCAAAATTGATTTACAAGGTCCCCACGCACCGCAAATACTACAAAACCTGACATCAACAAACCTGGCCTCCCTTCGATATTTTCGATGGACTCAGATCGCCTATGCCGGTCGCACGATTCTCGTGAGCAGAACCGGATATACCGGAGAAATCGGCTTCGAATTCTATTCCGACGCCAACACCGCCATACAGTTCTGGAATGACTGTGCCGAGCTCGGTGCGGTTCCCGCAGGACTGGGCGCTCGCGATACCTTGCGCCTGGAAATGGGACTCCCGCTTTATGGGCATGAGCTTAGCATGAACCGCAATGCAGGACAAAGCGGATTGGAGTTTGCCATTGCACGCGACAAGGCTTTTGTCGGCAGCGATTCCGTTCAAGATACCGTTTCTCGCAACCAGACATTGTGCGGCATTGTTCTCAGCGGCCGACGGGCAGCCCGCGCCGGCGACCGTGTGCAAGCAACCGATGGCCGTGACATAGGCATTGTCACAAGCGGTAGCTTTGGACCCTCCGTGGGATGTGCGATTGCCCTGGCATATGTCGAAACCGCAACAGCAACCCCAGAGTCACCAGTCATTCTCGCCGGAGCAGGGCGCCTCCAGGGCACCCTCACCCCCACACCTTTTTACAAAAACGGAACCGCACGCAAACCCATTGGAGATTTTCTGAAATGAGTTTCTGCTTACCCCTCTTTATCTATATTCAGACTCACGAGGTGCTTTTATGAGCTTCTTGCCGCACACTGATGACGAACGACGCCAAATGCTGGAGGTCTGCGGAATCCCGAACATGGAATCCCTGTTTGCCGATATTCCAAAAGATCTGAGCCCCGCATCCTTCGACCTGCCCAAAGGGAAGAGCGAAATGGAGGTTCTGACCACATTCCAGGCGCTGGCTGAAAAAAACTACTCCCATCTGGTCAACTTTCTGGGAGGCGGGTTCTACGATCATTTCGTTCCCACTGCAGTGGACGCCATTACGAGCCGAAGCGAATTCTATACGGCCTATACACCCTATCAACCGGAACTCTCTCAAGGCACCCTGCAGGCCATATACGAGTTCCAGACAGATATCTGCCGACTTCTGGACATGGATGCTGCCAACGGCTCAGTATACGATGGAGGAACCGCACTCTACGAAGCATGCCAAATGGCACTGAACGCAACCAAACGTGAACGCATCGTACTCGATGGTGGAGTGAACCCGGTCTACAGAAAGATGCTCACCTCTTACACGGCAAACCTTGACATCCAATTCACCACGGTTCCCGTGAGTCACGGCCACAGCGATCGCGACCAGATCTTTGCCGCCATTGACGAGAACACTGCCGCCGTCATCGTACAGAACCCCTCATTCTTCGGTGTCATGGACGACCACAGCGATATCGTCGAACATTGCCATAAGCATGGAGTGCTGGTCATCCAATGCGTCTATCCAGTCGCAATGGCATTGCTCACCACTCCCGGCGAAATCGGCGTGGATATCGCCGTTGGCGAAGGTCAATCCCTCGGGATTCCACTGGCATTCGGCGGCCCATACCTCGGGTTCATGGCCACCACAAAAAAACTGGTCCGCCGCATGCCGGGACGCATTGCAGGCCGCACTGTCGATCGGAACGGCAAGGAAGCCTTTGTGCTCACCCTGCAGGCACGCGAGCAACACATCCGCCGCGAGAAAGCCACATCCAACATTTGCACCAATCAAGGACTATGCGCGCTGCGGGCACATGCATACCTCAGCCTTATGGGACGCGAAGGTCTACGCGAGGTAGCGCAACTCTGCATGGACAAACGCGCCTATGCAGGAGAAAGACTCAACGCCATTCCGGGCGTGGAACTGATGACCCACAGTCCAACATTCAATGAACTAACCATCCGCCTACCTGCGGATGCCGGAGAAATCACAGGCGCCATGGTCGAACGCGGATTTGCACCCGGCTTGCCACTGGGCAGGTTCTACCCCGGCATGGAGAACTATCTCCTTGTTGCCGTCACCGAGAAACGAACCAAGCACGAGATAGGCTTACTCGCAGAAACACTGGAGGCCGTGCTATGTCAGTAATCTTTACAAAAAGCGTGACCGGACGCCGAGGCGTCAAACTTCCCAATAGCGATGTACCGACCACAGGCACCGTACCTCGAGAATTTGAGCGCAAGACCCCGCTTGAATTGTGCGAACTCTCAGAGCTGGACGTGGTACGACATTTCACAGAGCTGTCCACACGAAACGTTGGTATTGATTCCACGTTCTACCCCCTTGGCTCCTGCACCATGAAGTACAACCCAAAAGCCACAGAAGCGGTAGCCGGCATGCACGGGTTTGCGCATCTGCACCCCTTTCTTCCTCAACTGCGTCACGGAGGATCGCTGGTGCAAGGTGCCCTGCGCGTACTCTACGAACTGGAACATCACCTGGCCGAAATCACGGGAATGCATGCCATCACGCTCCAACCGCTCGCCGGCGCGCACGGAGAACTCACCGGCATGATGCTGATTGCCGCATACCATCGCGACAAGGGAAACAAGAAAACAGAAGTGCTGATCCCGGATGAAGCCCATGGCACCAATCCCTCCAGTGCCGCCATTGGCGGCTACAGCGTGCGTCCGGTTCCCACAAACCCGGAAACCGGCATGCTGGATCTTAAAGCCCTGGAGGACATGATCGGTGAGCAGACTGCCGCAGTCATGCTGACTAACCCCAACACACTCGGTATCTTCAACTCTCAGATTCAGAAGATCACCGAAATCGCACATCGATACGATGCCCAGGTGTACTACGATGGCGCCAATCTAAACGCCATACTGGGACGCTTCCGACCCGGCGATGCGGGCTTTGACGTAGTCCATATCAACCTGCACAAAACCTTTGCCACGCCGCATGGTGGTGGCGGTCCGGGCGCAGGCCCCGTCGGTGTGCGTGAGCACCTGACAGACTACCTCCCCATTTCCCGTGTGATAAAGCGCGACGACAACAGCTATGCATTGAACTATGATTTTCCAAAATCCATCGGCTACATCGCACCATTCTACGGGAATTTTCTGATCTGTCTGCGCGCTTACGCATACATTCTGCTGCTTGGCGCCGAGGGTCTGAAAGATGTCAGTTCGCACGCCGTGCTCAACGCGAACTACCTCAAGCAAAAACTCAGTACTCATTTCGACGTGGCCGTTCAGCACACCTGTATGCATGAGTTTGTGCTTACCGCACAACGTCAGGCCAAAGCTGGAGCCTCAGCTCTGAATATCGCAAAGGCCATCATCGATGCCGGGTTCCACCCCCCTACAGTATACTTTCCGCTGATTGTCAAAGAAGCACTCATGATTGAGCCCACGGAAACCGAAAGCAAACAAACGCTCGACGCCTTTGCAGATGCGCTCATTGATATCGCAGAGCGCGCTGCCGTCGATCCCGCATTCCTGCACAACGCTCCCACCACCACCCCCGTCAGCCGTCCTGACGAGGTAAAAGCCGCCAGGAATATGGATATCGCCTTTCAGGGCTAACAAAGTAGCAATAAAACCGCACCACGTTATCCCGTGAACACTTTTCAATCGAAAAGTCTCGACTTCCCCCCCACACTATGAAAAAGTTTTATGCTTCAAACATTGAGACCAACAAACATGACACAAACAAGAGTAAAACAGAACGTCACAGCGACAATGGAGGATTACCTCGAGGCCATTCTCCATATCTCTGAGCAATCTGGACAAGCTCGCTCACGCGACATTGCAGAGCAACTCGGGGTCCACCGTTCGACGGTGACCTCTGCCTTGCGGGGGTTGGCCGAGAAGAGATTGATCAACTACGCCCCCTATCGTGCCGCTACCCTGACCAGAAAAGGACGCCAGATCGCAGAACGAATTGGCCGGTCTCACGAACAAATTGAAACGTTCTTGCGAGACGTCTTGCTCGTACCCAAGCGTGCGGCGCGCGAGAATGCATGTCGCATGGAACATGTTGTAGATCGCAACGTGATCCAACGACTGGTAAAACTTGGCCAACACTTGCGCTCGCGACCCCGTCGAAGCCGCGCAACGCTTGCAAAAGCAATCAGCTCAACCACAAAGGAGACGCCGTCCCTATGACCAAGCCGATATCTCTTAAAGAACTTGGTTTAAACCGCACAGCCCGGGTCGTCAAAATTGATGGCGGGCGGGGCATCGTGCAACGCCTTGCCGAAATGGGAATTTCCTCCGGAACCGAGCTACGCGTGGTGCGCGGAAAAGGCCCGATCATCATTGAAGTACGAAGACAACGCCTCGTGATCGGCCACGGTATGGTCCCACGCATCATGGTCGATCCCATTGAGCCCGCAACACCGGACGATAAGCCCATCTTATGATAGAAGAAAAAATAGTTGGCAACACAAAACGAACCGTACCAGCGCAGCCTGAGAAGTCTGAGTTCCGTGCAGCCCTCGGTGGCAATCCCAACGCCGGAAAGACGACGCTTTTCAATGCCCTGACGGGCGGACAACACCATGTGGCCAATTACCCTGGAGTCACCGTTACGGCCAAAGAAGGCCTCATGCTGCACAAGGGACACAGCACGTCGCTCATCGACTTGCCGGGCACCTACAGCCTTGCCGCCTACTCCCCTGATGAGCTGGTTGCGCGCAATTACGTCCTCGACCAACACCCCGATGTTGTGATCAGCATCTGTGACGCCTCCAGTTTGGAACGCAGCCTGTACCTCGCCGTCCAATTCATGGAACTACGGGTTCCTATGATTCTGGTTCTGAACAAGAGTGATCTTGCAGAAAAAAGCGGCCATATCTTTAACATTGAGATCCTTGAGCGCCTCCTGGGCATGCCCATTGTGCCTACGTCCGCACACCGCGAAGAAGGTATACAAGAACTTAAAGATGCCATTCTAAACATAGAAATACGTAAAGAACGCCCGCTGCCGGTAAAAGTAACCTATGGTCGCGAAATCGAAGCAGAGCTGGAACAACTCACGCCAATGGCAGCACAAGCTGCGGAACACCTGTCTCGCGATCCCCGATGGGTAGCGCTCAAACTTCTGGAAAAAGACGCCTATGTGCGCAACCGCCTAACAGGCGAATGCGGAACGGATGGAGCCTCTCTACTCACGCAGGCCGGTGAGGCCATCGGGCGCATTGAAAAGCATTTTGGAGATCGTTCGGAAATCGTCATTGCGGATCAACGCTACGGCTTTATTTCAGGCGCCTGCCAGGAGGCAGTGACGACCACTTCCGAGATGCGCCACGACATATCCGATCGCATTGATGACATCGTGACCAGTGAACTTTTGGGCATACCTATCTTTCTCGTGCTCATGTATTTTCTTTTCAAGTTAACCTTCACCCTGGGTGCCCCCGCGATGATGCTGATCGAAGCCACAGTCGGCTGGCTGGGAAATATCGTGTCCTCGCTATGGCCCGGCGGCACAGAGAATGCCCTCTGCTCTTTGCTGGTCGACGGAATTATCGGAGGCGTGGGCGGCGTACTCGTCTTCCTGCCAAACATTGCCCTGCTTTTCGTGGGCATTGCATTTCTGGAAGACTCAGGCTACATGGCGCGGGGCGCATTCATCATGGACCGCTTCATGCACAAAATCGGCCTGCACGGCCGCAGTTTCATCCCCGCGGTGGTAGGATTCGGATGCACAGTTCCTGCCATCATGGCCACACGCGCACTCGAGAACAAACGGGATCGGCTGACCACCATGCTTGTCCTGCCACTCATGAGCTGTGGCGCACGCTTCCCCATTTACACACTGTTTATTGCCGCGTTCTTCCCTCAACCCTGGCGCGCACCCATCCTGATGGGTATTTACCTGCTGGGCATTGCTCTGGCAGCATTGCTGGCCAAATTGCTGCGCAAAACATTACTAAAGGGTGACACATCGCTGTTTGTTATGGAACTGCCTCCTTACCGCATGCCCACCCCCCGCGGCATTCTTTCGCATACCTGGGAACGCACGCGCCAATTCATCCGAAAAGCCAGCACGGTAATCGTGGTGGCAAGCTGTATCCTCTGGGTCTTAACAAATTACCCCAAGCCGGACGCCGAACAGCTCGAGAACCTGACTACCGTCGAACAACAATCCGTAGAGCTGTCCACATCCATAGCTGGACGCATCGGCCATACCATAGAACCCATCATGCGCCCCATTGGATTCGACTGGAAAACCAGCACTGCCCTGATTGGCGCTTTCGCAGCCAAGGAGATCTTTGTAGCACAATTGGGCATCGTGTACTCACTGGGAGAAGCTGACGAGGAATCATACACGTTACGACAACGCCTTCGCGAGAATTACACACCCCTGCAAGCGCTATGCATCATGATCTTCTGCCTCATCAGCATCCCCTGTGTTGCAACAATGGCCACAATGAAAAGCGAAAGCGGCGCATGGCGATGGCCTCTCCTGCAATTCGGGGGACTCACATTACTCGCGTACCTGATCACCCTCGTATTGTACCAGGGCGGCACCTTACTTGGTTTCGAATCCATGCTATAATAAAATGTAAGAATCTATCACTAATATACTTACGCGTAGACTTGACGAGATACAGAGCACGACAATATGGCGCTTTAGAGACACTTAATTAAGAATCAATTGTGGAGAATGGTGTGAGAGCCGGACATCTGTTTATCAGAGAATTGCGTTTTCGACGGGTGAGCGTCGTACTCGCAATTGTGGCCGCAGCAGCGGTGTCCGCCTGCGTGGTCGGTGCACGCAGTTTTTTAGCCGCTCACGATGCGGAAACTGAAAAGCTAATAGCCGCACTGGAAGAGCGTGCCGCCGATCGCATGGCTCAACTTCGTGATGACGCCAGGGTGTTTTCAAAAAACCTGGGATTCAACATCTTACTCCTGCCTGGAGATCAGGATGCAGGGCGCCTCTATGCAGAAAATCGCAGCACGGCTTTCTTCACCCGCAAGCAGGTTCAGGCTCTGGGCAGCGCCGAACTTGCCACATTGAATCATCTACTCCCCATGCTACGACACCAGATACATTGGGATCAATATGATGGCAACGTCATTCTGGTCGGCATTGAAGGAGAAATTTACATCAAGTCGCCAAACTTCCAGAAACCCATTGAAGAGCGTGTGGATGCCGGCATGGTTCACATTGGGAACGCCATTCATAAGCGCCTGAAACTTCAGATAGGCGCCCAACTGGAAATTGAGGGCGAGACATTTACCGTCAAGCGTGTGCTGCCGCAAAAGGGCAATATCGATGACATCAGCCTCCTGATGAACTTGGGAGACGCGCAGCGCTTAAGCGGGCAACCCGGAAAAATATCCGGCGTGCTGGCCCTGAGCTGCAACTGCGCAGCCGGCGACCTGGACCCGATCCGGCAAGAACTTGAACGCGTCGTGCAAGATGTGCAAGTCGTGGAGTTCTCAGTACGCGCCCAGGCCAGACAACGCGCCCGTAGCGCAATAGGAAAACGTACGAAAGAAGAAATGCAGGACATCACGGAAAGCCGCGCCATTCTCCGATCCCATGTTGCACAATTCGCCACACTGCTGGTATCCCTTGTGGTCGTAGGTGCCGCCATATTCCTGACCGTGCTCACCTTTGCAAGTGTTCGTGAACGACGGTCCGAAGTGGCTCTGTTACGCGCCCTCGGACTCGGTTCGCTCTCCATCTTTGCGCTCATGCTTTACAAGGCCGTGCTGACGGGTCTGGCTGGTGGCATCTTCGGTTGCCTTGTTGGCGTATTAGCAGGACGCTGGATACTGGGAATCAGCGCCACGGCAACCACGCCATTCATGTTAAGCGTCATCAGCGCCACGGTAGCGATTGCCACGCTTGCATCTGCGTTGCCAGCCCTGATGGCCGCTCGCATTGACCCGGCAGTTATATTGAATCAGGAATGAATGTATGGTTGATCGTCCATTGATCGAATCATTCCGTTTGAGTTGAGAAACATGATAGACATTCAAAAAATCACCAAGACGTATCGCTCTGAAACAAAGGAACTACTTGTGTTGAAAGAGGCTACCGCCTCAATCAAACCCGGCACATTTGCGGCGATCTGCGGGCCAAGCGGTTGCGGCAAAAGTACACTGCTTCTCGTGCTGGGCGGATTGCTGCATCCCGACACAGGCCGGGTAATGATCGATGGTGAAGACCTGTTTGCCCTTTCCTCCGAGCGCCGGGCCCTCCGCAGAGCACAACTGCTGGGGTTTGTATTCCAGCGATTTCACCTCATCCCCTATCTGACGGTAGAGGAAAACATTGAAGCAGCGGCCATTGCCCTGCGCGGATCGACAGACCAGGTTCGCGCAAAAGAACTGATGGACCAACTTAACATCACAGATCGTCGCACCCACGTGCCGGGAAAACTAAGCGTTGGAGAGCAACAACGTACCGCGCTTGCCCGTGCGCTCTACAATCGTCCCCGTGTTTTACTCGCAGACGAACCCACTGGCAACCTGGACCCTGAGAATGCCGAAATCGTTCTGAACGCATTTTCCGATTTTGCCAATGCCGGGGGAACCGTCATTATGGTAACGCACCACCCCGAAGCCGCCGAACAGGCCGACACCCAATGGTGGATAAAAAACAAAACATTAGTAAAGGGTTAACATGATTATTCCATTCCCGAATCATACATCGCGCTTTTGCCTTCCTGTCCTGCTCAGTCTCATAAGCATGGCGTCTGCACGCGCCTGCACCGTTCCTGTTTTTCGCTATGCTCTTGAGCGATGGCCCCCGGATGCGCACATCATCAGCATCGCATCAAACGTGCCGTTGGATACGGCAACGCTGGACAGCGAATACCACGCCAACCTGTGGTTCCAGCGGGCCCCGGCAGACCAAACCAACGCGGTACGCGTCATCTATCCGGACATCAATCAGGCCTGGTACAGCGGGGACTGGAAGCCGGATCTCCTTGCGCAACTTACAGACTCACCCTTGCGCCGCCGTATCGCCCATGAATTAATGACCGGAACCACTGCTGTTTTTGTCATGCTGGAATCAACGGATGCCACCTCAAACGCGACAACAAAAGCCATGTTCGAAAAGAGCCTGGCAGAACTAGCCAACGAGATTGAACTTCCCAAGGAACTCGACTACGAAGACGAACAGGATGGTTGGAGCGGGGCGGGACACGGACAGGACGTGGGAACCATCCCCGTGCGCATCGACTTTTCAGTGCTGACAGTATCGCGTTCAGATGCCTCTGAAACGTTTCTAATCAAACAGATCGAAGGACTCGACACCGGATTTTCGAACCCGAAAGAGATCGTGATGGTTGCCGTATTTGGACAAGGGCGCATGATCCCATTGGCCGGCGAAGAGCTGGTTCCTGCCGTCATCAACGAGCTGTGCTGGTTTCTCTGCAGCGCCTGCTCGTGCAGAGTCAAAGCATTGAACCCTGGCGTTGACATGCTTCTCGCCGCAAATTGGGACGAAGCAAAACACAGCTACCCCAATGCGGTCACCACGGTATTGCCGAATGGTGAGACGTTCACCCTCGGCGGTACCGGCATTGTCGAGCAGGCTAGCACAGAAGAAGAGCAAAAGACGATGTCATCGCAGGCAACCCCTGAGGCAGACACCCCCGCGACCTCTAATCCCATCCCCCCTATTGCGTGGTTAGCCGTACTGACCCTCATCGTGACAGCCACTCTCACCTGGTTACTGAAGAAATAGGGACGCGTATGCATCGCAATAAACATAAATCCCTCACCCGTGCAAATCATACGGGTGTCATCGCTGTCTGCACATTTCTCTTACTCATCTTTTTGATCGCACTCCTGCTGAAGCAAGACAACAAAACGCATTCTTCCCGCCGTAACCTCGTGCTCTTCTGCGCAGCAGGCATGCGGCTGCCGATTGAACAAATCCGTCAGAATTTCGAACGCGAATGCGGAGTTACCGTTGATGTTCAATACGGGGGGTCCAATACTCTGCTCAGCCAACTTCAGGTGTCACGTACGGCAGACTTGTATCTCGCCGCTGACGACAGCTATCTTGAGATCGCCAGACAGAAAGAACTCGTGCGCGAAACGCTTTCCATCGCAACGATGGTACCCGTCGTGGTGGTAAAAAAGGGCAACCCCCGAAACATCAAAAACATTGCCGACCTGATCCAACCAGGAATTCGAATTGCGCTCGGCAACCCCGAACAGGCAGCCATTGGAAAGAAAACAAAACAAGCACTTCTAAACTCTGGACATTGGGATGCTCTGCAACGCCACGTGACACAATCCGGCGTATTCAAACCCACTGTCCCGGATGTCGCCAATACCGTTCAAATCGGCAGCGTAGATGCAGGCATTGTCTGGTCCGCCACGGCTACACAAATACCTGAATTGGAAATCGTTCGCCTACCCGAATTAACAGCAGGAGCCAGTCAGATCACAGTCGGAATCACTAGCTGGAGCGAGCCTGCAAAAGAAGCCCTTCTCCTTGCCCGCTATATTTCAGGCGCCAATCGCGGGTTGAACACATTCAGAAAAATGGGATACGATCCCGTTCTCGGCGATCCCTGGGTTGCCAGCCCTGAGTTAACTTTTTTTTCCGGTTCCGTGAATCGTCGTGCACTCGAACCGGTGATTAAACGGTTTGAGAAAAGGGAGGGGGTACGCCTGAATACGGTCTACAACGGATGCGGCATCCTGACAGCCCAAATGCGCACAATACGCGAAAGCAGCGACCCCGGCTTCCCGGATGTTTACATGGCCTGCGATGTCTACTACCTGGACACCGTGGCCGAGCTCTTTGGCGAGGGCACACGCATATCACAAACCGATATTGTAATTGCCGTCGCAAAAGGCAACCCGAAAGGGATCGAAACACTTGCAGATCTGACAAAACCCGGCGTCCGCTTGGCCATCGGGCAACCCGACCAATGCACAATCGGCGTGCTGACGCGTCGCCTTCTTGAATCCGCAGACCTTTACGAAAAGCTTCTCAACAGAAACGTGGTCACCCAAACAGCCAGTTCAGCCATGCTGGTTCCCGCAGTCACAACAGGTGCGGCGGATGCAACGCTTGCCTACAAGACTGACACGCTGGCAGAGAATGACCGCATCGATGTGATCACTATAGACTCATCAGCAGCAAGAGCCGTACAGCCCTTCGCCGTGTCCAGAAAAACACCCTATAAACACATGGCAGCACGCTTGTTCAAAACAATTCTGAACGCACGCCTTGACTTTGAAAAAGCGGGTTTCCAGTGGCGTCAAAAGGACATGCAGAAAACTGAAGAGGCGACACAATGACGCCCACCACTAGAACATGGCGACCTCCGGGCAAACACTCAGATCGCGCTTTTATAGCTGTGTTCAGCATTATTCTAGCCACCTATGCCTTTTTGATTCTCCTGCTGCTTGTCGCCGACATTGCCTACGTTGGATGGTCTCCTCAGAACAACTCTTCCTGGCCCTTCGCAGAAGCATTTCTCTCTGCATTTCGTTCCCCGGAGATACGGAGTGCGATGACACTGACGATGATTTCCTGCACGATCACAGCCATCCTTTCTGTTTTCGTGGCCATACCCGCAGGCTACTTGCTCTCGCGCTACCGCTTTCCGGGAAATCGTGCCGTGGACGCACTGCTGGATATTCCCATCGTGCTACCGCCCCTCGTAGTGGGATTGAGCCTTCTGATACTCTTTCAGTTTCTGCCACGCGGAATGCGTGAAGCCATTGTCTATGAGCGCCCGGCCGTCATCATTGCCCAGTTTGCAGTTTCCTGCGCATTTGCTGTTAGAATCATGCGCGCAGCTTTTGATCAAACCGACGAGCGCTGTGCACAGGTAGCGCAAACACTGGGTTGCTCGCGACGCCAGGCCTTTCTGATGGTCGAACTGCCGGAGGCATGGCCCGGCGTACTCACTGCTGTCACCATAGCGTGGGCCAGGGCTCTAGGTGAATTTGGTCCATTGCTCATTTTTGCCGGTGCAACCCGCAACAAAACAGAAGTACTGTCGACCACCGTTTTTCTGGAATTGAGTATTGGCGATCTTTCAGCAGCGGTCACGGTATCATTGATCATGGTGACAGCCGCTGTGGCCGTCGTCCTGACCGCACGTACGTGGGGCTCACGGACATTTAACATTTGAGGAATGAATGATTGTTCTGGATCATATCGACATCAATCAAGGCGCGTTCAGCGTGCGTAACGTGTGCATGAACATCCCGCAGAATGCCTACGCCGTCTTAATGGGAAGTACAGGCTCCGGAAAAACAACTCTTCTGGAAATCATTTGCGGCCTGCGCCAACCAGATTGCGGGCGAGTCCTGCTCAATGAATGCGACGTCACACACGCCACACCAGCAGCACGGGACGTAGGCTATGTCCCCCAGGACGGCGCGCTCTTTAAAACCATGACTGTCTTTGAGCAACTTGCCTTCTCTCTGGTCGTGCGACGAGAACACCATAGCGCAATTGAGACCCGTGTATCTGAGTTGGCCGGTCTCCTGGACATCGAGCATATTCTGGATAGAACCCCGGCAGGCTTGAGCGGAGGCGAGCGCCAACGTGTAGCCCTGGGGAGAGCCCTGTCCTTTCGCCCCGGCATCCTCTTACTGGACGAGCCCCTCACCGCTCTGGATGATGAAACCCGTTCACAGATCATGCACTTACTCAAACAGGTACAGCAACACACCGGCGTCACAGTCCTGCATGTAACCCACAACCGCAGTGAGGCGGAACAACTTGGCACAATGATGCTATGCATCAGCAACGGTTGCGTACAGGCCCTGACACAGGATAAGAAAGAAGAGAGTTACGTATGAGAATTACGGTGGAATACACTGCACAACTTCGCATGCAAGCAGGCTGCGAAGCCGAAACCTTCGACCTGCCGCCTGACGCCAATCTCAAATGTGCTCTACAAGCCATTGTTATCAAACACGGAAAGGATGTTGCGGACCTTTTACTGGATGACACCCAAG
>JADHWI010000023.1 GCA_016783565.1 Kiritimatiellia bacterium
GCATGTGTTGCCGGGTCGCCACGTCATCAAACGTAGATCCCGAACCAAACTTCTCACTCCGGTACACTGTGTCGTCATAAATATAACGATAGCCAATCCCCAAACGATACCCATCATCCGTACTATGTACCTCAACGCGATCAACCTCACAGGCAACAGGAATCCAGGTCTGCCTTGCACGCCCTTCCAAACCACTCCGCACAGCCATGACCATAACGAACAGCCCGATCGAGCCGAACACCAACCCAAAAAAAGTCATACCGATTCTGCTGGCAATCGCACCTCTCCCACCGCTGTTAAACGATATCCGCATGGCACAGAAATCCTTCAGGTTTCACAACAACTTGATTAGCTCAACCCGGCGATGGCAGCACCAATAACCGGTGCATTGTCAACGCTGACCGCCATGTAGTGCACGCCACGTGCCCCCAGAATGGCATCGAGAAACTTGTAAGTCTCATGCGACAATTTGTGGGTCTTGTAGAAAGTCGACCCATCAATATTGATGCACACCGGATGCAATGCCGATGTACCGCACCTTGTCTTGAGCACCGGTGCCGCAACATTAACCGCAGCCAACAGCGCCGCACGCGTCACCACGCTCGAAAAGATGGCATAAAGCACTTCGCGCTCAGCATCGGTAAGTGACAACGAGGCGATCGGACCCAGACAGCCATAGGGGTTCCACAAAAAGGAATCCATTTCAATAGTGGTCAATTCTCCCCACTCCGCTACAGCATCGGCAATCGCCTGCGAAACCAACCCTTGTTCACCCGCCTGCTTCAGCAACGCCAAACCAATATCTCCAAGATACGCCCCGGAAACACGCTTCTCCAATAACTGCCCGCCAGGTGTTGATGTTGCAGCATCCAACTCGCGATCAACCTCCGTTAACGGCCCACCGCTGAAGTTACCCGATTCGCAGTTAATAATCTGCGCACCACCCATATCCAAATCAGTGCGCTTCGTAATATTGGCATTCTTCTCCTCGTAAGCGATATTCGTCCCCGTCCCGAGAATGTAGCCGACATACGCGCTGCATTCCCGATCATCACCCACGGATTTCCCAGCCAACAAGGCCGCCACAGTATCATTGAGCACCACGACTTGTTTTCTGCCGTGACCACGTGCCTCCAATTTCTCAGCCAATCCTCGCCCAACATATTCCCCCACCAGCTCTGGAATCTGCACTTCCTTGGTCCAGCGCAAAAGCTTACCGTCACGCTCTGGAGAAATCTCTGACGGATATGAAAAGCAGAAACCAATGCGGTCCGATAAATCGGCCACAGAAGACAAATAATCAGCCAACGTCTCAAAAAACTCGTCCTTACTCACCTCTCTATCGAGTCCCGGCATAGCCTGCTTGGAAAAATTATCGATGGTGGGATGCCCATGCACATCAAAGGTCACCGTGCACACACGCAGATTTGTTCCTCCTGCATCCACCACCAGAACTGGCTTATCAGCAGGAATCCGACTCTCACTGCTCACAAAAGTCGGAATCATAGCCAGCTCGCACTGATCCGCCGCCAACCCTTTATCCATTTCGGCGGTCAACTCCGCCAGCACCGAATCTGCATCCAGGCAAGATGCAGCCATGCCCATACCCACAAGAAAATCCTGTATTCGCGCCAAATCTGATGCCATTTTCTCTCTCCCGCTCCTATATTGTACGGTCAACTCTGACAGCACAATTTAACACACAACTCCCTCTACTGCAGACAGTTGCAACAACCATCACTTCATCCTGTCTTTGAAGAGTAAACACTTCTTCAGAACCGGTTCCTCAACCCAGCAACGCGCCTCATTGCAACTGATGCCCCGGCTCAGTGCAAGTCGGATCGGCTCCCAATGGACCCAAATTATACGCCCCTCCCTGCGGGCAAACGGGAATCTTGGCACCTTTGATGTATTGCGCGATCCCATCGGGATCTACCTCATCCCCGTTCGCCTTACCCTGTGCCAATGCCCACTGTTCCTTGGCCGCATCAATCTGACGCAAGTTGTTGATGCATACGTTGTGTTGCGCCACACCTCTTGCATTCACAAAGCTCGGAATAGCCACCCCGGCCATAAGACCCACCGGAAACATCATCGTTCCCATCACCATATCACGTCCGCTACTGCTCGTTCGTCCCTGAGAGATCACCCCGCTCTTCCAATTGGTTCGAATCATCGCCGTGGTCTGTGGCCCCTGCTTTGCCATAAACTCTTTCACAAAACTTGTGGCCTCCTGGTTAGGCTTCCCTTGCATACTCATGGTCATCGATTGGATATCCAACACCACTTCACCAAACCGAGGACTCACATAACTCATGCCATTATTTTCCATCGACAACCCCTCAAACGCCTTCTTAAATTCCGCACTTGAGGCAAAACCATTCTTCTCTTTAGACGCAATCAGGGCATCGCGAATGACCTGCTGCTGCGACCCGAACAACAACATCCCGTTATGCTGCGCAACCGTTGGTTGCAGCGGAAAAGGCAACGGAATGGGCGCCATCGCCGTATGCAATGTGACACCATCCACAACCACATTTGTCATCGGCAACTGCGCCTCGGCAACCTTTCGAACAATCAAATCCATCAGCGTTGAATCCTTGACCGCAACCCCCACAAGCAACGTCGGAGCCGGAATTTGTATTGGCTTACCTTCTGCGTCCATCGCAGGCAAAGGCACCTTGGCCTTAGAAGACAACTGCAGCGAATAGAAACTTTCATCACCCACTGATGCCATGAGCTTGTCCAGGCTCACATTCAAGTTGGTAGCGCTACTTGACAGAAACTCATTGAACCCCACCTGTCCCTCAGGCGGAAGGACCGTCGCAATGCCATTACGTATCATAACCCACAAAGAGTTAAGTTCACCCAGGCTCGTACCGGCCAAAACCGTATCCTTCGGCATGTAATCCAATCCAGCCAATCGCCGCGGCTTGAGTCCCACGCATGCGCGCCAAAGCGGCAATCCCACTGCAGCAGAATCGCGACTCAAGAAGCTCTTCACCTCATTGAGCCCATCTTCCCGCGGAACAAGGCTCATACCCCAGCCATTGACTGCATAGAAACCACTCTTGTCAAGATATGCAGACAAGCGCTTAATGATCTTCTGAAGCTCTGTCACTTCGGGGTCCTCTGTCGGCATCGCACCGAACATCCCGACCACGTATTCCATGGCCTCTTCAATCACCCCATCCATATTCGCAACGATCAGCAGATCGCCCCCTTTATCCAGACGAGAAATCACTTCGTCAAACTGCTGCTTTACCACCTCCGGGCTCTGCACTTCCGCGGCCACAACGTACGACACAGAAATCATAACCAGCACACTCAGCGCCAACACCACACATCGAGTCATTCTTCTCAATATCATCTTTACACCCGCCTCTTTCCTTCTCTCAACACACCATAAAAAGAACATGCACATCACTGCCCCGTCTTCACAACATCCAGACTACGCGCACACCGCATCCCAATATACGGCAGAGCCTCCCTGCGCTTACGCGATGATACGCTGCGACGGGACATCCCTTTATGCCCACGATGCACCGTAGACAATTCATCCGAATTTCGAGATTGATATGAACCGCCTCTAAACACATGACCTTGTCCCTCTTCCGGCCCCTGCGGGTCCACAACAGGAGACACGGCATAGTAGCCCGCATCATACAAATCATACACCCACTCAGCCACATTGCCGGCCATGTGCATCACCCCATATGGACTGAGATAAGTCTCATCCCATTCCACAAAACCAAGATCTATGGCTTCCTGCAACTCCGTGGGCAGGTGCTGATCAACAGCCCATGTCTTATCAGGAAGTTTCGTAGGGGGTGGCGGTGGCGGCTTTGCATCCTGCACGCACGAACAACCAAATGTGGGTTCCGGTTCCGGCGGAAGAGGAGGATTTTGCCGATCCATTTCTTTCGCAAGGAACTTACGTCCCGTCGGCCAGTTCACACCGCATTCCTCAATCTCGTCACCCCAGGGAAATATATTGTCATCCATCCCTTTCGCAGCTTTCTCCCACTCCGCCTCAGTCGGCAAACGCTTCCCTGCCCACTTCGCATACGCATAGGCATCAAACCAATCAATACCGACCACAGGCTGATCATCCCGACTCAAGCTCTCATGCGCCCACCCTTCAGCGTCATGCTTTTTCAAGGGAGGGGCATCAGGATGTTCCATAGAGGAATCACCCGATGACTTCACATGCTTCACAAACTCTCGATACTTCGCATTAGAAACCTCGGTTCGATCCATAAGAAATGGACTCACAAAAACAAGATGCAGCGGAAAATTATCATCCGTCGGTGCTGCATCGCGCGCTCCCATCAAAAAATATCCCCCCGGTATGTAAACCATTCCCTCCCTGTCAATTCCCCGCGGAGGCTTCGCTTTACCCTCGCCCGCAGCCTTGAATGCATCCAACACATCATCCTGCATCCGGACAATGTATTCAACATCCATACCCTTCAACACCTTAGCAAACTCTCCCTCGCTTGCCGCGACTTGCTCCAGCCAGAAATGAAGAAAGCCAACCACCTCTTCAGTCGCCGAATCAAACTGCCGGTCGGCCAATAACTTCGGGAGCCGCTCCTGCATCAACCCGGGAAGAGAACGAGCCACCTCACGACGATCGATCGTGAGTTGCTCATGCAATTTCTGCATCTCTTCACTCTTACGATAGTCACGATCATTCTGCAACTCGGCCATCTTCTCCGTCATCACCTCGAACCGCTTCAATGCTGCAAGAACAGGCGTAAACCACTGCCCGCCGACCTTCTCTTCTCCTTTTTGAATGCGATCCAGCTCATCCAAAAGTTTGGCATGCATAGTCTGTATCGTCGTCACGACTTTTGAATCCGGACATTTCTTCACAAATTCTGCATACAACGGAATCAAACGCTGATATTCCGATTCCGCTAAACTCGCAGTTGCATCAAATTGCAGTGCCATCAATCGTCGCGAAAATTCATGCGTGACGTCACCGGAAGTCTGCTTCTTTATTCCCGACTTCGGCACACGTGCACTGACCCGAATGCCAGCGCCACGCTCCATGCGAATCTCCAAATGCGTCGCCGTCTCACGCACCAGCTCACCCGTCACTTCCCGACCATCCTTGAGAACAAGCGCGATCTGCTTGCTATCCCCGACAAAAGCCTGTGCGGCAGGCGAAAGCTCCTGCATGGTCACACCACTGGCCACATGCCCGGCCACAAGCACAGCAAAAACAAAAATATGCACTTTCTGCATCATCAATCTCTCCTCATCCATACTATAATCCTGTAGCGAACAAACTGCACCCGCTCACTATGCCGTCTACACCGCGACGGGTCAATAGAGGGAATTGGAGAATCAGCAATTCTCATTATGGCCCATTTTGAGGCAATAAAGTCATTCGGCGGTAGGGCGGCCAGTCCCTTGGCCGCCGTTTTTGGCCGAGAACGGCGCGCAACCTGCCAGCCCTCCTTTGTCGGGATCAGGCGGGGGGGGCTGCAAGCCCTACCAATGAAATCCATAATGAGAATTACTGTAGGGGAATCTCGGATTGCGGCATTGATACATCACGGCAATCGATAACAGCGATCCAGATGAAACGCATTGGGAGTATGGCAAATCTCGGGAGACCCATCTTCCTCTCGACCAATCACCTCGACCACATCAAACCGAAACGCTACCCTCGGATTCTTCAGTTTCTTCAGATAGCGAACCGCTGCTCGAGACAGCGTATGACGCTTGGCTCGATCCACCGCATCCATCGGACGACCAAACGCTTCAGAGGCACGCGTCTTTACCTCAACAAAAACCAGCACATCACCATCGCGCGCAACAAGATCAATTTCATCACGCGGACTCACCTTCACACGACGTCCCAGAATCTTAAAACCCGCCACCGCACTCAGGTGCTTCTCAGCACAAGATTCACCCCACAGCCCGGCACGCGCAGTTACATTGAGCGTTTCATCCTTACCCCGCACAATACGCTCAATAAAACCTTTCATCACCCATACCCTCAATTAGAAAAGCAGAGGTTGCTCTGGATTCTGCCCCAAGTTGGTCTCCGCTTCTCGCACTGGCGAAAAGGAACGACGATGCTGCGGACAGGGCCCATGCTCGTAAAGTGCCTGCAGATGCTCGCGTGTCCCATACCCCTTATGCCGCGCAAACCCATATTGAGGATACACCGCATCGAGCTCGCACATCCGTGCATCCCGATAAACCTTCGCAATCACACTGGCACCCGCAATGGACAAACTCAAACCGTCCCCGCCGACAATATTCTGAGAGTCACAGCACAACCCGGGAACCGCCAAGCCGTCAACCAACGCCATGTCCGGTCGCACAGGCAATTCACGCAACGCCCTGTCCATAGCCAGATGAGTGGCTTTGAGAATATTGATGGCATCGATTTCGTCTGCTTCAGCGATGCCAATACCAATCTCGACACCGGCGCTTTCGTGGAGAATCACAGAAAACGCTTCGCGTTTGGAATGCGTAAGCTTCTTGGAATCGGTCAAGCCCTGGAAGCGCTCTTCGTGGTTGGACAACCACTGGGGATTAAAAACAATCGCAGCCGCGACAACAGGTCCTGCAAGCGGCCCGCGACCAGCTTCATCCACGCCAGCCACGCGCTGCAAACCCTTCTGCCACAGCTGCGTTTCGTAAGTCAACACAACGGCACGATAGCCCGATAAAAGCGATCAGGCACGCATTTTCTGACGCAGACGCGCTTTCTTTCCCGCAAGATTACGCAGAAAATAGAGTTTTGCGCGACGTACATGCGAAGATCGCTGAACCACGACCTTATTCACACCCGGCGAATGCACCGGAAATACACGCTCAACGCCTACGCCATGTGTCACTCGCCGAACGGTAAAGGTTTCTTCCGCAGCGCCACCATCACGTGCAATGACTGTGCCTTTGAAGATCTGGATTCGCTCCTTATCCCCTTCACGCACCTTGACATGCACATCGACAATGTCGCCGATTTCAAACTTATCGCACCCATCACTCCGAAGCGCTTCCTGGTTCATCTTATCGATCACATTGCCGGTCATGTCGCATCCTCCAAATCATGTGCCGCATTCCAAACTACGCCGCACATTTCTCTTCAATTCTCTTTTCGTTCAAGCAGATCCGGACGCCGTTCCTGCGTCCTCCGCTCCGCCATTTCCTTCCGCCATTCACCAATTTCAGCGTGATGTCCCGATCGCAATACCTCGGGCACCTGCATCCCCCGATACTCAGACGGACGCGTATACTGCGGATATTCCAACCCGCCGTTCTCCGCAAACGACTCATCCAGCGTTGCGCCCTCAGCGCCCAGAGTTCCCGGCAGCAGCCGAACCACCGCATCAATCACCACTGTCGCAGGCAACACGCCATTCGTCAGGACATAGTCCCCAATCGAAATCTCCTGGGTTGCCAGATGCTCACGCACCCGCTCATCAACCCCTTCATAATGCCCACAAACAAAAATAAGATGCTTGCGCGCTGACAACTCCTCCGCAATCGGCTGACTGAACCGTCGCCCCTGCGGCGTCATCAAAATCACATCCGACTCTGGAGTCAATACCGATTCCACAGCCTCAAAAATAGGCTCCGGTTTCATAACCATCCCAGGGCCACCACCATATGGCCGAGCATCCGTCGTGCGATGCACGTCGTATGTAAAATCCCGAAGATTTACAACCCGAAACTGCACGGCACCACGCTTCACCGCCAGTGCCAGCATGCTCTCCTTCAGGAACCCATCCAACATAGATGGAAAGATCGTGATAACATCGACGATCAGAGGCGTGTCACTCATGGTGCCTTACGCCACCGGCTCTTCAGCCTTCTCAGCAACCGCCGGCGCTTCCACCTCTTCGGCGGGCTCCACCGTATCGGCTTCCGGTTCAGCCACTTCGACCACCTCAGCGATCTCCGGCACTTCAAGCGGCTCATCGATCGTGGTCTGGTTTCGCCGCGCACGACGCACCATGCTGGCAACCGTATCGCTAAGCTGCGCACCGTTACCAACCCACTTCTCGATCTTGTCGAGCTTCAGTTCAAAATTCTGACCTTCACGATTTGGGTCATACCACCCCAAGATCTCAATGAAGCGGCCATCACGAGGCGAACGACTGTCACAGGCCACAATACGAAAACATGCGTTGTTCCTGCCGCCGGTTCTGGTCAATCTGATCTTTACTGCCATAGGTTCTCCTACCCAATCTTCGTTCATCGAAGATTCTTCACACGGTGCCCTCTGTCGCATCCTGTACGCAGAAAACAGTCCAAGTGCTCAATAAAAGCTCCGGATATTGGCATGCCCCATGCCCTAATGCAAGCATTCTTGCACGTATTTTCACACTTCAGGCACCCACCCACGTTTCTGCCGATCAGGAACCTTCCACTACTGCCGCCTTCGGCCGGCCTTTTGCTTTCTTTCGAAACGTCAATTTCCCCGCCTTGGCAGTCACCGAGATTACAGCAGCATCCTCAAAATTCCCCCGCAACAACTCCTCTGCCAACGGATCTTCAATGTGCTTCTCAATCGCACGCCGCAAAGGACGCGCGCCCATTGCCTTGTTGTAGCCCTCCTCAATCAGGAAAAGGCGTGCCGTCTTGGTTAACTCAAGACCATGCCCTCGCGCCTCCAACCGATCTCGGACCTTCTCTAACTCGATGTCCAAAATCTGCAATACGTCATCCTGCGTCAAGGTGTGGAATACCACAATATCATCAAAACGATTCAGAAACTCCGGTTTGAACACACGCTTGGATTCCTCCAGCATCTGCGAGCGCATGCGATTAAAATCACCGGAATCAGACGGTGAAGCAAACCCAAGCCCACCTTCCTTTTTCACCGCATCCACACCCAGATTAGAAGTCAAAATAACCACGGTATTACGGAAATCCACCTTGCGCCCCAGGCTATCCGTCAACTTGCCTTCCTCCAGGACCTGCAACAACATGTGCATGACATCCGGATGTGCCTTTTCCACTTCGTCAAAAAGCACAACAGAATACGGGCGACGACGCACCTTTTCGGTCAACTGTCCACCCTCATCATGCCCCACATAACCCGGAGGAGACCCGATCAGACGCGAGACCGAGAACTTTTCCATGTACTCCGACATGTCAATCTGAATGAGCGAATCCGCATCCCCGAACATGAATTCGGCAAGTGCCTTGGCCAGCAACGTCTTGCCAACGCCCGTAGGCCCCAGGAAAATGAAGGAGCCGATGGGTCGACGTGGATCTTTCAGATCAGCACGCGAGCGTCGCAAGGCACGCGAAATCGCTCCCACTGCCTCGCCCTGCCCAACGACAACCTTCTCCAACGCCTTCTCCATCTCGAGCAAACGCGCCAGTTCCTCACCATCCATACGCTTCAACGGCACACCGGTTGCAGAAGAAATTACCGCCATGATATCCTCTGCGGTCACCGTCACGATGTTCTTTGCGTTTTCTTCCTGCCATGCTTTAACAATTTGCTCGACTTCAGCCCGTTTCTGCGTTTCTTCATCGCGCAACCGGGCGGCTTCTTCAAAATTCTGCTCGCGAATCGCATTCTCTTTGTTGAGTCGAATCCCATCGATGACTGCCTCCATCTCACGAATCTGCGGCGAACGCGTCGTCGCCTGAATCCGCACGCGGGCACCAGATTCATCAATGGTATCAATCGCTTTGTCAGGCAGAAACCGCCCCGTAATATAGCGATCCGCTAACGTGGCAGCCGCTTCAAGTGCCGCTTCAGAGTAGCGTACGTTGTGATGCGCTTCGTAGCGATCTTTGATGCCCTTCAAAATTTCAATGGTTTCTTCGGTCGACGGCTCTTCAACCCGAACCGTCTGGAAGCGCCGCTCCAGGGCCGCATCCTTTTCAATATACCGCCGATACTCGTCCATCGTGGTGGCACCGACGCACTGCAACTCGCCGCGCGCAAGTGCCGGTTTAATGATGTTCGACGCATCCATGGCCCCTTCAGCCGACCCGGCACCGACAATGGTGTGCAACTCATCAATAAAAAGAACAATATTGCCGTCCTTTCGAATCTCGTCCATGACGGCTTTAATGCGTTCTTCAAATTGACCGCGATACTTGGTTCCGGCAATCATCAGTGCCATGTCCAGCGTCACCACGCGCTTCTTGAGCATCAACTCCGGCACGTCCCCCTTAATAATCGCGCTCGCAAGCCCCTCAACCACCGCAGTCTTACCAACCCCCGCTTCCCCCAGAAGCACCGGATTGTTCTTGTTTCGACGGCACAGAATCTGCACCACCCGCTGAAGCTCCTCGTCCCTGCCAATGACAGGATCCAATTCACCGTTCTTCGCCAATTCAGTCAAATCGCGTCCAAAAGCTTCCAACGCCGGCGTCTTACTCTTGGCAGCCTTCTTTGCCTTCTGAGCAGGTACCGCATTCTGTTCATGCTCCTCCGGATCAAAATCAGGATCCACCTCTTTCAGAATCTCCACACCTGCGGTCTCCAGATCAACATCCAGATTCGACAAGACCTGAGCGGCAACCCCCTCAGCCTCACGAAGTAATCCGAGCAACAGATGCTCGGTCCCAATGTAGTTATGCCCCAACGCCTGGGCCTCTGCAGCCGCCAATTGCAACACTTTCTTACATCGTGGCGTCATCGGAATATTCCCGACTGTCTTCGTTTCAGGACCTTGCCCCACGGCCTTTTCCACCTCGCGCCGCACCGCTTCAAGCGATACACCAAGGTGATCCAGAACGTTGACAGCAACCCCCTCGCCAAGAGCGATGATGCCCAACAGGATATGCTCCGTTCCCACGTACGGGTGATTAAAGGTCTCCGCTTCCTTCTTTGCCAACTGAACGGCCCTTCGGGCACGCGGTGTCATATTTGAAAAATCATTCATAATAATCTATTCTATTCAACTCGTAGGTTCATGTCTTTCAGGCGATCGCGCGCGATCTGACCACGCATCTCATCTCGCTCAACCGTTCCCAACGCTTTTCCTGCAATTTTCTGTAAATGACCCGGTTGTGTCGTCAACATCACTTCGTTAACAATAGGCACCGTCGTTCCCGACACCAAGCCAAACTCAATCCCCATCCGCAAAATGGATAAAAGCTCCACCATCTCATCAGACGACAGGAGCCACGCATGAGACAGTATACCAAAAGCCCTACCAATCCTGTCCATAACTAAAGTACGCTGCCCCTCCAACAAACGCTGCCGTGCATTACGTTCATGTTGCGTTACCTCAGCCACCACCGATGCCAGGCGCTCAATAATCTGCTGCTCACTCAGCCCAAGGGTAACCTGGTTGGACACCTGGTACATATTACCGCAGGCCTGCGACCCTTCACCGAACAATCCTCGAACCGCCAAACCGATTTTGTTCAACCCCCGCACCACACCGTCTATCAAGCCGGAAAGCTGCAGTCCGGGCAAATGCATCATCACGCTGGCCCGCAATCCCGTTCCCACATTGCTGGGACAGGCCGTCAAATACCCCAATCGTGACGAAAAAGCATAGTCCAGCAATTGCTCCAGCTCACTATCAACCTTGTCCACACGCTGCCACACACTGAAAAGATCGCCACCGGGAGAGATACACTGCAGCCGCAGATGATCCTCTTCGTTGATCATAATGGCGGAATGCTCGTCCTCCACCAGCATCAGACCACTACCCGCGCCCTTCTCCGCCAGCTCAGAACTGATTAAATGACGCTCTTTGAGCACACTCTTATCAACCGGATCAAGTTGCCCCATATCCATAAAAACAGGCGATGACAGCGCCACAACACCATCACAAGCCAGTTGGACCTGCTTGCAAATGGACTCGTTCTCATCCTGCCGGGCTTGAGAAGGAAAAGGCATTCCTCGCAGATTTCGAGCAAGCCGCACGCGACTGCTCATCACAATCCGTATTGCCTCATCCCGGGAGAGCCACGATCCCGGATTCCTGACAAGTTTATCAACAATCACGCCACAATCTCCCCATCGGCGGTCTTTGCCATGTCCGACTTCAGTTCACGCAACTTGTCTCGCAACACGGCCGCTTCCTCAAAATCCTCGCAGGAAACCGCCTTCTCCAGCGCCGTCTGCAATGCCACAATCTCTGCCGTCAACTGCTCACCCGCAGGAACTTTTCCAGAATGCCGATCCGTCCCATGCATGGCATACAACAGCGGTTCAATTTCTTCGGAAAACGTCTGGTAACAGCGAGCGCATCCCAGGCGAGTCGATTTTCGAAAAGAGCCCAGCGTGAGACCGCAGGATGGACAGGTTTTTTCGAGGATACCATCCGGTTGCGCTTCCGGTACACCCAGGCCAAAAAGAAAATCTGTCATCGCCATGGGTGACTGAACATCGAAACCGTTCTCCGATGCACATTCGGGGCAGACATACAACTCACGCACGTTGCCGTCCACAACCTGCTTGAAATGGACGGAAGCATCGTTTATCTCGCAAAGCTCACATTTCACGATATTCAAGCCACCTTCGGGGCCGGCTCCGCCGTGCCCATAGCCCGACGCGCTACGCGATTGGCGTTCCCGTCGACGATGCAAAGGCGCGGAACCGCTTCTCCAATCGCCGCGTAATTGCGCCCGGTTTGCCGTTGCCGATCTTGCGCTTATCCACATCGACCACGCCGATAACTTCTGCAGCCGTACCCGTTAGAAATACTTCATCACCCGTGTAGATATCATATCGACTGAGTGTATTCTCACGAACATCCAAACCCTCTTCGACCGCAAGCTCCATAACCACATTACGCGTGATCCCTTCAAGAATCCCGGCCTCAACGGGCGGCGTAAGCAACGTCTTCCCCTTGATCACAAACAAGTTATCACCCGTTGCCTCAGCTACCTCGCCACGCGAATTAAGCATGATGGCTTCCATGCAGCCATTGTTGATGGCTTCAATTTTGGCCAGAATATTGTTCAGATAGTTCAAGCTCTTGATACGCGGATTCACGGCTTCCGCCAGATTCCGGACGGTACCCACCGTAACCAACCGTAACCCTTCTTCATACAACTTCTTCGGATAAAGCTGAATACCGGCAGCAATGATGAAAACCTGCGCCTTCTTGCAAAGATATGGATTCAGGCCCAACGTACCCACCCCGCGAGTCACGACCAATCGAATGTATCCATCATAGGTTTTGTTGGCGGCACAAGTGCGAACCACGGCCCTGGAAACGCCAGCCGGAGTCATGGGAATCTTTAAATCAATAGCTTTGGCTGAATCAAAAAGTCGCTCAACATGCTCATCCAGCTTGAAAACACGGCCATTATATGAACGAATTCCCTCAAAAACGCCATCACCGTAAAGCAGGCCATGATCAAAAACCGAAACCTTTGCATCGCGCTCGGGAATCAACTTACCGTTCATGTAGATCTTCATCAGCTTCTCTCCAGAAAAGGAACCGGCTCGCGAAGGAAGCGCCAGCAGGCGCAGGAAATGTTTGACGGTCACCGGAAAAACGTCAACCGACCACGTTCCTGCACCCATCTCCCCCGTGCACCCGATGTCCCACTCAAAAAAAATTGCCCCGTATCGGCAAAGGCAAATCCATACCTTGAAAATTTTGGTGCACCCGGAGGGATTCGAACCCCCACGCCCTTAACGAGCACAAGGACCTGAACCTTGCGTGTATGCCAGTTTCACCACGGGTGCTCCATAAACTTCAAAATCAGGCCGTATCGTAGGTAAGACCTTTGCGCCGGTCAACATAAAAGGGGCCGAATTCACAATGAAAAGTTCATTCAGCCACATCTCCCTCTTACCGGAGCCGTTCTTCAATCTTCGTGTTACGCATTATCCCTGCGACAACACCTCGTTCATGCTACCTGTTCGATACCCCGCCAGGTCCACCGACACATAGGCAAAACCGCACTCACGCCCCTTGGCCACCACCGCCTCACGATTCTCCGGCCTGCACAGCATCTCAATCTCACCTGGCTCCACCTCAATACGTGCAACCTCACCATGATGCCGTACCCGCACCTGCCGAACGCCCAATGAACGCACCATGTTTTCCAACACATCAACCGCCTTCAGTTTCTCCTCAGTAATTTGATCGCCATACGGAAATCGCGAAGCCAAACAAGCAAACGCCGGCTTGTCTGCGGTCGGCAAACCCATTTGAGCCGAAAGCGCACGAATATCGTCTTTTCCCAGCCCCGCTTCCAGTAGTGGCGACAACACCTGTAATTCCTTTGCCGCACGCCGTCCGGGACGATGATCACTCAAATCATCATAATTCGTGCCGTCTGCAACCTTCTCAATCCCGTAGCCGGATGCAATCTCAGCGACCACCTCAAACAACTCCTTTTTGCAGAAGTAGCAGCGGTTAACAGGATTGTCCGCAAAATTCGGAATTTCCAGCTCATTGGATTCAACCGTTTCATGACGAATCCCGATGCGGACCGCCAGCTCCACCGCCTCGGACTGCTCATGAGCCGGATAAGTTGGTGATAACGCAGTTACCGCCAACGCGCGGTCACCCAATTCTTCCTGAGCCACAGCAGCCAGAAAGGTGCTGTCCACCCCACCTGAAAAGGCCACGGCCAACCCACCCGTCTCGCGTATAGCTACCCTCAACGCCCGGTTTTTTTCTTCAAGCGATCTATCATGACTCACATTCATATTCTCATTTTTCCCTTCTTGCCCGGTCTAACCCGATCACATACTATACACCAACATTATTACTTCTAAGTCTTATCGCAGAAAGACACGAATGAAAGCAAAAAGACCCGAGATTTCCGTCGTTGCACCCGTGTACAACGAAGAAGAAAATGTCCCCATTCTGTGCGAGCAATTACACGCCGCACTATCCGAATGCGGACGCACTTACGAAATACTGCTCATTGATGACGGCAGCACAGATGCATCATGGGAACGCATGAACGAAGCTCACAACCAGTACCCCTACATCCGCCTGATCCGTTTGCGACGCAATTTCGGTCAGACAGCCGCCATGAGTGCAGGCTTCCACGAATCTCACGGCGAAATGGTCATCACCATGGATGCCGACCTGCAAAACGATCCCGCCGACATCCCCATGCTGATGGAACAGGCGGACAAAGGATTCGACGTCGTCAGTGGCTGGCGCCGCAAACGCAAAGACACTTTTATCAACCGGCGACTGCCCTCCATGATCGCCAATGGTCTGATCAGCCGAATCACCGGCGTGTTTCTGCACGACTATGGTTGCACGCTGAAAGCTTACCGTCGCGACGTCGTTGCGAACCTGCGCCTGTATGGCGAAATGCACCGCTTCATTCCCGCTCTTGCGAGCTGGGTCGGCGCCTCGGTTACCGAGATTGAAGTCAACCACCGCCCCCGCATGTTCGGTACCACCAAGTACGGCATCTCGCGCACACTACGCGTGATCCTGGACCTGATCACCGTCAAGTTCCTCCTGCGCTACAGCACACACCCCATCCAGATATTCGGGAAGATCGGTCTGGGTTTGGGTGCGCCAGGTGTCCTCATGTTAATGTTCGTCGTGCTGGCGCATCTTTCCTTCCTGTGCTTCGGCACGCAGTTCGCAGCAGAACTCATCAAACGTCCGTTCTGGGTTTTCACACCGTTCATGCTGATTCTCTTCTGCACGCAATTCATCAGCATGGGATTACTCGCTGAGATTCAGATCCGCACCTATCATGAATCTCAAAGCAAGCCAATCTACGTCATACGAGAGCGGGTAGAACCGGATGCTTAACAGGCAGTATGTCTGATGCTGGATTCACCTGAATATCTTGCGGCGACCCCGGGCATCATAGACCTTTGTCTGTCTCTGGTTGCCATGGTTCTCAGCATCGCCGGCGTCATGATGCTAAGGCGAGCCATTCACCTGCTTCAAAAGAGTCGTCATCTGCTATCCTTTATGGTGAACCGCCTCGCGAATCGGCCGTGGACCGCTCAAGATGTCCTCACAATGGGTGCCATTCTGGCCTTCGCTTATGCGCTGCAACTCATTGTGATTACAATGTTCGGCACAAAGAACGAAGCAGGTGAAATACAAAAGGCTTTGCTTATTACGCAAACGCTGATGATGCCATGCGCGGGACTCCTGGCCATTGGAGTGGTGCTGCGTCAACACGGGCGGTCGATGCGTACCATGTTCGGCTTCGGCGAGCGGTCATGGCGCCACAATCTAACACTGGCCCCATTCTGTTACCTGGCCGCCATCCCCATTGTCATTGCCTCAAGCCTGGCCGTACAGTACCTTCTGCGGAGCTTCGGTTACCCTGTCGGCCCTCAGATCATTGTCAATTTCCTCAGCGAAGGCGATCTCCCGGGATGGTACCTTGCCTATTTTGCATTCCTCGCTGTCGTGGTCGCACCGATCTTCGAAGAACTGCTGTTCCGCGGCGTTGTATTCCCCGTGCTGCTGCGCTCCTGCCCCCTGCCACTGGCAATTACCGCGGTTTCCCTGCTCTTCGCCGCCATCCACTTTCACTTACCTTCAGTGGTACCACTGTTCGTGATCGCCTCAGCCTTCAGTCTGGGATTCCTGTGGTCGGGGGACATCACCGTTCCCATTCTCATTCACGCCATCTTTAATGCCGTAAACATGACCCTGATCATCCTGATCAGCAAAGGGATGACATAGCCTTAATCGATGATGCCGTTTCCAGAACGGCGCGTGCCCTTACTCCGCTGCGGGTCACACGCACTACATCAGAATCACATCACCTTGGAATGTAGCAGCGTCCTGCCTGCGGCCGGATAAACCGTAACCCGAGCAGCGCGAGGGAAAGACGCTCTTTTCATAACCCCAGCGTCATCTCGTCCGTACCGGAGGGCTTGAGACCCAATCGCTGATAGCACAGATCTGTTACCATACGCCCCTTGGGCGTCCGAACAAGATACCCTTCCTGGATCAAGTAAGGTTCGTATACCTCCTCGATGGTTCCGCCCTCTTCACCAACGGAGACCGCAATCGTGTTAATCCCCACCGGCCCGCCTGAGAACTTGTGAATCAGCGTCTCCAGAATGCGCTTATCCATCTCGTCAAGACCATAGCGATCAATATCCAGCATCTCCAGCGCGCGATCCGCCACATCGCGATTGATTCGATTATCCGCTCGAACCTGTGCATAATCGCGTACGCGACGCAATAGATTGTTGGCGATACGGGGTGTCCCGCGCGAACGACCCGCAATCTCACGGGCTCCATCATTGTCGATTTCAATATCCAGAATGCGCGCCGATCGCTCGATGATCACCTGAAGATTCTCCGCATCATAATAATCAAGACGGTTCGTGAGCCCGAATCGCGAGCGCAGCGGTGCCGAAATCAGTCCGCTGCGAGTCGTGGCTCCCACCAGGGTGAAATGCGGTAGATCAAGCCGTATGGAACGGGCATTCGGCCCCTGGTCGATCATAATATCCAACACAAAGTCTTCCATTGCCGAATACAGATACTCCTCAACAGTCTTCTGCATACGATGGATTTCGTCGATAAAGAGAACATCCCCACGCTCCAACCCCGTCAGCAACCCGGCCAGATCACCCGCCTTATCAATCACCGGCCCGGAAGTGGCTTTCACGCTGACACCCATGGAGTTCCCCAGAATATGGGCCAGCGTAGTCTTCCCGAGGCCGGGAGGCCCTGACAGCAATACGTGATCCAGTACGTCCCCACGTGCGCAGGCTGCATCCACAGCCAACTCCAACCGATCCCGGACTTTCGCCTGTCCCACAAAATCGTCAAACTGCTTTGGGCGCAGCGAGACATCAAGATCCTGATCAGGACGGTTTAACGTATCACTTATTAATCGCTCAGACATGGTTCGTCAGCTTCCCCAATACACACCCGTTTTGCGAGATAATTCTCGGTACGGTATATCATCGCGCCAGGGCACGCCGAATAACATCTTCCACGTTGTCCGGCGTATCGTCCCCAATCGCCTTCTTTACCATTTTAAAAGCCTCGTCGCGCTTGTATCCCAGCGCGGTCAACGCCAATGCCGCATCCCGCAGGACACCATCTCCAGGCGTCCCCACGCCACCAGCCACTACTTCAAGCGCCTCTCCCGCATCAATCTTATCGCGCAGCTCCACAATTATCCGTTCAGCCGTCTTACGACCCACACCGGAAATTCCACTCAGACGGCGCGCATCCCCTTCCACCACCGCGGCCTTGATATCACGCACCGACAGACTGCTCAATGCACTCAACGCCAATTTAGGGCCGACCCCTGAAATCCCCAACAACAACAAAAACAGGGATCGTTCATCATCGGTCATGAACCCGAAAAGCAGGCGCGCATCCTCACGCACATGATCATACGTCAAGATTCGCACCCGTTCACCGGAATGCGGGAGACGATCATACGTACTCAAAGGAATCAACACTTCGTACCCCACCCCACCGACATTCATTTCCACTCGTGTGGGCTGCTTATCTTCAATCGTGCCGTCCAGAAATGTGATCATAACATTCGTTCCTCTAGATGGGCTTCGGCATCAGTGCCGCATGACCAGACCGTGAATGCGCATGACAAACGGCCAGCGCAAGGGCGTCCGATGCGTCCTCGGGAAGATCCCCCGTAAGATTCAAGATTGTACGCATCATGCTGCGAACCTGTTCCTTGCCTGCACCACCAAAACCCACAACCGCCTGCTTCACACGCCGTGGCGCATACTCATAGACATCCACGCCATGACAGGCACAGTTCGCAATGACCGCGCCACGGGCTTCACCAAGAATCATGGCCGTCTTTGCATTCTTCGAGAAAAAAGCCCCCTCAATCGATACCGCTTGTGGCTGCCATTTTTCCAGAAGTGCACTGATGCCCTGGCTGATAGTGCGCAAGCAGTCCGTATGCGGACGGGAAGCAGGGGTCGCCAGCACGCCGTAATCCAACGCCGACACCTTGTTGCCCGCGATGGATACAACGCCGAACCCCGTAGATCTCAGGGACGTATCGACACCCAACACATGAAATTCTGGAGCCCGCATCTGGCATCCGCCCGAGGCGGATGAAGAACACCCGCCTCACCTAGTCGCTACTCGTTCTCTAACTCTGCCAGCACGGCATCGTCCACATCCATATTGGCATAGACGTTCTGTACGTCGTCATTATCCTCAAGCGTTTCGATGAATTTAAAGACCGATGCAGCAACAGCCTTGTCGCTGATAGGTGTTGGGGCAGTCGGAAGGAGCGATACTTCGGCGCTCAGCGTCGCAATGCCAGCCTTTTCAAGCGCTTCGCACACTGCGGAGAACTCGGAAGGCTCGGTCAAGACTTCAAACTGATCGCCATCGCGCTGCATATCTTCCGCACCGGCATCCAACACAACGCCCATCAACTCGTCCTCATCTACGCTTTCAGCGTCCACGAGAATCTGACCCTTGCGCTCAAACCCGCGCGACACGGATCCCTGCGATGCAAAATCCGATCCATGTTTCTTGAAAATGTGCCGCACCTCGGCTGCTGCACGGTTCTTGTTATCAGTCAAAACCACACAGACAAGACCCACACCACCGGACGCGTAGCCCTCGTAAACGATCTCTTCGAATGTTTCGCCGCCCAACTCGCCACTGCCCTTCTTAATGGCACGATCAATGTTGTCATTGGGCATGTTGGAACTCTTGGCCTTCTGGATCAGGCTACGAAGGTTGGCATTCTGATCCGGATCTCCACCGCCTGTTCGGGCAACCACCATCAATTCCTTGGCGAGTTTGCTGAAAATTTTTCCACGCTTGGCGTCGGCTGCACCTTTTTTATGCTGAATTGTCTTCCACTTACTATGACCACTCATCTCTTATCTCCCTGTCTGAACAATCTGAACCTGACGGATATCAGCACCCTTCATCCGGTGCCATCCGATACCCAATCAGCTCCTCCTGTGTTTCCTTAAATTCCTGCATCCATCCCCGATCGAAACCGAGATCCATCATTTCCCTGCAAACCCGCTCGTACTCACGCCGCGTCACAGGACGCGCCCAATTTCCCCCTACCGTCGTCGCCCGGTAAGCCGGCGTATACTGAGACATCAAGCTGATACTGACATCCGTACCCATTGTATCCGCAATCCAATGCAGATTATCAATCGCCTCTCCTTCGCGCCCCGGAAGCACCAGTATACGGCAAATCACCCCACTCACGGCAATATCATTCTCATCCACTTCAAGCGCGCCACGCATTGCCCACATCTTCTGCAATGCTGCGCGAGCCACGTCAACATAATCTGCCTGCCCCGAGCCCTCCGCTGCAGATTGTGGTTCAGCATACCGCAGGTCCGTCAGAAAAACCGACACGCGTTCCCCAAACCACTCCAACGTCTCTTCAAGCTCATAGCCGCTTGTATTGTACACAACCGGCAACCCCTGACCAGCACTGTCTGTGCAGGCCAATGCCTCCTCCACCTGAGGCAACCAGGAGGTTGGACTCACCAAATTTAAATTGTGACACCCCGCCGACGCCAGTTCAGCAAACACTTCCAAAAGCTGTTCGGTCCGGTAACCGCGCCCGGCATCCTCCTGACTCCATGGATAGTTTTGACAATACACACAGCGCAGAGTACAGCGAGAAAAGAATACCGTACCAGAGCCGCTTGAACCCGAAATTGGAGGCTCCTCACCCATGTGAGGACCATAGCGATACAGGACTACGTCCCTGCCCGCCCGACAAAACCCCACCTGCCCGTTCAACCGGTTTACACCACAACGATGCGGACATAATTCACAGGCAATCAATCGGTTCAAATGCTCAATCCCGACTTGGCGCATCCTTATCATAAAGGAATTGCGCTATTCCTCTTCCTCCAGCTCGGCCGCCGCAATGACCTTCTGAGCCACGTTGGCTGGTACGACCTCATATCGAGCAAAATCCATCTCAAACGTTCCCTGCCCAGCCGTAATGCTACGAAGTTCTGCAGCGTAACGGAATAATTCTGCCTGCGGAATCTCTACAGTGATAACCTGCATGCCGCCGACCGCTTCCATGCCCATGATACGACCACGTTTGTGGTTCACATCCGAGTTGATATCCCCCATGTACTGCTCAGGGATCGTAACCTTGACGGTCATTACAGGTTCAAGCAGCACCGGCTTGGCTGCCATCATCGCTTCCTTCAGTGCACGGGATGATGCAATCTTGAACGCCACTTCCGAAGAGTCAACGGTGTGATACGAACCATCGTACACCGTCACCTTGACGTCCTGCACGGTATACCCGGCAATGGCTCCGCTTTCCATACGCTCAACCAGTCCCTTTTGAATCGCAGGCATAAAATTACCGGGAATCACCCCACCCACAATGGCATTGACAAACCAATCTTCCTCGCTCGGATCTTTACGTTCTACCCGCAGATAAACTTCGCCGTACTGACCCCGTCCACCAGACTGTTTCTTGTGCTTGTAGTGGCCTTCACCCATGGATGTCACGGATTCACGATAGGGCACTTTCGGTGTGCTCAACGTCACGTTCACATTGCTGCGGCTTTTCATCATCTCGACCGCCACGTCCAAATGCACGTCACCCAGTCCCTGCAGCACGACCTCTTTGGTCTCTTTGTTGCGGACCACGGTCAACGTCGGGTCTTCTTCACAAACACGCTTGAGCGCAACCCCCACCTTGTCCTCATCCGCTTGCGTCTTAGCAGAGACGGCCGCAAATGCAACCGGACTGGGAAACTTGATTCGCTCACACACAATCGTTGAGCCTGCGGCACACAGGGTGTCACCGACTGAAGTCACTTTCAGCTTCGGTAGCGCCACAATATCACCAACGCTCGCCTCATCAACCGGGCTCTGCTTCTTACCGTTCACGACCAGCATGGACGAAACCTTCTCGCTCTCACCCTTGCTGCTATTGAAAACTTCAGTATCGGCCTTCAGCGTCCCCCCCAGCACACGAACAAAGTTGAGCTGCCCGATAAACGGATCATTCACCGCCCGCCATACCAATCCGACAAACGGGGCATCCGCATCACTCGCGATGGCATTGCCTTCCACATCCTTCAACGGATGTGCTCCCGGCGCAGGGAACAGACGGCAAACACCATTGAGGAATTCACTGACACCGATGTCCTTTGCCGCCACACAAACAAAAACAGGGATCAACCCACCCGTGGCCACTGCATTGACAAGTCCGCTGGAAATCTCTTCGGGAGAAAGGTCTTCTCCTCCAAGAAACTTTTCAATCAGTGCATCATCCGTTTCCGCCGCCATCTCAACAAGGCTACCCTTGATCTCTTCGACTTCCGCAGCAAGCGCTTCCGGCACCTCTTTCGCCGCCAGAATATCACAAACGCCACCATCAGGTGTCGGAAGAATAACCGGCACACAAGCCGAACTCAGCATGCTTTTGATTTGAGCCATCGTGGCCGAGAAATCGACATTATCTTTGTCCATCCCGGTTACCACGATTGCACGCGCGGTCACACCCCGGCGCCCACAGCAATTCCAGGCACGCCGTGTTCCCACCTGCACGCCCGATGAAGCATCGATCACAATCACACCCGTATCCGCCGCCCGGGCAGAAGAGATGACCTGCCCATGAAAATCCATATATCCAGGGGTATCGCTGAATGCCAGGGACACCTTCTTGCCCGCCGGAGTGGTATAGGCCCCCTCAAACGGCTTTGCCGTAATGGAAATCTTCCGAGTCTTTTCCTGGTCAGTATAGTCAGACATACTCGACCCGGCATTCACATCCCCCAGTCGATCATTCAGTCCCAGCTTAAAGAGAAGCGCATCCACCAGCGTTGTTTTTCCGCTACCCGTATGCCCCATGAGCGCGAAGTTTCTGACGTCAGAGATTCCAATACCTTTCATCGCATTATACCCTCTTTCTGGTTAATCAACAAAAATTATGAAGCGCGCACTATGCCACAAAAACAAGCACTCTGCAAAGGGAGAAATCAGCTCAATCTATTAGCCTGACCTATAACCAGAACGAGAAATACAGGTACATGCCGATAATCAGCGTTACCACAATTCCGGTCGTAAGGACATCCAAACGATTCCAGCTCGCACGAACTGTCTTCTTGTCTATCGAAGCATAGGTCAACCCCTTGATGCGCTCAGGACAGGGCGGCGCGGTTGAATAGGACACCAACAAGACCACAACAACGCAGATAAAGAACAAAACTCCCGTAAAATACAGGAAATTGAAATCACCGATCACAGCAAGAAACGTCGGTGAAGCGAACATTTTCCCATCCCCGAACATCGCTTGAATCGTTAGCTTCGCCATACCAAGAACAAATCCCAAACCAAGCCCCCAAACCGCACCCTGAGCATTCACACGCTTGTTAAACAGGCCCAGCAGAAAGACAGCGGCAATCGGCGGAGCGAGGTACCCCTGTACACTCTGAAGGTACTGGTACAGCCCACCACGAGATATCAACGGCATAATCGGAATCCACAGCAGTCCAAGAACCACGACAACCACCGTAGCTGCACGTCCGACGCTGACCAGGTGCTGCTCAGACTGTCCCGGACGGATTTTCTCATAGATATCAATGGTGAACAGAGCCGAGGTGGAGTTAAACAGTGACGACAATGAACTCATCAGCGCCGCCATTAATCCACCCACAACCAAACCGCGCAGACCGGTGGGAAGCAACGAGGCCACCATGGTCGGGAACACCTGGTCTCCTGCCAATCGGCCCGTCTCCGGATTGACCGGAATCTGAATCATCCCCTTGCTTGTCAAGGCCGCACCAATCAAACCGGGAATTAGAAAGATCATGACCGGCCACACTTTGAGAAACGCGCCCCAGATCGCACCACGGCGAGCAACCCTCAAATTCTTCGCTGCAAGCGTTCGCTGAACTATGTACTGATCCGTGCACCAGTACCAGATCCCGACAATAGGCGAAGCGATAATAATGCCCAGCCAGGGGAAATCGCCATTCTTCCACCAGGGAACCCCCTCCTGACTCAGCGGGCGCCAGAGCTGATATTGAGAAACATGCTCACTGCAGAAATTTGTAAGCTCCCCCCAGCCGCCAAGTTGCTTCAGCCCAAAAAACGTAATTGCAAAAGAACCGACAAGAAGCACGATAGTCTGGGCGGTATCCGTAAAAAGTACCGCGCGCATGCCGCCAAACACCGTGTACAGACCGGTAAGAATCACCGTCGAGACCGCACCAACCCAGAATGCTGCTTCCGGGCTTCCAAAGGTATCCGGCAGCAGCGTCTTGAAAACCAGCGCACCCGCATAGACCGTCACCGATACCTTCGTGAACACATACGCCAACAGGGAGACCACAGAGAGAATCCAGCGAGCCTTCGAATTGAATCTCTTCTCCAGAAACTCCGGCATCGTAAAGACTTTAGACTGGTAATAGAACGGCACGAAGAACCAGGCCAGCATAAGGGTAATCCATCCATGCATCTCCCAGTGCGCCATCGCCATCCCCGTTGAAGCCCCCTGCCCCGCCAGGCCAACGATATGCTCCGACCCGATGTTTGAAGCAAAGATAGACGCCCCAATCGCAAACCACCCCACATTGCGACCCGCCAGAAAATAATCTGCCGAAGTCTCCTGGTGCCGAGACGATCTCCAAACAACAATTATCAACCCACCCAGATACAAAGCGATTACAACCCAGTCCAACAACGTCATACAAAACTCCCTTCCATCTTCAGATACGACAGACGACAAAGTAGCCAGAATCAGCCTGCAATACAAACCCAATGCACTCACCAATGTATTGCCAAGATGCAGTACATAACCTATCGTAACAGAAGAAATTTCAGAAAAAATTATGATTCAGAGCTCCTGCACCGCAGAGAACATGACAAACAAACTGAGGAATTCACCACATGAAAAGGTTGATCTCTTTATTCACTCTCATTCTAATGGTTTCCTGCGCATTCGCTTCCGAAAAACCGAACATCCTGTGGCTATTCTCTGACGACCATGCCTACCAGGCTATCGGGGCATATGGAGGCAGATTTGAGAAGGAGAATCTGACACCCAATATCGACAGCATCGCAAAGAGCGGTATGTTGTTTGAGCGCGCATATGTTGCCAACTCTATTTGCGCACCAAGCCGCGCCACCCTGCTGACAGGAAAGCATAGCCACCTGAACGGCAAATACGACAACCGCGGCGGATTCAATCACAATCAACAGCAATTCCAAAAAATTCTCCAAAAAAGCGGCTATCAAACCGCTATGATCGGCAAAATCCATCTCAACGGGAAAATGCAGGGCTTTGACTACTGGGAAGTACTGCCAGGTCAAGGCCGATACTGGAATCCGGATTTCATCACAGAGAAAGGACGCACAAAGTACAAAGGCCAGCATTCCACTACCGTCATCACCGATCGTGCCCTGAACTGGCTCAAAACCGGCCGAGACGAGAAGAAACCCTTTATGCTGATGGTGCATTACAAAGCACCGCATCGCCACTGGGAACCCAACAAGAAACAAAAAGCCGCCTTCCGCTCCAGAACCTTCCCTGAACCCGATACGCTTTTTGATGACTATGAAGGACGCGGCACAGCCGCTCACAAGCAGGATATGAGCATTGCAAAAACCATGACCATGAACAGTGACGTCAAGGCTTACCAACCTGAACGCAAGGCGTATCTTGAAAAACATAATCCACAGGGCAAAGATCTCATACGCTGGAAATATCAAGCGTACATGCAGGACTACCTGGGCTGCATCGCGGGCGTCGACGAAAATGTTGGACGCTTACTCGCGCACCTGAAAGAAAGCGGTCTCGACAAGAATACGGTCGTGATGTATTCCGCCGATCAAGGATTCTATCTCGGAGAACACGGCTGGTTCGACAAACGCTTCATGTACGAAGAATCTTTCCGAACCCCTCTAGTGGCAAGCTGGAAAGGCGTCATCAAACCAGGTTCCCGCAACAGCGATCTCGTGCAGAACATTGATTTTGCCGAAACATTCCTTGATATTGCCGGCGCCCCCATCCCGGAGGATATGCAGGGGCGCAGCCTCGTCCCCCTTCTCAAGGGCAAAACACCCAAAGACTGGCGAACCTCGCTCTACTACCACTATTACGAGTACCCGGCCGTACATTCCGTACGCAAACACGAGGGTGTGGCCGACAAACGCTACAAACTGATTCGCTTCTACGGACAAGATGTCCCCAACGGAGAAGAATGGGAATTCTACGATCTAAAAAACGATCCGCAGGAAATGCAGAGCCAATACGCGAACCCAGAACATTCTGACATCATTGCCAGTTTGAAAAAAGAACTGACAAAACTACGAACACAATACAAAGTCCCAGCAATTCAATAATAAATTATTTGCAGACCTTTCCGAAAGTCTGACAATGCTCTAATCTAAACCAAGATGCACACTATGCGGAGTCAAACACATATGAAGATTCACAATACACTATTAACCCTTCTCGTTATGGCGGGAAGCATTAGCCATGCCGCAGATTACCTTTCCCCAAAATCGCTTGTGACCGACGGACAGATACTTTATGTCGGGGCCAATTCAGCAGCCAAAATCCTCTGTGTTGATACGGCGTCAGGAAAGATAACCAAGACCATCAATCTGCCAAAAAACCCTACAGGAATCGCTCTCTCTGCCGACAAAACCACACTCTTCGTGAGCGGTGACGGACCAGACAGCGAAGTCTACATCATCGACAAAGCCAAGGGGGGAATTAAAGAACAAATCAAGGTCGGCCACACACCCATGGCCCCCACCCCCTCGCCAGACGGCACCATGCTGTATGTCTGCAACCGCTTCAACAACGACATCAGCGTCATCGACCTCAAAACAAAGAAAACGGTCGCTCGGATACCGGTCACGCGTGAACCCGTAGCAGCCGTGCTGACTCCCGACGGAGGCACCCTGTTCGTCGCGAATCATCTGCCAACAGGCGCTGCCAACGTGGACCGCATGACATCTGTCATCGATGTCATCGACACCGCCACGCTAAAGGTGGTCTCGTCGATTCATCTTCCAAACGGCGCTATCGACCTGCGCGGCATGACACTGTCACCTGATGGAAAACATGTCTACGTACCTTCAATTTTCGCACGTTTCCTCGTTCCCACCACTCAGATTGCTCGAGGTTGGATTAATACACACGCGCTCAACATTCTCGACGTGGCATCCCGCAAATTGCTCTGGACCGTCTTACTGGATGATGTCGCCCTTGGCGCAGCCAACCCCTGGGGCGTCACCTGCACTCCCGACGGCAAGAAGATTTGCGTCTCACATGCGGCCACCCACGAGATCAGCGTGATCGACACAGAAGCACTCATGGCCAAACTGGCACCCATTCCAGCACGCGCCACGGCCGGACTGACCATTCCTGAATATGAATCCCTGCCAGATAATCCTGCGAACAGCCTAAGCTTCCTGACCGGCATCCGGCAACGCATCAAGTTGCCGGGAAACGGTCCGCGCGGCATCGCAGTCGTCGGTAACGAACTGGCGGTTGCGCAGTATTTTTCAGATTCAATCGCCATGGTATCACTGGACAATGAAAATGCTGACATCCGTTCCATTGAATTAGGATCAAACAAAGAAATGGATCTCGTGCGCAAAGGGCACATGCACTTCGAAGATGCCTCACTGTGCTTCCAGCAATGGCAAAGTTGCAGCACATGCCATCCAGATGCGCGTACGGATGCCGTAAACTGGGATCTGCTCAATGACGGGATAGGAAATCCCAAGAGCACAAAGAGCCTGCTGCTTGCTCACCAGACACCACCAGTTATGATTACCGGCATCCGAGAGAAGGCTGAAGTCGCCGTTCGTGCAGGCATCCGCTACATCCAGTTCGCAATGCCTGAGGAGGAGAAAGCCAGCGCAATTGATGCCTATCTCAGCTCACTCAAACCTATCCCCAGTCCACACTTGGAGAACGGCAAGCTAAGCAAATCCGCCAAGCGAGGCAAAAATCTGTTTCAGACAGCAGGCTGCACACTCTGCCACACTGGCCCGCAATTGACCGATAAGCAAAACCACAACGTGGGCACAGGCGACGGCATGGAAGAAGAGACAGAATTCGACACGCCAACCCTGATTGAAGTATGGCGAACCGCGCCCTATCTCTATGATGGGCGCGCAGCGACCATGAAAGATGTCTTCAAGGCGTTCAACCCAAAAGATTCACACGGAATCACCTCCGGCCTGAATGACGAAGATTTGAACGACCTCGCAGAATACGTACTCTCGCTTTAATTAAATTTTTTGCGGTTCTGAAAGCGCGGAAAATACAGCGTCCCAGTTTTTGAACACGGGATCCAGTCCCTGCGCACGCAGCATGCTGCAAAATGCATAAATATCACGTGTATCACTGACGTCAAACTGGCTCCCGGTCGTCGCATCATCCGGCAGATAGCCCCCTACCGTCGTGCGACTGGCCGCACTCATTCTGCATATACCCACGCCGGCCAATCCATCGCGAAAAACCGCACGCTCACGCGTAGACAACACCAACGGAACATCCGGTAAGCAAATGCGGAATGCGTAAATATATTGCGCAAGTTGACGATCATCCACCGGATACGGTGCAGTATAATGCCCCTGCTCATCGCATAGACGCGGAAACGACACCATCACACCCGATCGCCAATGCTCACGACGCAAAGTTTCCAAATGGCGGTACAGACAAATCAATTCAGTACGGGGATCCGACAACCCCAAAAGTGCACCGATGCCAACCGTTCGTATACCGGCCGCCAAGGCCCGTGCCGGCGCATCAAGTCGGTACAAATAATCTTGCTTCTCACCCCATCGATGCAATTCCGCGTACGCATCAGGATCATAGGTTTCCTGATACAACGTTACGCTCATACAACCTGCCTCACTCAATGCCGCATACTCCGACTGCGTCATTGCAAAGGCTTCAACAGAAACATTGTGCACATGCTGCGCGGCCAACCGTACGTTCTCAAAAAGGTAGTCAAAATCCGCCTGCGGGCACCGTTCACCCGTGAGCAACAAAACATCTTCAAAGCCCATGGCCTTTAAAGCCAACAGCTCTGCCTCAACCTGGGAACAATTCAAACATGATCGCTCCTGCATCCGGTCTGCCGCAAAGCCGCAGTATGCGCACCCACCGTTACAATAATTGGAAAGATATAGCGGCGCATACAAAGAGATGGTTCGGCCAAAATGACGCCGGGTCAGCGTCAGTGCACGTTGCGCCATGGGCTCAAGATAATCTGCAGCAGCCGAAGAAAGTAATGCCGCAAGGTCACGTACACCGGGTGCATTTGTACGCAATGCACGCTGTACGTCCCCGACATCCGCTGTTTGAGCAATTTCGACCCAGGGCAACGGATTTAACCAGTCCGGCATATCCGCCACTACGCTCATATCGCTATTCCCTTCTGCCATGAAGTCCGACTCCCATGCTCACTTCAGTTCCGGGGCTCGGATCCATCCAGAAACGCCGTCAGGGGACTGGTGGCCACGGCTTGATCACTGCGGGGCATAATTCCCGATTTCCTTCCCGCCTCGCCAGCCGATACGGCTTGTGCAAAGGCCCCCGCCATGCCAACCGGATCATCGGCTGCCGCTATCGCACTGTTTACCAACACGGCGGAACATCCCATTTCAATAGCGGCTGCCGCTTCCGAAGGCGAACGCAATCCCGCGTCAACGATCACAGGAATACGACTGTCTCGAATAATCAGCCTCAACATCTCCGCCGTACCAATTCCGCCACCACTTCCAATCGCGGAACCCAGCGGCATCACAGAGGCACAACCCACCTCCTCCAACCGCTTCGCCAGAACCGGATCAGCCGGCATGTACGGCATCACAACAAAATCCTGCCGAACCAACTCAACACAAGCCTCATAAGTCTCAATTGGATCCGGCATCAGGTGATGAGGGTTGGGATGAATCTCCACTTTCACAAAAGGGCTATCACTGATCTCTCTCGCCAATACGGCCGCACGAATGGCCTCTTGCGCTGTTCGTGCACCGGAGGTGTTCGGCATCAGAGTGACGTCCTTAAGCTCTGAGAGCGGACCGAACAAGTCATCTTCCTGCCGGTCACGATTGAACCGCCGCAACGCCACGGTGACCAGCTCGGACCCAGACGCCTCGATTGCCTGCACCATGGTCTCTGAATCAGAAAACTTTCCCGTACCCATGAGAAGACGCGAGCCAAAGACCTGCGTCCCCAATATCAATTTATCATCCTGCGCAACACTCACGTTGTTTGTCACCCTCCACCGGCAAAAGTCAGTATCTCAACTTGATCACCATCCTGAATCGTCTTTTCCTCTCGACGCAGACGCGGAACCACTTCTTCATTAACGGTCACCGCAATACGATCGCCCGTCACCCCGTACGCTTCGAGAAGCGCGACCAGAGTTGAACCGCTCTCGAATAGGAATGCCTCGCCATTCACCTGAATCGTCATGTTTTCACGCCTCAATTCCTTTATCGCAAACGATTGCATCGCCTGCAAATTGTTCTTATATCCCGATTAAGCTCCGTTTGCGAGACGAGAGTGGAAATCGACTCACCGCTTGGCAATCCAACCACCACCCACCAACTCATCTCCAACATAAAATGCCGCGATCTGCCCGGGTGTTACCGCAAATTGCGGCAACTCAAAAACAACCTCAGCGGCATGCCCACCCGATACCGGCGCCACTGTCGACGCGGCTGCTTCGCTGTTATACCGAATCTTCGTACAGGCAGCGAAAGCTTCATCAGGTGCAGAACCAGAGATCCAATGTACCCCCTCAACACAGACTGTCGCGGAATAAAGGGCCTCTCTGGGGCCCACCACCACGGTATTCTCTTCAGCGTCAAGCGAAACCACAAACACCGGCTCACCCACAGCAATGCCTAAGCCCTTTCGCTGTCCCACCGTGTATCGATGAATTCCTTCGTGACGGCCCAGTCGTTTACCCGTTGTATCTACAATCCAACCACTCCGGGACACCTCAGGACGAAGCTGCTCAGTAAGCTCGGAGTGATGCCCGCTAGTCACAAAACACAGCTCCTGACTCTCCTTGCGCATACCCCCCGGAACACCTCGGCTCTCGCAGTACGCACGAACATCGTCCTTCCCCATTTCTCCAAGCGGAAACAGCACGTGCTGAAGTTGTTGTTGAGTAAGCGCAAAAAGGAAATAAGTCTGATCCTTTGTCTCATCCTGCCCACGGAGCATATGACAAATACCGGCATCATCAAGCGTGATGCGCGCATAATGCCCCGTTGCAAGCCGTGTAATACCCATCGCGGCAGCTCGATCCATAAGGGCGCCGAATTTGATCAGGGGATTGCAACGCCCACACGGCGAGGGCGTGCGACCGCACGCGTATTCATCGGCGAAGTAATCAACAATCTCACGCTGAAACTCCTCTCGAAAATCCACAACGTAATGCGGAAAACCCAGCGTCGCAGCCACATGTTGCGCATGCAGTATATCTTCATCCGAACAGCACCGCGATCCACCACCCCACATTTTCACCGTCAGCCCCACCACCTCGGCACCCTGATCCAACAGCAAAGCGGCAGCGGCATTGCTGTCCACACCGCCACTCATCGCTATTCCGATTTTCTGTCCTTCCAATGTCATGACCGCATTTGTACTTTCATCGTTGCCTGCACGTTGAAGCCTCAACAAAGCCCCACCCGAACAAAAGGGACACGGAACGTCAAGCGCCCGTGTCCCCAGCTTGAAAAAAATTTTCAATCAACCCTGGCTGGCCGCCAATGCTGATGAGAAATCATCCTTAATATCTTCAATGTTCTCAAGCCCAACCGCAACACGTACGAACTCAGGCGTCACACCGGATGCGCGCTGCGCTTCTTCTGTCATCTGCTGATGACTCGTGGAAGACGGATGCAACACGAGCGTCTTGGCATCGCCTACATTTGCCAAATGGCTGGCAAGCTTCACCGAGTCGATAAACTTACGCCCGGCATCATAACCGCCCTTGATGCCGAATCCAAGCACGGCACCATAACCGCCCTTTAAGTGCTTAGATGCCTGTGCATGATACGGATGCTCCGGCAGCCCCGTATAGACAACCCATTCCACAGCATCCTGCTCCTGCAGCCATTGCGCCAGAGCGAGAGCATTTGCACATTGCCGCTCAATACGTAGCGGCAACGTCTCAAGCCCCTGGAGAAAAAGAAACGCGTTAAACGGACTCGGGCACATGCCCAGATTACGCATTCCATCTGTGCGCGCCTTGATGATATAGGCCACGTTGCCCATGCCGGGAACATCTTTCAACGCATCCCAATATACAAGGCCATGATAGGCTGGATCGGGCTCCGTGAAGCCAGGAAAACGACCCGACCCCCAGTCAAACTTGCCGCTGTCTACAATCACGCCACCGATGGAGGTACCGTGACCACCAATCCACTTGGTGCACGAATGCACCACCACATCCACCCCGTGTTCAATGGGACGGCATAGAATCGGCGCAAACGTGTTATCAGCGATCACCGGGACACCCTCGGCATGCGCCGCGTCAGCGATCCCCTTAAGATCCGGCACATCACCCTTCGGATTCCCCAACGTCTCCAAATACACCAACTTCGTGTTCGACTTGATAGCCGCTTTGACCTTTTCCGGATCAATCTCACTAATGAATGTTACCTCAACTCCCATCTTCGGCAACGTGTACCGCAGGAATGTGTCAGTACCACCGTATAACGACGCCGAGGCCACCACATGGTCACCCGCCGCGGTTATGTTGTGGATGGCCAAGAAGATTGCGCCCATCCCGCTGGATGTCAGCAATGCGCCGGTCCCCCCTTCGAGGGCTGCAATACGCTTTTCCACCACATCCGTAGTGGGGTTCATAAGGCGCGTGTAAATATTCCCGAATTCCTTGAGGGCAAACAAGTTTGCCGCGTGCTCAGTGTCCCGGAAAACATAACTGCTTGTCTGATAAATCGGTACGGCACGCGCACCCGTCGTTGGATCTGCAGTCTGCCCTGCATGTAAGGCCAGTGTTTCTACTCTCTGTTCACTCATTTCTCATCTCCTCTGCTGTTAATCTCATTTAATTAAATTACATTCCACCCAGCTCTTTGCTGCACTAGATTGCATAGCTCAACGCATCAACCTGCTGTAACGCAATGGCGCGATCAGCCAAATCAGCCACGGTAATACCATCAAAGAAAGAATGCATTCGACTCTCTGCCTCTATCCATACATCTCGCGTCACACATTCTGCAACACGATCACATTCATTGGCACCACAGGGCGTCAAAGCCAAAGGCCCCTCCGTCGACTCCAGGACGCTGTAAAGGGTAATCTCGCGCGGCGATTTGTTCAGAGTAAATCCACCGTGAACACCACGATGGCTACGCACCAAGCCACCCGCCTTCAGCTTTACGAGCAATTGTTCCGCATAATCGGCCGATATCCCCTCTGCTAAGGCAATTTCCTTCTTACGAACAGGCCCATCATCAACATGCAAAGCCAAATAGACCATGATACGCGAGGCGTATCGGCCCTTTGTTGATATTTCCATCATAACAACTTACACACTTCCTTTCTCTCCAATGCAAACTCTGCTACGTTAAACTTCATCATTAAAACCGTGACGGCTGTCGAATATATGATTGACACGATTATGTTTATCATGTTTACTCCAGTTCACAGTGATCGGCAAGAGAAAATATATAGTTTTTAAACATTCAACCTTGGAGCTATGAATCCGTGTTGCTGAACGCAAAACAGTCAGAACGCTATCATCGCCAAGTCCAGCTTCCCGAAATTGGGGACACGGGGCAGGAGGCATTGCTGGAAGCTTCTGTCTTGATTGTGGGAGTGGGCGGTCTGGGCTCCCCTGCTGCACTATATCTGGCAGCAGCAGGTGTAGGCACGCTGGGTCTCATGGATGACGATCGCGTGGAACTGTCCAACCTTCAGAGACAAATACTTTACAAAACGTCAGATATCTCACGAGATAAGACCCGCATCGCTGCGAAGGCTTTAACCGCACTAAACGGTGACACAACCGTCCGAGAATACCCCATGCGGTTGACCGTCGATAACGCCCCAGACATCCTTCCTCAATACGCATTTGTGCTGGATGCCACCGACAATCTCGAAAGTAAATTTCTCATTGCAGACGCCTGCCATGCTGCGGGAACCCCCTACTCCCACGCCGGAATCTGTCGTTTTTTCGGACAAACCATGACGATTATTCCAGGACATAGCGCCTGTTACCGTTGCGTCTTCGACGCACCTCCGAAACAACCGGAACCACCCCCAATCGGTCCTCTGGGAGCCGTGCCGGGGATCATTGGCTCAATTCAGGCCTGCGAAGCCATTAAGCACATAACAGGGCAAGGTCAACTGCTAACCAATCGACTGCTAACAGTAGACGCACTCACCATGCGAATGAGGACAATCAACTTCACCAGACGACTTGACTGTCCGCTTTGCAACGCGTAATTTTGACAAAAAGATAAGACAAAGACAATAAGGTAGCGGGAGAGACAAGGTCACTGTATCACAACGCAAAGCAGGAGGATACATAAAAGATGAGCTATGCAACGGATAATTCATATGCAATCGGAAACACACCACTCGTACAACTGCGTAAAGTTGTAAACAGCGATAACGCCACAGTTCTCGCAAAAATCGAGGGCCGCAACCCTGCTTACTCAGTCAAATGCCGCATTGGAGCAGCCATGATATGGGATGCCGAAGAACGCGGCGTGCTCAAGCCCGGAATGGAGATCATTGAACCGACTAGCGGCAACACAGGAATCGCACTGGCGTTTGTGGGTGCTGCGCGTGGCTACCCGGTGACGCTTATCATGCCTGACAGCATGAGCGTTGAGCGCCGAAAAGTACTCAAAGCCCTGGGAGCCAACCTGGAACTGACAGATGGTTCAAAAGGAATGCCGGGCGCAATCAACCGGGCGCAAGAGATGCTGAACGAATCACCCGATAGATACTTCATGCCTCATCAATTCAAGAACCCTGCCAACCCCGGAATTCACGCCAAAACGACAGGTCCTGAAATCTGGGATGCTACCGAAGGCAACGTGGATGTACTCGTCGCCGGAGTCGGTACCGGTGGTACCATTACGGGCATATCCCGCTTCCTCAAAGAATCAAAAGGCAAAAAGGTTCTCACCGTAGCCGTGGAGCCAACCAACAGCCCGGTGATAACCCAGAAACTGGCAGGCGAAGATCTAAAACCCGGACCGCACGTGATTCAAGGCATCGGAGCCGGGTTCATCCCGGACGTACTGGATCTCGACCTTATCGACCGTGTAGAACAGGTCACGAATGAAGAGGCGCTCGATTTTGCACGCCGCCTGGCGAAGGAAGAAGGCATCCTGTCAGGCATCTCCTGCGGCGCAGCAACTGCCGTTGCCGCGCGATTGTCTCAGGACCCGGAATTCGCAGGAAAGACCATTGTCGTCATTCTTCCCGATTCAGGCGAACGATACCTTTCAACTGTTCTCTGGGAAGGCCAGTGAATAGCTTGACAACGAGGCGGTTGTAGTGTTGAGATCTTTTGGTCGGGCTGCACGGTGCAGCTCGGAACGTTGCGGACGAGATGAGGAGGATGAGAACATGAGCGTATACCAGTGTAGCGTGTGTGGCCACATCGAGCTGAAAGGCATACCGGAGAAGTGCCTGGTTTGCAGAGCGCCTCAGAGCGCATTTCAGGAAGCCCCTGATGCGTTAAAACGAGCAGCGGACCCCGCCAACCCCACGGAAGCGGAACAGAAGCACATTCCCAAGATCGTGGTCGTCCCCGACTGCGGCCTGCTGGATAACTGCACTGACGTGCATATCAAAGTGGGAGAGATCCCGCACGTTATGACGCCCGAACATTACATCAGCTATATTGATGCATACATCAACGAGGACTTTATTTCACGCATCTGGCTGTCCCCGGCTGGCTGCAATGCTGCAGCGGGACTGCACCTGAAAGCATCCTCAGGAAAATTCACGGCAATCGAACATTGCAACCAGCACGGCAACTGGATTGCCGAAGTGGAACTCTAGACTCACATGCACACACTACTTAAACGGGTGCAGGACGGAGAGATTCTGTTCTGCGACGGAGCACTTGGCACCCTCCTGCAGGCACGAGGCCTGCAGGGAGGCGAGTGTCCGGAATTATGGGCGCTTGATAAACCAGAGGACGTGAAAGCGATCCATAAGGATTACAAGGATGCCGGCAGCGACATTGTCGAATGCAATTCTTTTGGCGGCAGTCGTTACAAACTGGCACATTATGGACTAGAAAACCGCGTATCGGAAATCAACCATGCGGCAGCAGCAGTAGCGCGACGCGTTGCCGGCGACGAACAACATGTGCTGGGCAGCATCGGACCAACAGGTGTCTTTCTCGAACCCTTGGGCACGGAGTCTCCGGCAGCCTTCATGCAAGCTTTCGCAGAGCAGGCAATTGCCCTGCAGGCAGGCGGCGCAGACTGTGTCATCATCGAAACCATGACGGCTATAGAAGAGGCCACGTGCGCGGTCAAAGCCGCAAAAGAGAATACCACGCTGACTATCGTTGCAAGTTTCACCTTTGACCCACAAGTTCACGGTGGCTACGCCACCATGATGGGAGTGACACCCGATCGTTTTGCAGGGGCTATGCTCGAAGCCGGTGCAGACATTCTGGGCTCCAACTGCGGAACAGGGCCCGACCACATGATAGAAATCATCAGGCTGATTCATGCATCAGCGCCAGACACACCCATCATGGCTATGCCAAACGCGGGCATGCCGATAATGGAAGAAGGTGAGACCGTCTTCAAAGAGACACCCGACGAGATGGCGAGCAAGGCCTACCAACTGGTCGATGCGGGTGCCTCAATCATCGGCGGATGCTGCGGCACCACGCCTGCCCATATTGCAGCAATGCGCAAAGCCATTCTGGGCAAACATTAAACCCAGTTCCCCATCCCGCTGAATAGAAACAATACCCACCCCTAGCCCTCCCGGGAGGGGATACTTCTAACGCACTTTACTCTAAGCAATTCCCCGCCCGGGAGGGGAAGGGGTGGATTACCTGCCCAGAACTTAAACTCGCGCCACTCCGGTCAGTCCCCCAGCCTGCTCCCTTTGCGAGGACAACACCCCCTTCGGTAAGCGATCAGCGAAATTCATTCATCTCACTACAATAAAAAACGGGCACCTGAAATCAGGTGCCCGTCGCAATGATCCTCAAATCTAAGGTCTACCAGCTCCCATCGTCTTCCCACGCCACTGTAGGCGTCGAACCCGTTGCGGTACCCGTGGTATCCCACATCCAGCCCCATCGCTCATTTGTCAGGGACTCTTCTTCAGTAGCGTCTGCGGCACGATTGAACCACTCAACATGGCCATCCGCAAAAAGGATGTTCCCACCCTCAAAGGAATGGTTTCCGCCCCAGGTGGTATCCCCTTCCACCGTAGCTTCCGGACGCCCAGCCGTCCCTTCAATACCGTTCTTATCGCAAGCCAGCAGGTTGTTCGGCGGAACACTTTCGCTCAGGCCACCACCGGTATCCTTAATACGATAGCAATAGCTGCTGTTCGGCTCTTCCATCTCATCAATTCGGTTTGTGGGTGCTCTTTCCCCATCACTCTTGCAGTAAAACAGGGGACCCTGATGTCCAAGATACCGCGAGCAAGCTTTCACGGAATCGGGATATCTCTCGCGATGATCGCCGGCATACATCTTAAGACCCAAACCAATCTGCTTCAGATTGTTAGCACAGTCAATACGACGTGCGCGCTCACGGGCCTGTGCAATCGCAGGAAGCAACAGGGCAGCCAGAATACCGATGATCGCGATGACCACCAAGAGCTCAATGAGGGTAAAA
>JADHWI010000060.1 GCA_016783565.1 Kiritimatiellia bacterium
GGAAGCGTTGGATGCGACGTGCACGTGTGACGACCTCGCGGTCGTTCTCCGGGAGTTCTTCAATGCCGAGGATGGTGATGATGTCCTGGAGTTCGGCATAGCGCTGGAGTACCCGCTGTACGGCCTGGGCCACATCATAATGCCGTTTTCCTACCACATCCGGGGAAAGAATCCGAGAGGTGGAGTCCAGTGGTGAGAGTGCGGGATAGATGCCCATTTCAACGATCTTGCGATCCAGCACAATGGCCGAATCCAGATGTGTAAAGGTCGTGGCCGGGGCGGGGTCGGTGATGTCGTCCGCGGGGACGTAGACGGCTTGAATGGACGTGATGGCACCGCGTTGTGTGGAGGTGATGCGCTCCTGTAGGGCACCCATCTCGGTGGCCAGCGTGGGCTGATAGCCGACTGCGGATGGAAGGCGTCCGAGGAGGGCGGAGACCTCGCTGCCGGCCTGGACAAATCGGAAGATGTTGTCAATGAACAACAGCACATCTTCGCGCATGTTGTCGCGGAAATGCTCGGCTTGGGTCAGGGCAGCCAGCGCCACACGCAGGCGTGCGCCCGGCGGCTCATTCATCTGTCCGTAGACGAGCACGGTATTGTTGAGTACGCCGGAGTCCTTCATTTCCGTCCACAGGTCGTTGCCTTCGCGTGTGCGTTCACCCACACCTGCGAAGACGGCGTGCCCCCCATGCTCGGTGGTGATGTTGCGGATCAGTTCCATGATCAGGAGCGTCTTGCCGACACCGGCTCCGCCGAACAGACCTATTTTTCCGCCTCGGGGGAAGGGTGCCAGGAGGTCCACGCACTTGATGCCGGTTTCGTAGAACTCAACGGCCGGCACCTGTTGGTCAAAGGCCGGAGGGTCCTTGTGGATGGGTTCAAAGCGCATAGACTGGACGGGGCCTTCGCCGTCGATCGGGTTGCCCTGCAGGTCGAGCACTCTGCCGAGGCACTCCTCACCCACGGGAATGCTTAGCGGTGCACCGGTGTCGATCACGTCGACTCCACGTGGCAGTCCTCGTGTGGCAGACATGGCAATGGTACGTACCACGTTCTTGCCCAGATGTTCGGCAACTTCCAGCGTAATGTTGAGGCCATGCTCCGCATTTTCGATTCGCAGGGCATTATGAATGGCCGGCAGTTTGTCGTTGTAGAATTCAACGTCGACGACTGGGCCGACGACATGGATGACACGTCCGTCTTTTCTCACAAGAGGTTCCCTCCGCTGAGTTCGAGCATTTCCGTGGTGATGCTTTCCTGGCGTAGTCGCCGGTACAGCATGCTTTGCTCGTTAATAATGGTTTTAGCATTGTCGGTGGCGCGCGTCATGGCCATTTGTCGGGATGCGGCTTCCGAGCCGAGGCTGTTGAGGCATGCATTGAAGACTGATCGGTGTAGCCATTCCGGGATGAGCCAGTCCAGCACTGCTTGAGCAGATGGCTCGAACGGTGCCCATCCAAGGTGACTCCCGGTATCCGCCTGTTCTGTGGGTAGCGCGCTTAGAGGCAAGATCTGTTCGGCGGTTACGATCTGTTCGAGTGGGTTGCGAAAGTGGTGGTAGAGCATATGAACTTCGCGTGCGGTTTGGGTGGTAAATGCTTCGCGAAGTATTTCAACCAGGCCGTCGACGGTTTCTTCTGTCTCTTGTCGGCGGGGACGAGGAAACGACTGCATGACGGGGTAGGGTAGACGCCGTACTCGCCGTGACATGAGTGTGCCGATGACCAGCATTTGCATGTCGGGGTGTGAGTGTCCGAATGTCTGGATGCCGCGCAGAAGGTCAGCATTGAAGCCCCCGCAGAGGCCGCGGTCGGTGCCAAACACGATGAGTAGTGGGACACCATTTTCTGGAGTGGTTAGCAGGGGGTGTTTTAGATCTCCTGCTGCAGGAACCGCCTGGCTCATGAGAGATCGGAGCGTGTCGCGGTAGGCATTTGAATGGCCGATATCGCGACGGTACTGTTGCAGACGCGCAGACGCAATCATTTGTAAGGCACTGGTGACTTTACGGATCTGCTTTGTTCCGGCGATGCGGTGTCTGACGTCTTTCAGTTCGGTTGACATGTGGGGCTACGGCTCCATGACTGCTGCGGGTTCCGCGGGGGGTGGCTCTTTTTGGTCAGCGGATTCCACTGTTCCCGTAGTGATAAAAACAGCGTTGAACTGTACCAGGGAGGCTTTTAGATCACCAATGATATCATCGGATAGCACGCCGGATTCCAATAGCTGTGAGCTCAGGGTCGGGTATGCATTGTCGAGCAGGGCAAACCATTCCTTCTCAAATCGTGCGATGTCCTGCAGTGGGATGTCATCCAGGGTCCCTTCAGAAGCCGTCCACATGATGAAAACCTGTTTTGGCACGGGCAGCGGTTGCGATTGTGGCTGCTTGAGGATCTCGGCCAAACGCTCACCGCGGTGGATTTGCTGTTGTGTTGCATCGTCCAACTCCGAGGTGAGTTTTGCGAACGCAGCGACCTCACGGTACTGGGCTAGTTCCAGGCGTAATTTGAGAGCGACAGACTTCATCGCCTTGAGCTGGGCTTTGCCGCCGACACGCGAGACGCTGAGTCCCACGTTGATAGCGGGGCGGAAGCCCTGGTGGAAGAGATCGCGTTCGAGATAGATCTGACCATCTGTGATGGAGGTTAGATTCGTGGGGATGTATGCGGAGAAGTCGCCCTGCTGGGTTTCCACGATGGGAAGTGCGGTCAGGGATCCGCCGCCTTGTGCAGGATGCAGCTTTGCAGCACGTTCAAGCAATCGGCTGTGCAGGTAGAAAATATCGCCCGGATAGGCTTCGCGGCCGGCCGGTCGGCGGAGCAACAGGGAAATCTCACGGTAGGCGGTTGCGTGTTTGGATAGATCGTCGTAGACAATCAGGGCATCCTGGCCGCCATCGCGAAAATGCTCAGCCATGGCGCAGCCTGCAAACGGTGCGATGAACTGCAGCGGTGCGGCATCGCTGGCAGAGGAAACGACGATGATGCAATTCTCGAGCACGCCGCGTTCTTCCAGAAGGCCCACCAGGGAGGCGACGGTAGACATCTTCTGGCCGATGGCGACATAGACGCAGCGCACATCGCCGTGCGCCTGGTTGAGAATGGTGTCGATAGCCAGGGAGGTCTTGCCGGTCTGCCGGTCGCCGATAATCAGCTCACGTTGTCCGCGTCCGATGGCGGTCATGGCATCGATGCTCTTGAGTCCGGTTTGTAGCGGGCTGCTGACCGATTCCCGGTCTACAATTCCCGGTGCGTCGGATTCCACTTCTCGAAATTTGTGACAGTTGATGGAGCCGCGTCCGTCCAAGGGTTGCCCCAGAGGAGTGACCACGCGTCCCAGCAACTCGTCCCCAACCGGAACTTGAAGCACGCGGCCAGTCCGGTGGACTTCGTCGCCCTGTTCGATATGGCTGTAATCTCCCAGAATAATCACGCCGACCTCGTTGCGCTCAAGGTTCATGGCCATGCCATAGATGTCGCCGGGGAAGGAAACCATTTCGTCGGCCATGACGCCGGGGATGCCATCGACCCTGGCGATGCCATCGCCAGCCTCCAGTACATGACCGATCTCCTCGGGTCCCAGGGTGACTGCAAATTGCTCTGCATTGCGTTCAAGGATCTCTTTGAGCTCGGATGTATCGATTTGAATGCCTGACATAATCCCGCAAAAATAGGTTTTGAGGCACCGGAGTGCAAGGGTCGAATTGCGGATTTCTAATTTCTGATTGTGGGTTGGACTCTTTTTGGGGTGGGTTGTGATGCACGCGTTATTGACAAACAGGTGTCAACCCGCCATTATCTGCCGCGATTTTTCTCTATTATACCGAGTGCTTTCACCCCCTGTTGTGTGGGTGGAGGAAAATACAGAAAGGACGGATGCAGGCGTGAAAAAGAACGGGTTAATGTTGCTCGCGGGTTTGATGAGTTTTGGCTTGGCGTCGGTGGCGCAGGCTGCTGAAGTGGGCGGAGCGAGTCTGGTTGAGAAGGTGTGGTGGATTGCACCGATCTCGTCAGTGCTGGCTTTGGGTTTCGCGGTATTCTTCTATCGGAAGATGATGGAATCCAGCGAGGGTACCCCTAAGATGATAGAGATCGCGCAGCATGTGCGTGAGGGTGCCTATGCGTATCTGACGGCCCAGTATAAGGTCGTGAGTCTTGTTTTTGTGATTCTATTGGTTGTTTTTGCCGTTCTGGCAAAGCTTGGCGTACAGAATCCATTTGTTCCTGTTGCATTTCTGACGGGTGGCTTCTTTTCCGGATTGTGTGGTTTCCTGGGTATGAAGACGGCGACCAATGCCTCTGCACGTACGGCGCAGGGCGCCTCGGAGTCGCTCAACCGCGGTCTGCAGGTGGCCTTCCGCTCTGGTGCGGTGATGGGCCTGGTCGTGGTTGGCTTTGGTTTGTTGGACATCTGTGCCTGGTATCTGATTCTTGATCGGCTGGTTTATACCTCCGCAAACATGGCAGATGGCTTGCATTTCCTTGGGCTCGATTTCGTGCATGCGGGTACCTCGCAAGCCCAGAAGTACGTCGAAATCACGACGACGATGTTGACCTTTGGAATGGGTGCCTCGACGCAGGCGTTGTTTGCGCGCGTTGGGGGTGGCATCTACACCAAGGCGGCCGATGTGGGCGCTGACCTGGTTGGCAAAGTGGAAGCGGGTATCCCCGAGGACGATCCTCGCAACCCGGCCACCATTGCTGACAATGTCGGTGACAATGTCGGTGATGTTGCCGGCATGGGCGCTGATCTGTACGAATCGTACTGTGGTTCCATCCTGGCTACGGCGGCTCTTGGCGCTGCAATTCCTGCCCTGGGTCTGAAGGGAATTATGGCCCCGATGATTGTGGCGGGTATTGGTATCCTGATCTCGATCGGAGGGTGCCTGATGGTGCGCTGCGGCGACAAGTCGGACATGAAGTCCCTCATGAAATCGCTGACCAATCCCCTTTGGGGCAGCACGGCCGCGATTGCGGTGGTTGTGGGTATTCTTGCAGCGATGGGCATCGTGACCTGGGGGATCTTTGGTTCCGTGGTGTCGGGTCTCGTCGCGGGCTGTGTCATTGGTCTGTTGACTGAGTATTACACCTCTGATGCGTATGCTCCTACCCAGGGCATTGCCGAGCAGGCCAAGATGGGTCCAGCGACGACCATCATTGATGGTATTGCTGTGGGCATGTTCTCCACGGGTTGGTGCACGCTGACCATCGTAGCAGGTATCCTGGCGGCCTTTGGGTTGGCCGGTGGATTTACCGATTTTGCCATGGGGCTCTATGGTGTGGGTTTTGCCGCTGTGGGCATGCTGGCGACACTGGGCTTCTCCCTTGCTACCGACGCCTACGGACCTATCGCGGACAACGCGGGTGGAAATGCCGAGATGGCCGGATTGGGCGAGGAGGTCCGTCACAAGACCGATGCACTCGATATGTTGGGCAATACCACGGCGGCAATCGGTAAGGGCTTTGCCATCGGTTCCGCCGCGTTGACGGCCATGGCCCTGATGGCGGCTTACCTCGAAGAGGTACGCATCTGGATCAATAAGTTGGCGACCGAGACCGGATTCGCCGATGTGGGTCCCGTGCGTTTTGTGACCGAAGCGTATGACGCGACGACCGCGCTTCCGGATGGCATGCGTGTTGTCGGTATTATGAGCGAAGTCGGTAGCTTTGCACGGGCCTCCATGCCGGACTTTGCGGCGGCCTATGACCTGACGGTAATGAATCCTCAGCTTCTGTGCGGTGTGTTTTTCGGTGCCATGATGGCGTTTGTGTTCTGCGCCATGACGATGAAGGCTGTGGGACGTGCGGCTGGTGCGATGGTGAACGAGGTGCGCCGTCAGTTCCGCGAGATCCCCGGGATCATGGAAGGCACAGGCAAGCCGGATTACGCAAACTGCGTGGCGATTTCCACCAAGGGCGCCCAGCACGAAATGATCGTACCCAGTATGCTGGCCATTATCGTACCGGTTATTGTCGGTATCGTGCTGGGTGTGTCGGGTGTGATTGGTCTTCTTGTGGGTGGCTTGACCACTGGTTTCACGTTGGCTTGCATGTTGAATAATGCAGGTGGCGCGTGGGACAATGCCAAGAAGTCTATTGAGAAGCAGGAAAAGACCTACGCTGAAGACGATACTAAGAAAGAACACCCGCTGACCGGTAAAGGCTCTGACGCGCACAAGGCGGGTGTGGTGGGCGATACCGTGGGTGATCCATTCAAAGACACCTCCGGTCCGAGCTTGAACATTCTGATCAAGTTGATGACCATGGTCAGTGTCGTGTTCTCCGGCGTTGTGGTGGCCTATGGTGATCAGATCAAGAACTTGGTTCAACTGCTGACGGGCAAATAGGCCCCGTTGGATAGTGATTGTGATGAGCGGGCCGGGCGCAATCGTCCGGCCCGTTTTGTTTTCAGCATGGAGGCGTGGTTGTGAAAGCCGTTTTCCTGGGAACTGGAACCTCGTGCGGTGTACCGATCATCGGTTGCGACTGTGCGGTGTGCGGCTCGGATGATCCTCGTAACAAGCGCCGTCGCACCAGTCTGTGGCTGGAAGCCGGCGATGTGAGTATTGTGGTGGATACCTCTGCCGATTTCCGCGACCAGGTGCTCACCTTTGGTGTGAAACGGCTCGATGCGGTATTGATCACCCACGCGCATGCTGATCATATTTTTGGTCTGGATGACATTCGTCGATTCAATACGATGCAGGGCGGCTTTATTCCGGTCTATGGATCGGAAAGTACGATTGCGGACCTGCAACGCATCTTTAACTACGTTAACCATGTGGAACGCCCTGGATTGTACCGGCCGCTGGTCGATTTTCGGGCCGTGGCTGAGCCGTTTGATATTGGCGCGCTGCGGGTGACACCGTTGACGGTGGATCATGGGTCCACGCCCACGTATGCATATCGTTTTGATTGTGCGGGGCAGTCCATTGCCTATGCGCCCGATTGCGCCGCCATGAGCGACGAGGTGGTTGATCAGCTACAGGGACTGGACGTCATGATCCTTGATGGCTTGCGCAACGCGCCTCACAGCACGCACCTGACCGTTGAAGACAGTGTTGCGTATCTACAGAGGGTCGGGGCCTCACGATCCTTTATCACGCACCTGACGCACGATCTCGAGCATGAGGTCACTCAAGCCGAGCTTCCTGACGGTATTGATGTGCCGTACGACGGGTTGAAAGTAGAGTGGTGAGATTTGAGGGCGCATTCGATATCTTTCCGCGCCTGTCCTCCCGTTGGTCGGGTCAGACGCACTACATTCCCATGATGTAGCGGCGGCTTACCCGAAGGGAAGCCGCTCTTTCTATGGGACGCTAGTGATGATCTTTGGGTTCTATTCCCTGATTCTCTTCATGCTTTTCTTAAGTGAACTCTTCATCTTCTCGTCCGTGATGAGAGGTAAGGCTTGTTGGAATGCAGGAAGAAAGCTCTTGTTTAATATCTGCTTGTTTTTTCTCTGAAGCATGACGATTTGAGCAACTGCAAGAGCTGCTTCACTCTTAACTTCATCATTGTCCAGGTAAGTCGCTATGATGCTCAGTGATTCAGGTGTGGATAGTTTCGCGAGTTCGGCAATGATCATCCTTTGCTCGTCAGGCCGTTTCACCAATGCGGCAGCATCCTGGTATAACCTGACCTTGCCTGCTGAATCCATCACCTCGTTCTCCAACAGTTTCAGGTATCCGCGCAAGGCCAGCACCTGATGTGCTGTGCTGTCAGAGCTTTTTGTCAGGTCGAGGAGAGCATCACTCGCCTCAAAGGTCGACCAGCCGGCCAATGCACGCACGCATGTGATCTGCAGTTTTTCATCACTGCTCTTTGTCCCCGCAACGATTTCTGTCAGAGCTGCCTTACCCCCTAGCTTTTGAAGAACACTGACCAATATCGATTTTTTCTCTGCCGGCATGTCTTTCATTGCTGTCAAGATGATCTGGGCTGCCTTGTTATTGTCTTTGTTCAGCTTTAAGACAGAAACAAGCACTGCCTGAACGGCGCTTTGTTCGCGGCTTGAGGTCATGTCAGTCGTCAGAGTTATCAGGCGGCCTGTATCATTCTCACCCGCTGTAAACCCGAAAGCTTTTATCGCAGCAGCTCGAACATCACTGTCTTCATCCTTTGTCAGATCGAAGATGAGATTATTGTGGGCCGCTGCCTTGTCGGAAGCCAGGATGCTGAGGAGGTTGATCTTCTGATGCGCGTTGCTTTCTTTGAGCTCATCAGCAACCAGAGCCATGACCTTCTCTCCTCTTATGCGGGGCAGGGCACCCTGAATGAGTTCAGTCTCTTTTTTGTCAGTCGTGTTTTTGAGCAGGGCAAGAAGTTCCGGTACTGCGTCAACACTCTGGAGTTTTACTGAAGCCAGAATCGCAGATCTTCTTACGCTTGAGTCGCTGTCCTTAAGTGTCAGCAATATTTCCGGCATGGCTGAAGCGTCACCTCGTTGAGCAAGGATATCCAGAAGCTCTATCTTCTGCTCAGGGCTGGCTGCCGCTATACTGTCCGCAAGTTGCTTTGTGATATCACTGCTTTTCAGCTTCAGTGTAAGCTTAAGTGCGCAGACCCTTAGCTCACTGTTGCTGCTCTTGGCTGCTGCCAGGATGTCAGATGAGGCATCATCGCCTGCTATAGCGGCAAGAGTGCTGATTGCTGAGCATTGTATATGAGGCTTATCTGATCCAAGCAGTTCGCGGCATATCTGGATGCTTTTCTTTTCGCTTTTCTTTTCGTCTCCGTTTTTCGCCAATCTTGAGAGGTAGGTGAAGTAAAATGATGATACTCGTGCCTGCTCATAGGCTGCTTCTGTCTGCATGCCTTTCCGGAGCGTGGGTTCCGAGGAGGCCTCTCCAATATGTGCTAACGCATACATTGCGGCAATGCGTGTATCGCGGTCGCTGTTGTCGGCATGCTTCTCGATAGCGCTTACGGCTTGCGTCACATGCAGGCTGCCGAGTGCGTTGATTATTTCGACCAGCTCGCGGCCTTTTGTTTTCGGCATGGCTTTGAGCAGTTCGGCTGAAGCCTCCGCCGTGCCAATCGTTATAAGCGCGCGTGCAGCGGGATTGCAGAGCTGTTCATCAGTCAGATAACCGCCAAGGGTGGAGACGGCTGCATTATCCGCGACCAGCTCAAGCTGCCTGATCAGAAATGCTTTAACGTCCTTGTCTTGTGCGTTTTGCAATGCATTAATCAATACGGCTGTATATTGCTTGGCCTCTTCTTCCGCGCCCTGCCGTCCCGTATGCCAGGCTAGACCGTGCAGTGCGTAGCGTACATTCTTGTCATCGTTCACGGATTTGGGAACGAGCATCGTGCAGAGTTCTTTTGCTGCATCGCGCTTCAATATCTCCGCGGAAAGTTTACTTTGTTCCTCTGGACTCTTGGCAGGATACTTACTCAGTAGCTCTTTCAGGTCTGCATGGACTGTTATGCTGCCGCACATGACTGTTGCGCATACAACACTGAATACTGAACACCTAATACTTCTTGCTAAATCTGCCATGGTGCCCTCATGGGTTGGTTGATCAGGCGGTTGGCTTGATCGTCGCTAATAAATCTCTGTTTGATCGGATCGAAGTGCAACGGACGCCCTGTCCGGAGCGCTATCTTGCCCAAGTTGATTAACGTACAGGAACGGTGACCATTTTCCTCGTTTAACGCAAACTTCTGGCGGGTCCTGACCGCGTTTACAAAATCAGTGACCTGCGGTTCTACCTCAGGCAGACTATCGACTTTCTTCTGGAAGTTCGGTATGTCCGACTTGAACCCCCTGAAGATCTTTCCTTGCGGGCCTTCAAGAAGCGCTGCATCAGGGTCCTGGTCAGTACCGTGTAGCTGTATCTCGCAGCCGTCCGCGTATTTAAGGACAATCCTTCCCCAGGTTCCCACAGCATCAGGATGCTGTTGAGGTGCGTCAGCTTCGACAAATACCGGGCTGGTGTCGTCCTTGCCCATGATATACTGGATAGGGTCAAGGTAATGCTGGCCCATATCGCCGAGCCCGCCGCCGTCGTAGTCCCAATATCCTCTGAACGTACTGTGCGTACGGTGTTTGAAGTAAGGTCGGTATGGCGCTGGTCCGAGCCACATGTTATAATCAAGTTCTTTCGGGATGGGCTCAGGTTTGATTCCTGTCTGTCCAATCCAGTTGAATTTCCAGGTGAAGCCGGTCACACCGCTGAGGGTAGCCTTAAGCGGCCATCCCAGCATGCCGCTGTCGACGACCTTCTTGACGGTTCGCGCCTGAACGCCGGAACCGTAAAATCGGCCGCTGAATCTGAACCAGGTATTGAGACGGAAGATCCGACCGTTGCGCTGTACGGCTTCAACTACTTTTTGCCCTTCGCCTATGGTTCTGGTCATCGGTTTCTCGCACCAGATGTCCTTGCCTGCTTCTGCGGCGGCGATAGAGATTGGACCATGCCAATGCGGGGGGGTAGGGATATGTACGATATCTATGTCAGGCCGCTCAAGGATTTCTCGATAATCCCTGTAGGATTTCACGTCCGGTTTGCCTTGAGCCGCTCGTTCCGCACGTTTCTCGTCGACATCGCACACAGCCAGCAACTTTGTGTCGCCCAGTTTTAGATGTCCTGTGCCCATGCTGCCTACGCCGATTACGGCCTTGGTCAATATTTCGCTTGGTGGCGTGTGGCCTTTGCCGCCAAGTACATGGCGCGGTACAATTGAGAACGCCGTCGCGGTGGTCAGCGACTGCCCGAGGAATTTTCGTCGCGATATGCCTGTTTCAATCCTTGTTCGTCTCATATGGTGCGTTCCCTGCATGATGCGACTATTCTCTTAATTTCAGAATCAAGTCTCTGCATTGCTTTCACTCTTTCAAACTGAACGCGACACCGATCCAGATTATGGTTTTCACGATGTGTTTTAAAATATACGTCACCCTCGAGGTGGTCGGTGAGGAACCTCAGGCCAATCTCGAATGTAATTAGTTTTGCTGAAAATGGTAACAGCTCAATTTCCTTCTCCGAAAGAAGTTCGCCGGCCGTTGATAAATAACCGCTTGTTATCGCTTCATATAAATCCAGATTGATGCTTACTTTTGACAGGTCCTTCTCATCTTCTGACGATGTGCTCGCCCCGGATCGGACGCAGTCACCGA
>JADHWI010000061.1 GCA_016783565.1 Kiritimatiellia bacterium
GTGGACTGAAAATCCACGTGTCCTCGGTTCAATTCCGAGTCTCGCCACCACCCTTCGTCCTCACCTTCGACCTTTCCTTCGCTTCCGTCTTGGTTTCGGAGAATTAGCGGTCTCAGGTTTAGAGCGGCTTCGCCTATGTTTTTGTGTAGCAGGCGCAGCAACGGGTACCCCCGCCAGTGCAAAGTCAATTCTCCGACTGTCAAAATCTACTTTTACAGGATACACATCAAGCCGCTCACCTACCTTGTAAATCCGCCCTTCAGCCCGTAATGTCTGCTCATGGCTGCTGTAATGCACAAACTTATCCGAAATTGAAGACACATGCACCATCCCGGAAATCTGTAATTCAGGAAGATCCACAAACATACCGAAATTTAACACCTTGACCACCACTGCATGGTAGGTCTGCGGCGACTGACTCTCCAATTGCTCGGCCAGAAAACGGAATTTCTTCAGTTCGATAGCTGCCCGCTCAGCCTTCTCCGCCACTTGCTCTGCTTCAGAACAATGCGCAGCTACCGGCTGCAAGTCATGTTTACTGTAGCGGCGCTTACGCCCTGTGAGCACAGCTTGAAGTTGTCGGTGAACAACCAAATCCGGGTACCGCCTAATGGGCGACGTAAAATGCGCATAATACTTCTTTGACAACCCGAAATGCCCAGTCTCGTCCGCTGAATAAACTGCACGCTTCATACTCTTAAGCACCGCCACCCGCACGTGATACTCAAGCGGATCCCCGTCCACCTCGCGAAGAAATCGAGCCAGGTTCCGACGTTCATTCAAGTTACCCGGTTCCAACCCCATTGCCGCCAACTCAGCCGCAACCTCCTCAAGGCGCTCCTCCGAAGGGGGTTCGTGCAACCGGTCAATGCCCGCAACAGCCAGCGTGTGCAACTCTGTAGCAACCGCCTCGTTAGCCAGAACCATGCACTCCTCAACAAGCTGGTGCGAACGATCATTCACTACACTGCGAATCCCGGTCATACGCCCCTCTTCATTGAGCACGACCTCGCATTCAGGCATATCAAGTGCCAGCGCGTGGTGGTTAAAGCGTCGCTTACGCAATTGTTGCGCCAATTTATCCAACGCAACCAGTTGCCCATGGGCAATCGACAAAATCTTTCCCCCACCCCCCTCCACTTTACCCAGGAATGGTTTCCATCCTTGTTCCAGCATACCCATCGCCTGTTCATAGGTCAGACGTAAACAGGAACGGATGCGAGTCTTGGCAAATCGACGTGCCACAACTGTGCCACTGCGGTTCAACGTCATGAATACAGAAAACGCCAAGCGGTCTTCATTAGGACGCAAGCTGCACACCCCGTTTGAAAGCTGTTCCGGCAGCATGGGAAGCACTTTGTCAGGAAGGTAGACACTGTTGCCCCGCTCATAGGCTTCCTTATCCAGATCACTTCCCGGCCGCACATAATGTGAAACATCCGCAATATGGACACCCAGAACCCGATTGCCATCCTCATCTCGATCGAGCGAAAGGGCATCGTCAAAATCACGCGCACGTTTAGGGTCAATCGTCAAAATAAACGTATTCCGCAAATCTTCACGACGACCTGGAGTCTGCATTCGCGCTGACACCGTCTCCGCTTCCCGCACCACATCGCTCGGGAATGTATCCCGCAAACCATGGTGCCTGATCACCGACAACGTATCTACGTCAGGCTTATCCTCCGGACCGAGCACTTCGACAATCTCGGCCTCGGGACTCACATGCTTGTTGGCCCAGGCCTGAAACCGAACAACCACCCGGTCACCCTCTTCCGCCCCCTGTGCGTCTGGAACATAAAAACCCTTGCTATAACTAGGATTCATAGGCACAACGCAAAGAAAACGCCCTGTGGTCCGGAGCGTACCCACAATATCTCTTTGTACGCGATCTAAAACCCGGATGACCCGACCATACTCTCGATCGGATCGAGGCCCCTGTTCCCCTGACCGCCGTACCACCACCCGGTCTCCCGGCAACGCAGTCCCCATCATATCGGAAGAGATAAAAACATCCCTCCCCTTCTGCGAATCTTCAACCATGCCATGCCCATTTCGAAAGACCAGCAAATCGCCGGTAAGCAAATCAGCTGGCCGCCCCAGGGTGTAGCGATCGCGCCGCACGACCACGATGTCTCCGTCCCGCACAAGTTCATGAAGCACTTTTTGCAAATGCTTCTTCAATCGCCCCTGCAAACGGAGTTCAGTGGCAATCTCACTGGCCAGAAGCGGCTTGCTGAGATCATCTCCAAGACGTTTAACAATGTTACTTTTCAGCTCTGAATTTCTCATAGGGATACTGTGTCCTATTCTTTCTCACACGGAAAGTCCTTTTGTCGGTCTGCACGCGCTGCTTTGCACAGTTCCTCGTAACCAGTAAAACTCCACCCCATCGGAAAATTACGGCACTGTGCGGGTTTAGAATCATTCATACGACACGTTCCTGCAGCGTTGAGAAAGATACACGAGCCATCTGTATTCTCAGTCAGACTCAACCCGCGACGATCTTTAGTCAACCGTGTGAACGCATTAACAAAAGCGGTTTCCGTCATGTTAAGCGCCCGCGACAGTGCCGCGATATCATCGGGTGTCAGACGCACATAACCCTCCACGCGACAACAATTGCCACAACGGCAACAGGACCAGGAAGGATCAGCCTGTGGCGTGCGACTGCACATAGGTTCTCACCTCTTCCTCCAACGCAGGCAACACCTCGAATCGTGTCGTTTTTCCGATCAGGGCATCCAATTGCGGATGGTGCGCGATATCTTCGCCCACGGCCTGTGTTATTGCATCAGAGAATTTTGCCGGGTGAGCCGTGGCCAAGCACAGCATGGGCTCATCCTCATTAAGCTGTGTACGCGCAACCGTCACACCCACAGCCGTGTGAGGGTCCAGGAGATAATTATAATCTGCATAGGTATCGCGTATCGTATCCAGGGTCGCTTGCGTATTTCCGGCCCCCGCGACAATAAGCGATTCGCTCGTCCCGGACAACGGTTCCACCGGCAACCTCCCTGTTTCCGAAAAAGCCGACATCATCGCAGATAGTGCCGATGGATCTTCATCCACACGATAGTAAAGATAGCGTTCAAAATTGCTTGCGATCTGAATGTCCATCGATGGACTAAGCGTGGGACTCACGGACCCCAGGCTATAATCCGACGTATTAAAAAAACGACTCAGAATATCGTTCTCGTTCGTGGCCAAGACCAGTCGACTGATGGGCAACCCCATGCGTGCAGCAACAAAACCGGCAAAGATATCACCAAAATTCCCGGTAGGGACAGCCACACGCACCTGTGAGGCTCCCGTGCGTTTCTGAAGCTGCAACACTCCGTAAAAATAGTACACAACCTGCGCCAGAAGCCGCGCCCAATTAATTGAATTAACTGAGCCCAACTCATAGCGCCCTTTAAAATCAAGATCGGCAAAAAGACTTTTAACAATTGTCTGACAATCATCAAAAGTCCCTTCCACGGCCAGATTGTACACGTTGTCATCCAGCACCGTGGTCATCTGCAAGGCCTGCATGGGGCTGGTGCGCCCGTGGGGATGCAAGACAAAGATCCTGATTCGCGATTTGCCGCGCACCCCGCTGATCGCCGCACTGCCGGTATCGCCACTGGTCGCGGCCAGAATATTTAAATGACGCCCCGAACGTGACAACGTGTCTTCGAACAAGTTCCCGAGAAACTGCAAGGCCACATCTTTAAACGCCAATGTCGGGCCATGAAACAGTTCAAGAATATGCAGACCGCCCACCTGTACAAGCGGGGTTACATCCGGATGCGTAAAAGTACTGTAGCTTCTGTTAACCAGCCCGGCTAGCTCAGTTTCAGACAAATCGACAAACGGCAACATAACCTGTACAGCCAATTCGGCATAAGACAGTCCGCGCCACTCATCCAACCTATCGCTTACATTGGGAATGTCTACCGGCAAGAGCAGTCCGCCGTCATCCGCCATCCCCATCATCACGGCATCCCGGAAACCAACCGGAGCAATGCCACCTCTGGTACTTATATAGTGCATGGCAGAAAGGTAGTGGGTCACGCCCTCCGTGGCAACACGGAAGTGGCAGTCTCAAAAAAGTACAGCAGAGCGAATCTGACGCCCACCCCCCTGAATCGAGTGCATGTGAAAAAAAAGCGGGCCCTTTTATCCCTCCTGCTGATCCAGATAAGCGGAAGATTCCAACCCATACCGCTGCATTTTATAGCGCAAAATACGCCGCGTCGTTCCAAGACGTTTCGCGGCGCGCGTCTGAACACCTCCGGTCGCTCGGAGGGCTGCATCCAACAGCAGCTTTTCGAAAGCCCCTACGGCTTCTTCAAGCGTTTTGTCCTCAATGGATGGCATCACAACGTTCGCCGAGCTACGCGAGTGATCGAAATCATCCGGAAGATGCTCCGCCTTGATCAATCGCTCTCGGCGATGCAGCACAACGAGCCGCTCCACAATGTTCCGAAGCTCACGAACGTTACCGGACCAGACATACTGCTCAAGCAACTCCATCGCCGATTCCTCAAACCCCTCAACCCGGGCATCCATTACATCCCTGAAGAAAGAAAGAAAATGACGTGCCAGCAACGGGATATCACCTTGCCGCTCGCGCAAAGGTGGAAGAAATGCAGGAACCACACTCAAGCGGTAATACAAGTCATCACGAAAACGCCCTTTCTCAACTTCATTTTTGAGATCCTTTGCCGTTGCGGCGACAATACGCGCATTCGTCGGAATCACCCGCGTTCCCCCCACACGCATGAACTCACGCTCCTGCAATACACGTAACAGCTTGACCTGTGTTGACGACGTCATTTCACTCACCTCGTCAAAAAAGAGTGTACCTGAGCCCGCCAGATCAAAGCGACCGGGCTTCTGTTGATCGGCACCGGTAAACGCACCCTTCTCATGACCAAACAACTCGCTCTCCATTAAATTCTCAGACAATGATGCGCAATGAACCGCCACGAAGGGTTCTTCTCGCCGCGCACTGGAACGATGAAGGAGCCGTGCAGCCAGTTCCTTCCCCGTACCGCTTTCACCATGAATGAGGACGGTGGCATCCGTATCCGCTGCCTTTCGGATATCATCCAGCGCTGCCAAAAAGGCTGAAGAACGACCAACAATATTATTAACAGGAAATTCACGAAACACATCAGTCTGCAACGACTCCACCTGACGATGCAGCATTGAGTTATCAATGGCACGCCGCGCGACCCGAAGTATTTCCTGCACGTCAAAGGGCTTACTCACATAGTCATAAGCACCGCCCCGCATGGCCTCGACAACCGGTTTTACAGAAGTGAGTGCACTAATCATCACCACCGGTACTTCCGGATAGATTCCCTGTAGATCTTTTAAGAAAGAAATGCCGTCCTTATCAGGCATGCTGACATCCAGCAATATCAGGTCCACAGGCTCCCCAGATAAAATCCGTCGGGCCATCTCTGCGTTTTCCGCCAACGAGACATCGTAGGTCCCTGAAAATATTGCATTCAGCGACTGCCGGGTCCCCACCTCATCATCAACTACAAGTACTCGTTTCATACTCGGCTTTCTCTGTCACCGGAACAGGCAGCAACGCCGTCACCGTTGTCCCATGCGTACCCGACTCAACTCGAATTTCCCCGTTGTGATCCGTCAGGGTTCGTTTTGCAATCGGCAATCCAAGACCAATACCGCGAGCCTTTGTCGTGAAGAAGGGAGAAAACAATCGCTGGAGATCATCTTTGGGAATGCCACGCCCATTATCCTCAATCGACACCACGACCCGCACCCCCGAATCCGACACACCGCTCCGCCCCACGCGAATAACAATAGCGGGCTCTTTCGTCTCACTTAATGCCTCAATCGCATTCATCAACACATGCGCAAAACACTCAGCCAGTGCGATCTCATCCGCCCACAACATGGGCAAACCCGGCTCAATCAATCGCTCAATATTAACCTTCGGCGCATCCACCTGTTTCACCGCAGCCTGCACAGCCTTGCTGAGGACCATATCAATACGCGCGACGGAGAACTGAAGTTTCGGTGGATTGGCAAACTGATTAATCTGGTCGATCATCGCATTCAAACGACCGATTTCATCGGCAACCAGACCGCTGAATTTTTGCCGGAACTCCTCATCCCCATACCGTTCCGGCAACAGTTGCGCAAAGGTACTGATCGCCACCAAAGGATTCCGGACTTCATGCGACATCGCCGCAGCCAACTCGGTCCAGAATGAAGCTCGATCGACTTGATCCTGCTGCTCACGAAGAAGCTGTTCCTGTGTCAGGTCATGAAGAATTGCAACCCGCCCGAACTCCCGACCATCTGACCGCAACACGCGCCCTGTCGCCGACAAGGTCTTTCCCGACAGGCGATCCTCCCATGTCATCGGCTTATTCAGGACCTCCTCATTCGCACTGAGCACGTGCGCAAGCCGACTACCCAAACGGATGACACCCTGTCCGACCACATCAGATGCCGGCATCGCGAGCATCTCCTCCGCCGCACCATTAAACCACCGAGTCACCCCTCCGGCATCAGCAGCCACAATACCAACTGGGATGGAATGCAGTACGGTTTCCGCCAACGTCTTCTGCATGGCCACTTCGTCATGCAGCATTGCATTGTCCAACAACAAGGCCACGTGATCCACCAGGGAAACCAAACGCTCTATATCCGCAGTCTCGAAGGGCTCCCCCGTCACATGATGCCCGACAAAGCACCACCCAAGAAGCTCTTCTCGCCCATGCAGAGGGACAATAAGTTCCGCACCCAAATCGTCCAGCATGCGCGTCAGCATCAAACGCGAATCGGCATCATCAATACGCGCAAGACCACGCCGATTGACTACGTGCGCATGTATAGCCAACCACCGCGCAAAGGGGTGCGAGTCTGCCACGGAAAGCTCACGCGTTGCAGCGAGACACTTGACGCCTGCACGAAAAGCATAATTCTGAGAGCGGCGATTCAAACACACAACCCCCACACGCGACACGCGCGCAACCTGCCCGAGGTCACGCACAATACTGTCAAGAAATGCATCGACATCAGCAAAATGACGGAAGGCCTTGAGAAAACTCAACGGCAACTCATCGCCATCCCTGCGATGCGGTGCCGATGAGGACACCATGGCACTGTCCTCCAAGCCGGAAGTATCACGGAGAAAACGATTTTCCTCCATCAATCGCAGACACTGATCTGCCTGCCGAAGGATACTCTGCAAACGCGGACGCACGACATCCCGCGCTTCCACAGAAAATGCGCCGGCCGCTTCAGCCGCAAGCGCCGGCTCCGAGCGTGCTGTACCCAAGGCAATAACCAGGACACCCGGACAGTCCTCCAGCACGTCGCGCATGATGGTTTCCGACTCAGAACACATCAAATCCACAACCAACAAAGCCGTAGGCCATTGCGACAAACCTACGCGCACCTCGCATGCATCCGTCGCAACGTGAAACCGCACCAAGCCGGAAGCATAAGCCGAAACCCGTCGTACCAGGTCCGGATCAGAAGAATACAACAGACAGTCAGGCAAGTGTTTCACGTGCGGACAACCTCCTCTTCACATGCCACATTAAACGTCAACGTAAACACGGTCCCCTCGGCAACACTGCTCTCAACATCCACAGAAACCTGATGCTCCTGCAAGATCCCATGCGCCACAGACAGCCCCAACCCCGTACCGGCAGCCTTCGTAGTAAAAAATGGATCAAAAATGTGCTGCAATCGGTCCGCCTCAATTCCACAACCCGTATCCTCAATCAACACAACCAAACGCTTGGGACTGCGCGTACTGCCGGCAACAAGCGGTTCTGACGAATCAAACACGTTCGTGCTCACACTAAGTTGACCACCTCGACCCATCGCCTCAATTGCATTAAGGAAGAAATTAACAAACGCCTGTTTGAGCAAGTCTGCATCGCCATTTACCGCATCTGACGCAGCATGCAGCTCCCGCACGATTGACACACCGCATGACTTAGCCTGCTGGCTAATCAGCTGCAACGACTCCTCGATAACCGAATGCAATTGCGTCCCGACCAAACTGGGAGTCGCAGGTCGGGCAAAGCCGAGAAGACGGTTCACAATCGAATCAATCCGCTGGACTTCATGGCTGATCAAACTGAAGAACGTCTCCCTGAAATCTGCATCAGCATATCGCTCAGGCAACAATTGCGTAAACGTTTTGATGGCCACCAATGGATTCTTGATTTCGTGAGCCATTCCGGCTGAGAGCGTACCCAAACTTGACAAACGGTCGTTGCGGCGCACCTGGCCTTCCAACTTGCGTAAATCAGTCAAATCGTTCATCAACATCAGTGCACCACGCACATCGCCCTCTGAGCCACGGAAAAGCGTACTGGTTACACGCAACGGAAGGTCGCCATCACCATTGCGCTGAATCAAAAGATCGCGGTCTTCAATACGCATGTGGTTCTGCAACGTCCCCTCAAAAGCCTCCGATATAGGTTTCGGCAACATATCCAGAGTTAAATCATGAATATTGTGATCCTCCAGTCCCGACATCTCCAAAGCCCGCCGATTTATCACCGTGACAGAACCCGTGCGATCCACAGCAATCAAACCACTGACCAGTGAATCCACAATCAGTTCCGTATAGAGCTTTCCATCCTGCAACGCTGTATAAAGCTTGGCATTCTCAAGAGAGACCCCAAGTTGCCTGACAATCGTGAAAAGTGCTCGCTGCTCTATCGCATCATAAATCCTGCCTGACTCGCGCGGTGCCAACAACATCATGCCCTGAAGACCCTCTTTGGAAAAAATACCCACAGCAAGACTGACGGACATGTTTTCCATCAACTCAATCAGCCCGGCATCCGCTTCAGCATCAGACATGCGCATCAAGACATGCAACACTACAGGTTCCCGCTCCCGTGCAACGCGTTGCACGAGAAGATGATCCGCATCAATCGATCGTTCCATGGAATCCTTCGAAACATCCACCGGATACTGACAAAAAAACGCACCGCTATCTTCATCACGCAAATAAAAACGAACTTGACCGCTCCGCATGTCAGACTCGATCACGTCCGCAATCTGGGCTAACAGAAGATCAACACGATTCACCATCTGTAGAATCCCGGCAGCGCGCTCTCTTGCTCGATAAACACTCGCCTGTGCGGAACCGATAAACAAATGATCAGCAATTCGATTAACCCATCCATGAGCGGGCAAGACCGAAAAGACCACAATCAGCGTAGCACCCAGCTCTGCTAGTTGACCGCCTCCCTCTCCGAAACCAAATACATTGCCCACACTATGCAAAATTCCGCGGCATACCCCATATCCCCCCACCATCAAAGCAAACAGCAAAACATAGGACGTCATACGCTGAAGAACATACGACACACCCATAATACGTCGAGTGGCCACGCCATATGCAATGAATGCATCTAAAACAATTGCACACAGAGGAAGAAACTGCAGAAACTCAGGAATATCAAAAATCTTCGAAATTACAGTGACCAAAACACCTACAGGAATGGAGGCCGCACACCCCATCACCACAAACTGCAATTCCAGCCGCTGGACCCCGATTGCAGACCACATCGAGCGCAACAAAGAATAAATAACCATTCCGGTACAAGACAACAACACTGCAGAAAACGCGAAGAAACCCGGGCCATAATCCGGCACAGCAATGGCAGATGGCGACTCAGGCAGCACCGCCCCCTTCAGGAAGAAATCCGTTTGCACAAGGAATACCACAAAAGAAAGTGCCACGACCCAGAACATCACACGTAGCCATACGCGCGTGCTGGACTGCTGCACCACGATAATGCTGTGCCTGAGAAAATCAAACCCCATCGCTATGGATAGCGAGGCCACGGCAGCCAAACGCATCCATATCATGATCGTCTCAACGCGATAAGAAAACGAACCACATGTCAAACACAGCAACCAGCTTGCCACAATAAGGGACAACACAAGAAAGGCACGATTTGACCGCCGGTGAGATGCACTCCAGTACACCGCGGCACCAAGTCCCAATGTCGCAAGCAAACTTGTCAGCGCTGTAATCTGAAACAAGCTCATTCTTATTCAACCTTCGATACAATCATCGAACTGTTTCCGCCACCCAATCCATGCAGATTGATCAGCGCCGTTTGAACATCCATCCGACGCGGCCCTTCCTGCACATAATCCAAATCACACTCTGGATCACTATGCTCATAATTTGTTGTAGGCGGCACCTCACCGTTACGCATAATCAGGGCACAAGTTGCCAGCTCATGCGGCCCCGCAGCCGACAGAGGATTGCCCGTAGCCCCTTTGATGGATGTCACCGGGATACCGTAAGCGCGCAATCCCATAACCCGCTTGATCATCTCAGTTTCCACTCGGTCGATAACGGGGTCACTCGGTCCATGCGCACAAATATAGTCAATCGTCTTTTGCCCTTTAAGCGAGTCCGCCATCGCTTGCTCCATCGATACAGCCAGTCCTGATGCCGGTTCATAACCGGCTCGGTCTACAGACATCCCATACCCCTGAATCTCCAACCAGGGGCGACCGCCACGCGCCAAAACGTTCTCAAGACGCTCCAGAATAATCACCCCTGCACCTTCTGCAATAATGCCGCCCTTGCGACGTCGATCAAATGGCCTGCTCACCGTTCGAGGGTCATCGCCATTCAAAGAAGGCGCCAGACCAGCCGCAAAAAACGAGGCAACCGTCAATTCTGTTGTCGGAGAATCTGCGCCTCCAGTAATCGCGATATCTGCTTTCCCGGACTGAATCACAGCACAAGCCTGTGCCACGGCATCCAATCCTGCTCCGCATGCAGATGAAATCGTAAGAATTGATGTATCAAGATTCAGAAAAGTTGCAATCTCACTCGCAATGGCATGCGGCTGACAACCACTCACCGCGTAAGGAATCGCGTAACCGTTCACGGGGTATTCAAAAGGACAGCATCGGCAGATGCAAGCGTTGATCGGTGAGTCGGTGGACCGGGGTGGCGTATGCCGCGTGTCGAATGATTTGGCAGGTCAGCCCGGTGCTCCGCCAATGCGGGCACC
>JADHWI010000062.1 GCA_016783565.1 Kiritimatiellia bacterium
GTCCACCGTACTGGCACTGCGCGCAATCCTCGCCTACGACTCGGCACGTTCCAAGCCGAAAGCCGACGGATCCATTCAGCTCTTCATTGATGGGCATCGCGCCGGCAGCGCGGTCACATTCGACAAAGAGACGCACGGTTCGATCGAACTTACCGACATCGCCGAAATGCTTGAACCCGGCACCCACACAATCAAAATGGTTATGACCGGCGGTTCCGAGATGCCCTTCTCGCTCGCAGTGAACTACTCCAACGACAAACCCGCTTCCGACAAGGAATGCAGAGTCGGGCTGAGAGTCTCGCTGGTCGACAAAGAAATCACTGAAGGCGAGGTAACCGAAGCAAGCGTGCATGTCACGAACCGGGCAGACGCCCCACTGCCCACGCCAGTCGCAATCATCGGCATCCCAGGCGGACTCGAGGTACGGCATGATCAACTCAAGGAGCTGGTAAAGTCCGGCAAAATCGCATCGTACGAAGTGCTCGGCCGCAAGGTTGTGCTCTACTGGCGATCACTTGAAGCGGGTCAGAAGATCAAGCTACCGATCAGTCTGGTAGCGGAAATTCCGGGAACCTACACCGGCCCCGCCAGTCGCGCTTACGAGTACTATACCGACGAGTTCAAAACGTGGTGCGCCCCCATAAAGGTGAGCATTCAGCCCTCGATCAAATGATTGTAGAGGTTCGACAAATGGGGACTCCGGCAGTAATCGCCGGAGTCCCTCACGCTCCAGCACACTCCCGCCGCACCTTCCTCTCTTCTGGAGTGCGAAGCTCCTGCTGAGCTGCTCCGTACAATCCCAGTTCGGCGGGTTGGGAACTCCGGCAGGAATCGTCGGAGTCCCTCACCCCCCATACGCGGGGTGAATCATGTCCTCGCCAAAAAAAGAATTTTTTTGGAATATTCTACCGGCGACAGGCGTCTCATCTTTACAGACACGAAAGTGGAGACGCCACATGACAACAACTCAGAAAGTATTTGTAGCAGGGCTCGGGCTCTTCTGCCTGATTAGTGTGGGTTTCGGGGCATATCTGGAAGATAAAAGCTCGGATCGCACAATCGAGCCGCCAACTGTCATTGTTCCCCCACCCCGTCCTCGACCACAGCATCCTCTCCGCCAACTCATTCAGACCGTGCAACCGGGAGCCCCTATCCGATACCGCAATTTAACCCTATTCCCGTTGGTGAGACGCGCTGCTCCCGGGAATCACGGTATCCGTACGATGGACGAAGCCCTATCGCATGGTTGGATTACGATCAGCGAGCACCGGAATGCCAGCATAGGTGAACTCCTCGTCCGCAACGACTCAAACCATGTGATCTTCCTCATGGCAGGCGAAATCCTCAAAGGCGGCAAGCAGAACAGAATTATCAAGCAGGATGTGCTACTCAGCGCACATTCTGACTTCATCGCCATTCCCGTCTATTGTGGCGAGAAGGAACGATGGGACACCGACCACGCCACATTCAAAAGCGGCAAGACCGTAGCCGAGCCCGGCCTGCGCAGAATGGCTGCGGGATCAGAATCGCAGGACGCCATCTGGCAGAAGATCGACGGACGGATGTCGGAGACAGAAGTGGCTTCACCCACACAGAACTACCAGGCGCTCTACGAGAACAGAAAGACCCGACGCGAGTTAGATGCGTGCGTTGCACGCTTCAGACACCTCTGCGGGCGACGCACGGTCGGTCTTGTGGCCGTAACTGGGCACCGCATTATCGGATGCGACTTATTCTCAGACCCCGAACTGCTGTCTCGACTATGGGACAAGATCTGTCGGTCATACGCTGTAAACACATTGGGACACGACGAACACCAGAAACGCCGACACGACGACATTGATGCCCGCGACATAAGGCATTTCCTCAACAATGTCTTTTCTTCCCGACTGACGCACCAGAACACCCCAGGGTCAGGCGAGGCAACACGAATAAGCGGCAGCGTGCAGGGCCATGCTCTGACCTGGCGCAGCGACGTGGTGCATGCCGCACTGTTTCCCGGCATCACCATCTTGAGAAAAGAAATGCATCGTCCGGAACTGTACAGATGAAGAGCGAACGAGAGAGACTTGCGAAACCGAGAAATCAGAATAACTAAGGAGAAGCGGTCATGAAACAGATCACACAGTTTGGTTTGATAATGGTATTGACGCTGGTGAATGTGACGGCATATGGATCGGGAATGCTGATCCCCAAAGATGGATCGATACCGCCTCTGGCCATCAAGCATCAACGGGTGGACATACGCATCAAAGATGGCGTGGCCACGGCCAGGATTGAGCAGGTCTTCAAGAACAGCATCAATCGCGATCTGGAGGCCGTCTATATATTCCCTCTTCCAGCCAATGCCGCGATCGGCGACTTTGCCATGATCATCAACGGCAAACGAATGAGCGGAGAGCTCGTTGAAAAGGGCAAGGCGCGCAAGATCTACCAGGACATCGTACGTCGCATGAAAGACCCGGGGCTTCTCGAACATATGGGAGGGAACCTGTTCCGCGTCAGCGTGTATCCCGTCAAGAAACTTGGCGAACAGAAGATCGAACTGGAATACTCTCAGACACTCCAATACGAGTCGGGCCTGTACAAGTACGTCTATCCCCTGAGAACCGGAGAAAAGGCCTCGCAAACACTTGAAGACTTCACCGTTTCGGCACGCATTCAATCGGCCCTGCCCATCAAAAACATCTACTCCCCCTCTCACGACGTGGGCATCAGCCGAAAAAGCGAGAATCAGGCCATCATCGGTTTCGAACAGGACCGGGCACTGCTCGATAAGGATTTCATCCTCTACTACGGGGTCTCCAAAAAGGACTTCGGTTTGAATCTTCTAAGCCATACGGTTAAAGGACAAGATGGATACTTCATGATGATGCTCTCGCCGAAAGTCGTGCCCGACGATGACATGGTGATGAAGAAAGATATCACTTTTGTTTTGGACACATCAGGAAGCATGTCAGGGGAAAAAATCCAGCAAGCCAGAAAGGCGTTGGAATACTGCGTGCAGAAACTCAACGACGGCGATCACTTCAATATCATACGCTTCAGCACCGACGTGGAACTATTCAAAGAAACGCTGGTCGAAGCCAACAAGACAAATATTGAAGCGGCCACGGAATTCATCAATGATCTGGATGCACGGGGAGGCACCGACATCAACAACGCGTTGAAAGCGGCCCTTGAAATGCCATATGACGATAAGCGCCCGAGCATTATCGCCTTTCTTACGGACGGCAAACCCACGATCGGCGAGTCAGACACCGATGTTATTGTGACCAACATTGAAAAGGGCAACAAGAGCAAGGCACGTGTTTTTGTGTTCGGAGTAGGCGAAACGGTCAACACGCATCTGCTGGACAAAATATCCGGTAACAACGGCGGTCTATCGAAGTACGTAAAGCCAGAAGAAGACATTGAAGTCAAGTTGTCCACATTCTCCGACAAGATGAGTCACCCGGTCCTCTCAAACCTGAAGATTGAGGTGGATGACATCAAGACCAGGCAGCACCATCCACGAGAGTTGCCAGATCTGTTTGCGGGAGATCAAATCACGGTATTCGGCCGCTACAAAACGGGTGGACATGTGGCTATTCACCTGACAGGCGAAGTGGATGGCGAAGACCGTGAATTTGTGTATGAAGGCACGTTTCACAAGCAGAATACCGACAACGCATTCATCCCGCGCCTCTGGGCCACGCGCCGGGTTGGGTACCTTCTTGACGAGATCCGTCTGCATGGGGAAGAAGCAGAGCTAAAGAATGAAGTGCTCAAACTCAGCAAAGAATACGGGATCATGACCCCATACACATCCTATCTCGTCCTGGAGAACGAAGAAGCTTACAAGACCCACGACATTGAGCGACCACAGCGACATGCGCGGGCCACTGCTTCTCGCAACGCCCCGGCAGCACCCGCTACAGCACCCATGTTCTGGGCCCAGGAAGGCAAGAAATCATCCCGTAACCGAGCGCATGGATCCAGTGCGCTAAGAGACGCCCCTGCACTTACCGTGCCCATGTTCGGCGGTGATGCTGATGATGCACTTATCGCGCACGAAGCAGAGAGTACCGCTTCAGGTGACAAGCTACAGACGGGGAGATCGGGACTGGTTCCGCTGAAAGTTGAAACCCCGAAGCCAATGTTTATGGGAACCCCAAGGGACATCAAATCACCCAATCTTGAATCTCGAAGGGAAGCAGCGGCTCGCAGCCGTGTCCTTCGTGCAGACAATGGTGCAGTTGCCAACACCTTCAAGCGACAGTCCGGTACCGCTGCCGTAGACATGAGCGAAGCCATTCAGAAATACAAAACCGGCGACAGAGCAAAAGACGAAATTGAAACCGTCAAGCACATTGGCGGCAAGATCTTCCTGTACATTCGCGGCCGCTGGGTCGACAGCAAGTACAAGAAGACCATGAAAAGCATCAAGGTCACCTTCGCAGGCGAAAAGTACTTTCAACTCATCACTGAACACCCGGAGCTGAAAAGGTACTTCGCCCTGGGCGAAAAAGTTACCATCGTACTGGATGACGAAACCGCAGTGATCGTGGAGTAGAACTCGCAACATCACTCTCTTGTATCGCGGCCGAAGAATGCTAGAATAATGGAATGATGAAGAGTTGGTACATTATTCTACTGCTGTTATTGCAACTGGCGACCTCAGCATCTGCGGAACCATGGAAGTTCATCGCAACCGGAGACAGCCGTGGCGGCGGTAGCGGTCCTGACGAAGTCAACACAAATGTCCTTCGTGAGATCGCTATCGCAATCACCAACGAAGGTGCGGAACTGGTTATTTTCTCTGGAGACCTTATCCAGGGATATCCGGCAACCGAATCAGCCTTGCAATTGTGGACCAACACCATGGCTCCGGTATATGAAGCCGGCATCGAAGTCTACCCGGTGCGCGGCAATCATGACGTAGGCACAGGCTGGGTGGAAGTGTTTGGCCCGGACATCCCGAACAACGGTCCAGCAGGTGAGATGGATATGACCTTCTGGGTCACAAACCGTAACGCCATTTTTGTGGGACTGGATCAGTACGTAAACCGCAGTCGTGTAAACCAGGACTGGCTCGACGGAGTGTTAGCATCGAATACGGCACTGCATGTATTCCCCTGCGGACACGAACCGGCATTCAAAGTCAATCACACTGACTGCCTGGATGACTACCCCAGCCAGCGCGACGCATTCTGGCATTCACTGGAACAAGCAGGCAGCAAAGCGTATTTTTGCGGACACGATCACTTTCTGGACATCATGAGACTGGACGATGGCGACGGCAACATAACCAATGATCTATACCAGTACATCGTAGGAACCGCTGGGGCTCCGCCCTATACGCCGGGCCCCTATAACGGGTCCAATGGCGAATGGACTCCCGTCAAAGTGCATGACGAAAGCGACTACGGCTACGTGCTGGGCGAAGTAGACGGCCCTCAAGTGACTCTGACATGGAAACGTCGTTACCCGCACGGCACCTTTGTTGTGGAAAACGTACTGACCTACAACGTTCTGGATCAACTCAAGGCACGCGATCCCGTTCCCATCCATGGCAGCACCAACACATTAGTTGATACAACGTTGAGCTGGACACCCCCGACGCCAGCCGACACGCACCGTATCTATCTGGGCACTAATCAAAGTGCTATAGCCTCGGCAACCACAAACGCCCCTCAATACCAGGGCACAGCAACCAACGCGTTGTTTACTCCGCCGGCAGACTTAGAATACGACACCACTCACTACTGGCGAATCGACGAGGTGCTCGCCTCCGGAGATGTCGCTACCGGCGTAGTCTGGCAGTTCACCACGATTACAAATGCCCCTGTTATCAGAAATGATGCAGCCGTCGACATCACGCACGACTCTGCAACCTTGACGGGCACCCTCCTGTCTTCCGGCAACACTACTGCGCACATCACCGTGTTCTGGGGAACAAACGATGGAGGGCAAGTCGAGGCAGCCTGGGGGCACACAAACGATCTGGGGTTTTTTTCCTCGGGAGCCTTTGAAACCTCCCTCACAAACCTGATCCCTGAGACATCCTACCTCTATCGATGCTATGCCACCAACGCCTATGGAACCGCCTGGGCTACCCAATCGATACGCTTCGTAACGCAACCGAATATGGATAAATGGCCATACAAGCGACAGGTGCAGTGCAATGGTTACGACAAGTCAGAGAACCTGATAAATTTTCCGCTGCTCGTGATTCTGAGTGCCTCAAACGGTGTAGACTACAGCCAGTTCACCTCTCCAACCGGTGCCGATCTGCGTTTCACAGAATCAAGCGATCTCACGGTTCTGAATCATGAGATCGAACAGTGGAACACGAATGGAAACTCGTTCGTCTGGGTGCAAATCCCGGAATTCTCAAGCGACACAGCGCTTTGGGCTTACTGGGGGAACCCAGCCGCCACGAACCCGCCATCCCATGCAACAAAAGATGCCACCTGGTCTGCCGATTTTTCCGGCGTCTGGCATCTCAACGAAACCAATGGGTGGCACGCTGATGCCACGGCATACAGCAACAATGGTCAACCACTCAACGGCATCAATCAAGATGCGATCGGCGTCATTGACGGGGCAAATGCGTTTGACGGGGCGGACGATAGCGTCAGCATCCACGATTCATCCAGCCTGAAGATCGACAATGCCATTACCATCTCGGCATGGATACGCTCCGACGCATGGACAGGAGAACACGTCATTGTCAGAAAGGATGACGACTACCGTCTTTATGATCGTGACCTGGGTGATGGAGGCCCCTATGCCATGACGCTAAAACTTAAAGGCCTGAGCACTGAAGAAGTCTGCTACGGCATTGAGAACTACACGACTGGCCAGTGGTATTACATAGCCGGCACGTACGACAGCAGCCTGACAGGGAATAACTTGAGTCTCTATACGGATGGGGAACGTGTTGCGGGCACAAACAGCAGCGGCCAGATCGACATGACAACCGACCACGTCATCATCGGCGCAAAGCTGGGAACCAGCTATTTCTTTGATGGCCTCATTGACGAAGTTCGCATCTCCCGAACATGTCGTTCCTCAAACTGGATATGGGCATGCTGGATGAACCAGAAGCCTGGCTCTGATCTTACATCGCTGGGGCCCGTGATAGAAGTCGACAGCGACAATGATGGACTGGCTGACGCATGGGAACTGCGATACTTCAAAGATCTATCCACCTCGTCCGGAAGCAACGAGGATGACTGGGACGGGGATTCCTCACCGGATATTGACGAATACGCCGCCGGCACCAACCCGACCAATCCGGCCTCATGCCTCGCGATATCAGAAATTCGACAAGATACAGGAACCGCGCATGTCATTGAATGGCAAAGTGTCTCCGGGCGTTTATACATGGTTGAACAGGCGACGAACCTGCTAAGCTCCTGGAGCACCATCGTTTCGAACCTGCCGGCCACAGAACCACAGAATGTGCATACGGTGGCGCCGGTCGAGGCAGAGTCCGAGTTCTATCGCATCAACCTGCAAACGCCATAGTGTGATAAGGGTTCAGCACCTATAACCGAAGGCAACATACCGCAATCTGGCGTTTCTGCGTTTCGGACCAGAATGGTGATGCGATTCGCGTTTGCAACAGGTTGTTCATGAATAATGCGCGCTAGAGATTCACTCACCAGCCAACTTGAGCAAGCGTGCCCACTGACCGTCGACTTGCGACTGAAGCTCTTCCAGGAGGTGTTTGTGCTCGGGGCGTTTAAGGTGTTTAAAGCGGCCTTGAGCAAGAATCCAATCCGCAACAGGCACGTCTTTCCTTGGCCTGTAGTTGATCGTGTATTTTCCGTGCTCAACCTCAAACAGATTCCAGAATTTCGTTTCCACCCCCATCCGCGCCAACTCGACCGAACTGCTCGGATCAATGCGCCAACCGGGAATGCAGGGAGAAAGGATATTCAAGAACGCCGGCCCATCCAATTCAATGCCCTTCTTGATCTTCTTCGAGAGATCAACAGGATTATGAATACTGGCCTGGGCAACATAATCCAGATCATGGCTCACCATAATGCTGGTGAGATCCTTCTTGAGATGCGCCTTTCCTGATGATTCCTTGCCAACAGGGGTCGTCGTCGTAGCCGCACCCATGGGCGTTGCACTACTTCGCTGGATACCCGTGTTCATGTAGGCCCCGTTGTCATAGCAGATATAGAGCATGTCATGACCACGCTCCATTGCACCGCTAAGAGACTGCAGCCCAATATCATACGTACCACCATCCCCGCCGATGGCCACGCACTTGATCTGCTTGTCTGTCTTGCCCTTCTTCTTCAGGACCTTGTACGCTGCTTCCACGCCACTCATGGTTGCTGCGGCGTTTTCAAAGGCCGTATGGACCCACGGCACCTTCCATGCAGAATAAGGGAAAATCGTCGAGGCCACCTCCAGGCATCCGGTTGCTGAACAAACAACGACCTCGTAATCCGTCACACGGCTCAACATTCTTGTAAAGATCGGAACGGGACATCCGGCACACATTCTGTGACCGCCTGAGAACGACCCTTCCTTGCTGGCAAGTTCCTGCATAGTGGCCATAGTTAGTCACCTCTCACATTCAAAATATCTGAAACTTTTTCAATCTTACCGCCCTGAAGATACCGTTCGCTCTCGGCGAAAATATCAGCAATATCTGACGGGAACGTCTCTCGGCCGCCAAGCCCAAACGTACGGTTATAAGTCATCGGAGGGTTCTCAAGGTCGGCCAAGGCCGTTCGGATCTCACCAAACAGCGGCCCATACGCACCAAAACTTGCCGACCGATCAAGCACCGCCACAATGCCGGCGTTCTTGAGCGCCTCACGAATCTCGTCGTACGGGAACGGCCTGAAGACCCGGATTTTGAGTAGACCAACCTTCTCGCCCTTTTCTCTGAGTGTATCAATCGTCTGCTTGATCTCACCCGAAACGGAGCTGATGGCCACGATCACGCGCTCGGCATCTTCCAACCGGTACGATTCAAACAACTCGTACTTCCGGCCAAACTGCTCATTGAATCTCTCGGACACTTCCTGAATGACCGTCTTGGCATTCGCCATGGCATCGATTTGCGCCCGCTTGTGTTCAATGTAGTAGTCCGCGAGATCCAACGCCCCCCAGGAGGCGGGATTGTCGGTATCAAGCAACGAATGCTCCGTCAAACGTTCGCCAATAAAACTCCTGACCCCCTCATCGTCTTCAATCTGCATGGTCTCAATGGAATGCGAAATGATAAAGCCATCCTGACAAACCATGATCGGCAGGCGTACGCCGGCATTTTCAGCTATTGCCGGGGCCATAACCATGTTGTCATATGCCTCCTGATTATTCTCCGAATAAATCTGAATCCAGCCTGCATCACGCGCGCCCATGGAATCGCCATGGTCACAATGAATATTGATCCCACCCGCAAGCGCTCGATTGACGAGCGTCATCATGATGGGCTGCCGCATGCTGGAAGCGATGTAGAGCATCTCCCACATAAGCGCGAGTCCCTGGGATGACGTTGCCGTCATGGCCCTGGCTCCCGACAGGGATGCCCCAATACAGGCGGACATGGCGCTGTGTTCGCTCTCCACCGTTACCAGCTCGGTATCCACGCGAGCATCCGCAACAAATTTAGCAAAATCCTCGATCACCTGTGTTGAAGGTGTAATCGGGAATGCAGCAACAACTTCCGGGTTAATCTGCCGCATGGCTTCAGCCATGGCGCCATTTCCCGTTATTGCTTTTCTAGCAGGCATAGTGTTTCTCTCTTAAGTTTCCTCGTGATGCATATCAATGGCGGTCTTATCACCCTTCTTGTTGATCGGGCATTCTTTCGCGCAAAGCCCACAACCCTTGCAGTGATAATAATCAACTTCTTTAATCTCTTTACGCGGCTTGCCGCTCTTGGTCTCGCCATCGCGAAGCTTGTAGGCTTCTTCCGGGCAAAACGTCCAGCAAGTCATACAATGGATGCAGTTCTCTTCCTTCCAAACGGGTCGCTTCGTGCGCCACGTTCCGGTCTCGTAGTCAGCCGCATTCCCGCCCTCGGGAATCACGCCGCCCTTCGGAAGATCCTGCCAGTCTTTAAGTTTATATTTGTTATCGCTCATTCTGATTTTGTCTCATCATGCCCGCGCTTAATCGCGTCCAGGTTCTTGTCCACAAGATCCGCAGACAGCAGATGCTCAAATGCAGCCCCTGCTTCCTCCATCAAAACTTCCAATGAAATCACGTCCGAACAGACTTTGGCGAATGCGCCCATCATGGCCGAATTCGGAATTTCTCTACCGAAAAGGTCATTCGAGATGACATTAGCAGCCACGGTATACAACGGCTGTTTATCGAGGCCAAGTCCCTCGCGGATCTCCGCTGCCGGCTTCTCCGTATTGACGACGAACACCGTGTCGTCCTTGATTCCCGCAACCAAATCCTTGGAGCCAATCAACGTAGGGTCCACGATCATGACCACATCGGGCTCCAACACAGGAACATGGATCTGGATCTTACCGTCAGAAAAACGATTGAATGCCCGCAACGGGGCACCGCGACGTTCCGGTCCATAGTCAGGAAATGCCGATACATGCTTTCCTGCACCATGAACAGCCTCTGCTAGCGATTTGGCACCGGTTACGGTCCCCTGACCGCCTCGTCCGTGCCACCGAATTTCAAAATATTCTGACATGTGCTCTCCAAAAACAAATTTAAGGGGTGGTTTTTTAGTAGAAATGACCGCAAATGTCAATACTTGCGATATATCCGCAAGATGCACCATTTGCTGTTCTGAATGGGTAACACCTACCATCTGTGTTCTTTTGAAATCAATATTATTGATCAGACGCGCGACTTCCGGCCCCCTGCGCCCTGTCGCTCACGGAGCGACTACTACAGTGGACCTTCTGTAGTAACCGCTGTTATGAGAAGGCATGTCAATAGGTCCGTCTCGACGGACACCACTTTTTCAGTTCCCTGTGCGTCACGCTGTTATCCGCACTCTTCATGGATCCGCTTTTTGATCCGGTGCATTGTAGGATC
>JADHWI010000063.1 GCA_016783565.1 Kiritimatiellia bacterium
CGAGTACCGTCGCCCGGGCGAATGGACACTGCCTGGTTCGATTGCTGGAGCAACTCTGGAGATAGATCATGTGGATACCGATCATGACAGCCTCGCGGATGCATGGGAGTATGCGTACTTCGGCGCTGATTTCATGGATCCTACACCGACGTCTAATTATGATCGAGATGCTGATCCGGATGAGGATGGTTCGTCCAACTTCGAAGAGCAGAATCGTGGTACTGATCCTACTGAAGCGGATACCGATGGCGACGGCATTCCGGATGGTGTGGATGAAGATCCGCTGGATCCTGACACAAACAGGAATCTGATACCTGATGGATCTGAGGAAGAGTGGGGATTGGACCTGACCGATCCCGATGAAGATAATGATCTCATCATCACTGCGGCCGAAGTGGCGTGGGATGGCAGTGCGGATTACACGCCATACGATGTTGGCACGGGAACCGGCACAGACCTGGATGCTCAGAAGGCTGATACAGACGGTGACGGGGTCAATGACTTTATGGAGATCGCGGCCGGAAGTGATCCGCTGGATCCGCTGGCATCGGCCATGGTTGTCATCACTGATATCACGGTCGATCTGGGTAGTGGAAAGCCGCAGGTGAGCTGGGGTGTGGCTGCCAATCAGGCCGCGTGGGATGTAACTTTCCGGCTGGTTTCCAGTGTGGATCTGACCAATTGGACCAGCGTGGGGCAGTTGACGGTTGACGGCTCGACAGATGGCACGGTTAGTCTGCTGGATAGCACGAATGAAGGCGTGGTCTTCTATCGTGTGGTTGTGGACCAGATCGGTCCGCAGGCTCCGGCCGAGGTGGATTGCCTGACGGGGAACTAGAGGGAGAGAGTTAATCGTTATCGGTTAATGGGTGTTTGTGGGGATATGTCACGTCGTGAGCGTGACGTGTCCCGCGCAGCAGGGATACAAAAGACTGTAGAGTCAGCTCTGACCTGAGGCATTGGGTTAACAGAGAGGTCTCAGGGTTGCGCTGGTCAAAGAAATCACTTGTTGTGGGCGTGTTGAACCCATATCATAAGGGTTCTGTTTATAGAGTGAATAAAAGCGATGAATGCGTCGAGCACCTGGTGGTGATCGGTTGCCTTCAAGGAGAATAGTTCAATGAAGCGTTTTGTGATTGCGATGGTTCCTGTATTGGCGATTGCCGCCCTGATTTCCGGTTGTGAGTGGTCTTCGTCCGGAGGTGGGCAGACCTGGAATGATAGTTGGAGCTGGGTGGATTTCAGCGGAACGTACCGGGCGGAAGATGGGGGCGTGCTGGTTTCCGGGTTTACGGGTACACCTGGGACAGAACCGGATGAAATCAATATCACGGGTGAGGTGATTGGTACGATTGCACCTCCTGGCCCGGATTGGACTTTTAACTATAGCGGGACTCTTGACAACAAGCCTGTCAAAGAGGGATCATTGGTTATCAATGCGGGTGTCTATACTTGGACTGATAATGGGGATGGTACGCTTACTGGTACGTCGGAAACGGTAGGCACGATTAATTACGAGACTGGCGCTTGGACGATTTCACTAGTTGATGATATTATTCCTGGCGAACCTACAATTGTTGCTTCCTATCTTTACACAAGCGGCGGTACGGAAGGGCAGGAAGATCCGGGGAACACGGGCAACAAGATTTATAGCTTTGTGGTCACTCAGAGCGGAAACATTTTGAGATTTGTGGATAATAACGGTGCTGTGTACGATGGAAACTTCTTCTCGGTTGAGCCTGGTGGTGGTGATGATACTGGCCAGACCTCCGGTATCGTGACAGGGCAGTTCGAGGTGCAAGGGAACAGCTCCAGTGGTGCGCGTGTGACCATTACGGGTTCGTTCACCGGTACTTACAATGCGGGAGCAGCCGTAATCGATCCGGCAGATGATTCGGTTGTTGTTGAGACGTTCTCTGATATGTCGGGCAAAGCCATGAACGGGACCTGGATCGAGAGCTCAATCAGTGGCGATATCAAGGCCATCTCCGGGACGTGAACCGGGAGAGGGTGATAGAGTTTATCGTTAATGGTTAATGGTTCACTTGTATCCCTTAGGTCGTGTGTATAAATTTCTGAAAATTCGACATCAGTTACGACTAATAAAAAACGTTGTTATAGACAAATGATTTGTAGGACGTGCTTCCCCGATTAATATCGGGGAGCGCGTTTATACCGATCGAAGCACGGGCTCCCTTCGGGAAGCCCATCCTACAAGCCGAGGAAATGGATTATAGGTATAGTTACTTATAAACTCCCTACCCACACGAATCGGCCTGCTCCCGACCTGGGAGGGCTAACAGGTTAACGAATAACGCATAACTCTTTCTCGCTCAATCTCCATTAACTCTTTTCCTTCTGCCCCACAATCCTGTAACGTAGTAATCTGTATTTAAGGTAAGGAAAGGATATGAATTATGGCCGATGATGTACATTTCAGGGACTTGGAGGATCTTAAGGTGCCCAGCCGAAAGCTCTGGTTGATTCTTTTGGCGGTGATCATTGTGGGTGCGGGGCTTTATCGCTATTTTTCGACACGGACGCCGGGGGAGAAGAACGACCCTGTTTCTGTTGAAGAGGTTGTGTCGGGTGAGTCTGGGGAGCAGTTTGCTGCGTTTGAAGATGTGAGTGCGTTTCTGATTGCGGCTCGTCAGATGGAAACAGATGACGAGTTGGTTCTCGCTCGAAATAAGTACTGGGAAGCATTGGCGAAAAATGTGCGCATTAAGACGCGTCGAGAGATTGAAGCTCGCCTGGGGGCGTTGAACGTGGCGATTGCCGATAGTCCGCGTCGGGCACCGGAGAAGGTTGAATACGTTGTGAAATCGGGTGATTCCCTGAAAGTGATCGCTCGGAAACATGGAACCACGGTCGAGTTGCTTCAAAGGAGTAATGAGATCATGGATCCCAATCGGATCATGGCGGGAGATCGATTGCGGGTCATGGCTGGGAAGTTTTCCATTGAAGTCAGTAAGGCACGCAATGATCTTCTTGTTCTGATGAATGGCAAATATTTCAAGCGCTATGGGGTAGCAACCGGTAAGTACGAACGCACCCCATCGGGAACATTCGAGATTCGGGAGAAGACGGTGGAACCGACCTGGTGGCGTCCGGACGGAAAGTCTTTTGCTTTCGGCGAGAAGGAGAATATTCTGGGTACACGCTGGATGCGAATTCTTCCGACTGGTGATACGCCGCCTGCCAGGGGGTATGGTATTCATGGGACCCGGGATGAGACGACCATTGGCCAATCTGTCAGCGCCGGATGCATTCGTATGCGGAATAAGGATGTTGAAGAGTTGTACGATCTTGTCCCCGAGGGTACCCCTGTGACGATCACGGAGTGATGTTATCTCGGATTCTTGATTTGGGATTTCGGATTGTTCGAAGGTGCTGTGAGCGTGAGCGAGTGACTACTTCCTTTTTTGCTGAAATGGTCGCGTTTTTACCCTAACATGCCCCACTTTGATGTTTAACCAAGAGGACTGGAGATAAAGATGACACATCCATACCGCACCCATGCGTGTGGCGATTTGAGAGCAGAACATGCAGGGCAGGAGGCCCGCCTGTCCGGCTGGGTTTCCCGCAAACGCGATCATGGTAGTCTTCTCTTTATTGATCTGCGTGATCATTACGGGGTGACCCAGGTTGTCATACAGCCGGACTGTGATATTTTTGACCTGTGTCAGAATCTTAAATTGGAAACGGTTATTACGGTGACAGGGCGTGTTGATCCGCGTTCGGAGGAGACGGTGAATGCGTCGATCCCTACGGGTGCGATTGAGCTTGTCGCGGAGACTGTTGTCGAGGAAGGCCCCATTGAAGGGCAGCTTCCGCTATATTTGGCGGGTGAAGAAGATGGTCCTGAAGAACAGCGGTTGCGTTATCGGTTCCTTGATTTGCGCCGTCCGCGTATGCAACGGAATATCCGGTTGCGGTCTGATGTGATTGCGTCAATCCGCCGTCGCATGGTTGAACAGAATTTCCGGGAGTATCAGACCCCGATTCTGACGAGCAGCTCGCCCGAAGGCGCTCGGGATTACTTGGTGCCAAGTCGCGTGCACCCTGGTAAGTTCTACGCTTTGCCGCAGGCTCCTCAGATCTTCAAGCAGTTGTTGATGATCGCCGGTTTTGATCGCTATTTTCAGATTGCGCCTTGTTTCCGTGATGAGGATGCGCGTGCGGATCGTTCTCCGGGTGAGTTCTACCAGCTTGACATTGAGATGTCCTTCGCGACGCAGGACGAGGTTTTTGAGGTCGTAGAGAATGTGTTGCATGGTGTGTTTTCGGAGTTCTCGGACAGGGAAATGGATTCAGCGCCATTTGTCCGCATTCCTTATGCTGAGGCAATGCTCAAATACGGGACAGACAAGCCGGACCTGCGTATTCCCCTGGAGATACAGGATGTGTCCGACTTGTTTGTGGAGTCCAAGTTCAATGTTTTCCGCACGGTGGTCACCAAGGGTGGCGTGGTGCGCGCATTGCGCGTGCCGGGAATCTCTGACAAGCCGCGTAGTTTCTTTGATAAGATGGTTGAGTACGCGCAGTCGATTGGCGCCAAGGGGTTGGCTTACATCGTGTGGGATAACGGTGGCGTAAAGGGGCCGGTGGCCAAGGTTCTGGGTGAGGATGAGGTGGCCCGGATCGCTGAACGCTGTGAGGTCTCCGATGGGGACGTGGTTTTCTTTGTGAGTGATAAGCCCAAGTCTGCGAATGCTATTGCCGGCGATATTCGTGCGAAGCTGGGGGCGGATCTGGACATGATTGAAAAGGATGTCTATCGGTTCTGTTGGATCGTGGATTTCCCCATGTTCGAGTTGGATGAGGATACTCAGCGCGTGATCTTCTCTCATAATCCGTTCTCGATGCCTCAGGGTGGGCTGGAAGCCTTGGAGGGTAAGGATCCCCTGGATGTGCTGGCTTACCAGTATGACATCGTTTGTAACGGGTTCGAGCTCTCCAGCGGTGCGATCCGAAATCATCGTGTTGATGTGATGTTAAAGGCATTTGAGATTGCCGGTTACGATCGCGAAACGGTCGAGACGGAATTCCCGAGCCTGTTCAATGCATTCAAGATGGGCGCGCCTCCTCATGGTGGTATTGCTCCAGGTATTGATCGCATTGTGATGCTGTTGGCCAACGAATCCAATATCCGCGAGGTGATTGCATTTCCCATGAATCAGCGCGCGCAGGATTTGATGATGGGGGCACCTTGTGAGGTATCGTTGCAGCAACTGCGCGAGCTTCACATTAACCTAAAGCTTCCCAACCCGCCCAAGGGCGAACATCACGAAGTGATCGACGTTAAAGATCACTCTTAAGTGGGGGAGATAGGGAGTTAATCGTTATTGGTCAATGGTGGGTATGCGCCGCAAGCACGTGCAGCTCACAAATCCCCGACATCCATCTCCCGCTGTTCGCGGGTGACCATGTTTTTGATGCGGATCTTTCCCGTTTCGATATCATCCGGCCCAATGTAGATCGCTTCATTGCAACCGGTTTTTGATGCCTGGGAAAAGAAGTTCTTGGCGCGCTCCGGTGTGAGTGCCAGGTGTGCGGTGCGTCCTTGACGGCGCAGCGCAGCAGCGACTTGGATGGCCGTTGTGCGTTGTGATTCCTCCATGAATCCGACGCGTACGGCTTCGATTACGGGTGTGGCATTATCAGTCTCCGTTTCTGCGAGCAGCTCGGCTACCACCACATCTCCAAACCCCATGCCCACGGCAGTGCGGGCAGATCCTCCGAGATCAGAAAGCAAACTGTCGTAACGACCGCCGCCAAAAATGGCCCGTAGTTCTCCGCGTGAGTCAAACCCTTCGAAAACGATACCGGTGTAGTAGGATAGCCCACGGATCACTGACAGGTTCAACTTAAGGAGATCACGGATGCCGTAGGCTTCGGCAAAGGAAAGAAATTGCTCCACTTCGGTGAGCGCGGGTGAGTTGTCCGGAATACGTGCAGAAACTTCTTCAAGTGTATGCAGGGATAGAAGATCGAAGACTTTGGATGCCGTCTCGTGATCAACACCTTCTTTTTTGAGCAGGTCTTCAATGGCTTCATCGCTGATTTTTCCGCGCTTGTCCAGGGCGAGAAAGGTCGCGGCGTGATGGTCGTGATCGATTCCGAGGGCGTTTAACAGTTCGCCAAGAAGGGCGCGGCTGCTGAAGCGTACGAGGTAGTGCTCGCGGTTGAGTCCCATTTCAGCAAGGGCAGCTACCGCAGTCGCGATGATCTCGGCCTCAGCCGCTGGCGAGTCGCAGCCGACCACATCGAGATTCCACTGGTAGTGTTCGCGTTTTCGTCCGCGGGTCATGCGTTCATAGCGGAAGCATTGAGCGATGGTGGTCCACTTGATGGGAAAACTCAATGAGCCTTCACGGGCTGTGACCATGCGGGCCAGGGTGGGGGTCATTTCGGGGCGCAAGGCCAGTTCCCGTCCGCTCTTGTCTTTAAATGTGTAGATCTGATCGACGATTTCTTCGCCAGCCTTGCGCTTGAGGAGGTCCTGGGTTTCTACCACGCAGGCATCGTATTCTGCGAATCCTGACTGTTTGCCAGCCTTCCGCCAGGCATCAAAAATGCGGCTTCGCACCAGCATGTCTTCAGGATAGAAATCGCGCATACCTTTGGGCGGCGCAAAGGACTTGTGAGGCTTGCCCATGTTTACCTGCTTTATGAACTGAATGAATGCTTTGCTTAAACGTCAGGAAGTAGGCAGATTCTCGATGAGCGTTTTCATCTCTTTTCCTGGTTTGAATTTCACCACTTTGCAGGCGGGGATTTTGACGACATGTTCCGGCTTGTTCGGATTGCGCCCGATGCGCGCGTTACGTTGACGTACTTCGAAGACACCGAAATTGCGGAACTCAACATTTTCGCCACGCACAAGGCTTTCGGTAATATAATCGAGAGATTTTTGCAGTACGACTTGCACGTCTTCCTGTACGAGTCCTGTCTCTTTAGAAATCCTGACGATAAGGTCACGCTTGGTCATACTGTCTCCTGTTTCTCTTGCTGTGTGGTGACGTGTTTCTGCCCCGATTCTGTGGGAAAATTAAAATGTTATGTCTTTTGCGCAAGACGTGATGATGACGCATTCACCTTTCTTTGTGTGAATGCGTAGTTGACACGATATCAACGGGTTATGCAAGAAAAAAGGATTTGAAAAAAAGTTTGGCTTGATGACAAAAGCATGACATGGGGTTGGCATGCTGTCTGTGAAGATGAGAAAAAGAAAGGAGTCTTCACGATGAATGTCTTGTTATTGTATCCTGAATTTCCTGATACGTTTTGGAGTTATAAGCACGCTTTGAGCTTTGTTGGAAAGAAAGCCACATTTCCCCCGCTGGGGCTTTTGACGGTAGCCGCAATGTTGCCGGAGCAGTGGGGACGTCGTCTTGTGGATATGAATATTCGGTCGTTACGACAGCAGGATCTGGCATGGGCTGATCTGGTGTTTGTTGGCGGAATGATGATCCAGAAGGAAGCCGCGAAGCGTGTCATTCGTCGTTGTAAGGACGCTTTGCTGACGGTTGTGGCGGGTGGCCCGTTATTTACGATGGAGCATGAGGAGTTTTCAGACGTTGACCATTTTGTGCTGAATGAAGCTGAGATTACGTTGCCGCCCTTTCTTGAGGATTGGTCCAGGGGAACGGCTCGGCGTTTGTACGAAACCAAGCGTTTCCCGGAAATGGCGGAGACGCCTGTTCCTGACTGGAGCCTGGTTGAATTCAAACAGTACCATGCCGTGGGCATTCAGTATTCGCGTGGGTGCCCATTCAATTGCGATTTCTGTAATATCACGTCTTTATTGGGACGAAAGGTTCGAACCAAGAGCACGGCCCAGATCATTGCGGAATTGGATACTTTGTATGCGCATGGATGGCATGGCCGAGTGTTTTTTGTGGATGATAACTTTATTGGAAACAAGCGTCATCTCAAGACGGATCTCCTGCCGAACCTGATTGCCTGGCGGAAAAACAAGAAAGGGATCACGTTTCAAACTGAGGCCTCAATCAACTTGGCTGATGATGCTGAGTTGATGACGCTGATGACAGCGGCGGGCTTTGATACGGTGTTTGTGGGCATTGAGACACCAGATGAAGATTCGCTGGCTGAATGCAGTAAGACGCAGAACGCGCATCGGGACCTGGTGGCTGATGTCAAACGTATCCAGCGGGCGGGACTTCAGGTGCAAGGCGGTTTTATTGTCGGGTTTGACAGTGATCAACCATCCGTATTCAGGCGGCAGATCGAGTTTATCCAGAAGAGCGGCATTGTGACGGCCATGGTAGGTCTTTTGCAGGCCCCCAAAGGGACGCGTCTTTATCAGCGCATGAAGGAGCAGGGTCGCCTGCAGGGTGCTGCATCAGGAGATAACGTAGAGGGCACGACAAACATTAAGTCCTTGATGGATTTTCAGCGGTTGCATGAAGGGTACAAGGAGATTCTAACGCATATCTATTCGCCCAGGCATTACTATGCACGGGTAAAGACGTTATTGCTTGAGTACCGGGCGCCTGTGCGCGGAGTTGGGTTGACGCGTTCTGACATCATGGCTCTTCTGCGCTCGCTGTATCGATTGGGCGTATTCGGAAAAGAACGCCTGCATTATTGGAAGCTTCTGCTATGGACCACGCTTCGGCGTCCCCGGTTATTTCCTTTGGCCGTCAATCTGGCCATCTCCGGTTATCATTTCCGTAAGGTCTGTGAATTGCATGTAAGATAAGGGAGAGTTGTGGATTGAGGAGTGGGAGATCGAAGTTGCTGCGCAAATCGTGTTGAGCCTGCTGATGATTTGGTGCATTCTGTCCTTGAGGACAGACTCATATGAAACGCTTGATGCTTAACCTGGATCTCACTGCGGTGATCGTGTTGATTGCGGTGGGTGTGCTACTGCCTGTTATGCTTGCGACAGCGGCGGGGATTGTAGCTCTTGTCATTGCCAGGAATGCGGGCAGCATCGTGACCGGCGTGTTGGTGATTTCTTTTGCCATAGCGGCTGCGGGCAGCGGTATCATTGCGGTAGTGTTGACGGGAAAGAAAGCGTGTCTTGCACGTCGACAGGCCGATTTTGTGGCTAATATCTCGCATGAATTCCGGACGCCTCTAAGTGCGATTCGTTTGTATGCTCAGACGTTACAGTCAGGGAAGCTTCGAGGTGATCCCGAGCAGATGTCACAATGTCTTGCCACGATTCTTCGGGAGACCGAGTGGCTGGATGTCATGGTGGATCGCGTTCTGATGTGGCGGGCGTCATCAAAGGATGTGTTGCCCCTGGAGATGGAAGTGAAGCCCGTGGTGGAGGCTGTTGAGGATGCGATTAAACGTTTTCGCACAATGGTTGTGATGTCTGACTTGGATTTTGAGTGCTCCATCGATAGTCGCCTTCCCGTTCAGCACGATCCCCTGGCGTTAAACGCGGTAATCCTGAATCTTCTGATTAATGCGTACAAGTATACGGGGCAAAAGAAATGGATACGGTTGGTTGTGCGTGACGAAGCGAATGAGGTTGTGATTGAGGTGCTGGACAATGGTATGGGGTTGGCCATATTGGAGCAACGTCGTGTGTTTGAGGCATTCTATCGTGTTGAGCGGCATGATGGCACAAATTCCAAGGGTGCGGGGCTTGGATTAGCAGTTGCGAGACATCTGGTGGAGCGACACGGGGGGTCGATCAGCGTGAGCAGCGAGAAGAGTATGGGGAGCACGTTTACGGTCAAGTTGCCGGGGGAGTCAGGGTAGAGTGATGGTCAGTGAGAATTTAGAATCTAAAGAATCAATATTGATTGTGGAGGATGATCGATCTTTGCGGGAAGGTCTGGCGATGAATCTGCGTTTGCAGGGGTATACTGTGCTTCTGGCAGCCAATGGTGATGAGGGGATGCGGGCAGCATTTGACGAGCGACCGGATCTGATTGTGTTGGATATTATGATGCCGGGTTGGTCGGGTCTCGATATTCTGTCGGAGTTGCGCAAGCGTGGGCAGAATGTGCCGGTTTTGATGCTTTCCGCAAGGGGGAGGGCGCGAGACAAGGTTGAGGGGTTGAACCTGGGCGCTGATGACTACATGAGCAAGCCATTTGATCTTCCCGAGTTGATTGCTCGCGTGGAGGTGATGTTGCGACGTCGACGTACGCAGGAGCAATCGCAGCCACCGCTGAAGTTTGGTGAACTGGTGATTGATCAAGCTGCTCGACGTATTCAGATCAAGGGGAAGCGCGTTGAAATGTCGGCAAAGGAGTTTGATTTGCTGTGCTTGTTAGCTCAGTCACCCGGCCAGGTGTTCAGCCGCGATGTTATTCTTGAGCGTATATGGGGGTGGGACTACGAGGGAACTGCACGTACGGTGGATAACTTTGTCGCCAGTCTGCGCAAGAAGCTTGGGGGTCGGCGTGGATTTGGTCGATTGATCCATACCGTTCCGCGGGTAGGGTACCGGTTCGAGGAATCATGAGTAGACGATGACGTTGGAGTCGTGGCATCCACCCAATAGAAATTGTTAAGGTGGCGTTTTAAAGAGTTTATATGGTCGGGGCGCCGAGATTCGAA
>JADHWI010000064.1 GCA_016783565.1 Kiritimatiellia bacterium
CCTGGCTCACGTAGAACTGCCCCGACTTCTCAACCAGCCAGCGGTTTGTATAGGTAAGAGACGACGCATCTCCCCAGATATTCAGCGAGAAATTGGTAACGGTCGTTTTCCTCTCGGTCATGAAATCCTGATCCTGCCAGACGAGCATCGCCCTGATGACCTCTCCGGTTGCGTTAATGTATTTCGCCAGCCAGGCAACATCAGTCCCTCCATTCCGGAGTTCAAAGGTGCAGTTGTCTGCGCCGTATATCGTTGGGGTTCGGTTTGCGCTGTCTATGTAGTAGCCATTCGCGCCGTAGGCAGGATTGATCGCGGTGCCGGGATCATAGGTGCCCGTCCCACCACAACCCTGGTGGTCGGAAATGATGTTCTCCCCGCCCGGCGCGCCCCACTGGACCATGCTGTCGGCCTGAGCGGTGGCGGTGAGCAGCAGAATCGCAACGGCTAGGCGGGCAGCACTCGTATGCGGACGGCTCGGCGAGCACGCCCTACCTTGGAATAGGGTCCGCATTTCGTCTCCCCCCAATAGCCCACTCAAAATCGCTATTTTATTCATCTAAATGCCCATCCAGCCCGGATATAGTCCTTCCATTATCAATATTTTACTAAATGGGCGAAATTCTGTCTATCGCACGTTTGTGCGATAGGCGTATGGCGCTTTATTGGCTAGTATAAAGCAGGATTGGGCAATAATTGGGAGTGGAAATGAACATTAAACTCACTGTTTTTATACTGCTGCTGTCGGTTCTTGCAGCCGAGGCTGGCGAGGGAGATGAGCGTTTGGAGGCGAACTGGCTCAAGCGCAAGCCGAACGAGTGCGGGCCTGATTATGTGCAGTATGAGGAGGCAGGGGAGGGCTGGTTCAGCAATCTCGGGCCTACCGGTATCCGTGCGCTTATGACGGATAAGGACGGTAAGATCCAGATGCAGGGGATGGCTTCTCAGTTTGCAGTCAGGTATGTGTTTCCCAAATCCCCGGCCTCGCTCACGGTGAAGCCCGGCGATATCATAATCGGCGTCAACGGCGAGCGCTTCAAGACCCCTTATAAATTCGGGTACTGGTTTGGATGGGGTTATGAGGGACCTTTGACCGATCTGGGAAAGGCGGTTGAGGCGGCGGAGGCAAAGAACAGGGGGAAGCTGGATATACTCCTGCTCCGCAATGGCAAAGAGATGACGGCATCGGTCAGGATGCCTATGCAAATTGCGCTTGCGCCGAATTTTCCGTATGGCTGCGCAAAGTCGAAGAAGCTCCGGGATGACGCGATCAAGTGGCTGGTCGATAATCAGAAAGACGGAAAGTGGCCCGGCGCCGCCCACGCCCAGATATTCAGCTGTATCGCGCTCCTTGCACAGGGTGATAAATATACGAAGCAGGTCAGAAAGCATCTCGATACCAAGGTTAACAGTTTTGATGACAGGACATGGAACTGGCAGCTTACGATGTATGCTATTGTCATGTGCGAGTACCAGTTCAGGACCGGCACGACTAAGTACCAGAAGACTCTGCGTAGAGTTAACGACCTGCTGAAGAAACATCAGGTCTATGCCAACAGCACGTTTGGGCATTCAGAGAAGACAAGCGGGTATGGCCCGATGTCGGGCATAACAGGATTGGCCTGCCTGGCCTGGGCGATGATGGAGAAGGCGGGGATAGACATACATAAAGATGCTTATGAGAAGACGCTGATTACTATGGACATGGAGCTGGTGCGTAAAGATGGCGACTCGCCGCAGGGCGATTACGGTTACGGCTGGCCCGAGCATGGCAAGAAGGTCTACGACTACCGGCCGAAAGAGGTGACCCCGTCACTCAACCATCTGAAAGTCGATATCAGGACATTTAATGATGCGCGCGCCGCTGGTATTCCCAAGGGGGCAATGGCGCTGGTGCATTCGATACGGCCATGGCAGGACTATTCGCCTCAGGTGGCCCGTCACCACATCAACAAGATCTGCAGGACTCGCCGCTGTATTGTCAATGGTCACGGCTCCGGAATGCTTCATGGCTGGATGTGTTTTCTTGCCCTGGGTTACGCCGCCAATACGGGTTACGCTGAGCCGCTGCGGCTGGTGCTGGATGCCAACAGGGACCTTATGATGTCCGCGCGCTGCCCTGACGGCTCTTTCTATACCCAGCCCCAGCGAGACGGCACCGGCGGCGATCTCCATTACGGGTCACGGACCCTTCCTACGGCCCTGTGGGCAACGGTGTTATCTCTTCCGGATGCAAACCTGGTGATGCTTGGAAGCGAGCAGTCAGCGAAGATTAAAAAGGCTTACGACAGCGCCATGCGCCAGGTGCGGATGAAACGCTACGCCGCGGCCGTTCCTCTTCTTGAAGAGGCAAAGAAGCTCGGCAGCCAGAAAGCCGCCGATGAGCTTGAGAAGATCGCTAAGCTTGCTGAGGGGCAGGAGGCGGAGAAGCTCTATCTCACCATTCGTAAAAACTATCAGGCTGCCGGAAAAGAGAAGACAAAGGCCGCGCTCAAAAAACTTATCGCCGATTATCCCGGTACGACCGCATCAAAGAAATCCCAGGCAACTCTCAAGAACCTGTAGGGCCGCGGGAATAGGTTCCATTAGGGTCGTCCATTAGAGGTCGACGTCAATATCGACGTATCTGTCAATCGACAATAAAAACACAAAACCTACGACGGTCGGGCGCGGGCTGGCAGAGAATTCTCCGGCCACAACTCCAGGTGCCGCAATATCTTCTCGATAACCTCATTATCATCAATCAGTGCGATAAGTTTCATTTCCGCACCACACCTTGGACAATCAAAAGGGTCCACCTCCCATACCTGTTTAATCAACTCCCGCCATTTTTTTGAAGGAAGGCGGCGGGGCTGATAATCAGATACGTCAATGACCTGTACACTTGCCGGGTTCTCAGGTTCAGCAGCTTCCGCCTCTTTCTTTGCACGCTCGCCCCTTGCTCTATTGCTGTACCAACCGTAATAGCGAACCATCTGGAAGCCCTTTTCAGGAATATGCTGTGTGATGGCGGCTATGAAGTCCTCGGCCGAGAATACCTCGAAATTACGCTTTGTTTTGGCGTGCATTCTGGATCGATAAATCACCGTTCCGTTCTCCTCGTTATATGTCATCTTCTGTTCGGAGAAGGGATTGCGAATGATGTATTGGGCAACACGCTTAAGGCCATCGGTGTCATTACGCTTGATCGGCTTACCGTTATACACGCTGAATCCGCTATGCTTCCAGCTTAGAAGCTTCAGAGCCAATTCCTCTGCAAGCAGCTCTTCTTCGACCAGCATCTTTATGACTCGCACCCGGAGCATCTGTTCCAGTGGCTTTGTGCTGACCTTCGGTGCCACGTAAAACATGCCGCTCGGACTGAACAGGCCATCTGCTACTAGGGCGTGTAGATGGCAGTTGTACCCTGGTATTCACCGAAGGTATGGATGGTCATAACCATGCCGAGCTGGCCGTCGGGCTTGTGCGTGACCTGGCGCAGGAATTCCAGCAGGCATTCGTTGGCTATCTTACACAGTTGTTTAAGAAGCCAGCGATTATTTCGGAAATACACGCGCAGCATAATGGGCAGGCTGAAGACGTATTGACGGTGTGGTAAGGGGTAGGCCACTGAATCCGTGATGAACTCGCCGAATAGAAGCACCTTCTTCTGGTGACAGGACGGACAGAACCAGCGTCCTTTACATGAAAACGCCAGCAGGTAGTCCTTGTTGCACTTGTCACAGTGCAGCCGCGCAAAGCCTTTGCTAAGGTCACCACAGTCCAGGTATTTATCTACAACCTCTTCTACGGTTGGTTTCAGAAAACCGTATTTCTTTTCATATGCTTCAGGATATGCCTGCACAAAATCGTAGAAGTGCTGGCAGAGACATTTCCACAGCGGCGATAATTGCGGCTTTCTTGGACGATAGACTTGATCCACCATGCCGACAATTGTATAAAAGGACCTGTGCCATCTAACGGCACAGGTGGAGAAATAATGAAAACAAATTCACGACCGCAGTATTACCGGATCAGGCGCGTTCTGGAGATGGTCCGGGAAGGAACGCAGAGCGGATATCTGGCAAACAGCTCCGATTTTCAAGAGGAACTGGGTGTTTCACGTCGTACAGTAGCCCGTGATATGGATTTTCTGCGAGACGAAGAGAATGCTCCTATCGAATATGATGAGTCCCGGAAAGGCTACTTGCTGACAGATGATTCCTATTCATTGCCGCCGGTCCGGCTCAGCCGAAAAGAGGTCTTCAGTTTCTCAATTGCCCGCAAACTGCTGGGCGCTTTTGAAGGCACACCATTGGAAATGGACATGCGCTCCACATTATCAAAGATTGAGGAATCGCTTGAGGGAACCGTCTCGATGGACATTGAAGGCCTCACGGAGAACCTGTCAGTAATTGCAGAAGATCATGTTCTCTTGGATCCGGATATGTGGGCGGAAGTGGCCAAGTACACAAGCCGGTCAGAACGGGTCGGCATGATATACCGGAAATTCAACGGCGAGACTAAATCATACGTGGTTGAGCCATGTCACCTCTTTGCATATCATGGCAACTGGTACCTGTTGGCTCGACGGGAAGATAATGAGAAACCTTGGTCAACCTTCGCGATATCCCGGATTAAGAAAATTCGCGGCACAGGAAAACTCTTCAAGGTAAACCATAACTTCGATGCGGAGCAACACATCAAGGACGCCTTTGGCATCAGCCGGGGAGAAAAGCCGTTCAATGTGCGTCTCCTTTTTGATGCAAAGATTGCAACTTACATAGAAGAACGGGTTTGGCATCCCACTCAGAAGATGAAGCGACGGCGAGATGGAAGTCTGGAAATGCAATTTGAGACTACGGGATGGAAAGAGCTGGTCAGATGGATTCTCTCCTGGCAGCCGGATGTTAAGGTAATTTCACCAAAACGCTTAAAGGAACGAATTGAACTGAAAATGCGACAGGGATTGGTAAGAACTTGAATTTATACGTTCTCACATATCCGGCGTAGGCTGTGTTTTCCGTTACCAAAGACGTTTCGATGCAAATGCTCGTCCTGATCCGCTTTTCAGGTATTGCTCAAATTCTTTGGCCTGTTTCTTGTCTGTAAACGCATGATAGGTGACAAGTTTCCATGGACGATACTTGGCTGTATGGATTGATTTTCCGTTGTTGTGGTCTTTGAAGCGAGTATCAACGTCCTCGCTAAATCCCACATATTTCTGGTCAGGGAACTTGATACTTCTGAGGAGGTAAACGTAGTAGATTTTGTCATTCATGCGTGTAAAAGCCCTCCTACGCGGGCCTCCTTCGCTAAAGCTTCGGCGCCCTTTGCTTCGGCGGGCAGCCTTCGTCAATTCTCCAGCTGGCCATAGCCCTCTTTCGCTAAAGCTACAGCGGGCCACAGCCAGCCGAAGCCTTTTAACCGACATAGCCTTGGCGACGTCGGTTGGCGAAGGCTGGCACCCCCAACAGCGTTAATTCCACGAACTTCTTTACCATTAGGACCATTGTCGGCCTGCCCCACGGCACATCAAAATTACCGGCTTTTTCTGTCTACCCAATACTGTATCCAGAAGACCAAATACATGAATTGGTGTATGGATACTATAAGCTGGAAGAGCAATCTGATGCACCCAGACATAACATGCATCTTGCCTTACAATGGCAGGACGAACTCAAATCTGATCCATCCCTCACAATGGCTAGAATAGCTGAAAATAAAGGTTATTAACGCGCGCGTGTAACACAGATCATGAGATTATTGAAACTGGACAGACAGATACAAAGACAGCTCTTAAGCCTTACTGATCCTGCTGAGATCCGGTATTTCAGCGAGCGTAAATTGAAGCAGATTACCTGCTGGAAAACTCGCGCGGAACAGGTTGTGGCTTTCAAGGAACTGCCTGGTGCATCTAACGTTCGCTGATTGATTTGGGTCATATTGGTGCCATTTTCTGACCGACTTTTCCTGATTTCAAGCCATTTTACTATCCAAAAAACCTGCACGATTGGGGTCATTTGGGCTGATTTGTGGCACCAATGGTCAAACTGATAACTCATTATCGTTTATAAAGACCGATGATTAGCAGTTGAATGCAAGAAAAACACCTTCTAACCTGACTATAATTGTACAGAAGCTCATTACCAATAGGAAACAAAGGGGTCTCTCGCCCTATCGCCAATAATTAACCAAATAAACTCTTGTATTGCATGTCTATATGCGATAACATTCATATAGTGAAGGTTATCTAGTATGAATGTGCAGCAACCAATTAAATATGTACAGAAGCTCATTCGGCAGGGAAGATACTCTTTTTCCCGTGAAGAAGCGGCTAAGGCGCTTCAACAGGACAGCAAGAAATTAAGCCAGACCCTCAAGCGTCTGACTGATAAAGGATGGGTAAGTTCTTTTTGCCGTGGATTTTATCTAGTACTTGACGTTCAACATCAGGAAAAGGGCCTGGACCCAAAATGGTTTATAGACGACTGGGCTCGGTTTGTCGGATCTGAATACTATGTTGCCGGCCTGAGTGCTGCTGCTTTACACGGAGCCGCTCATCAGCGCCCAATGTCGTTTCAAGTCATCTCCGATCGACAGTATCGTTCTGTGCAAAATCACGGACTGCAGGTTGACTTCTTTCACAAGCGAAATATCCATCAGAAGATGTGGTCGCAGATAAAAAGCCCGGCCGGCTTTTTCCATGTTGGCATTCCTGAAATAACCGCGTATGACATAGTGAAGTACGAACGTATCTGCCCATCGCTTGACTTAGCTGTAACCGTTATCATGGAACTCGGTGAGTCGTTGCGCAATCACGAACTTGCGCAGCTTGTTCACATTGGTTGCGCTGTAGCGCCATTACAGAAGCTTGGTTGGCTGCTCGAAAGAGCTGGATGGAACGACAAAGCGGATGCTGTTGACGAGGCGATTGGAAACAGGCGACGCGTTTTGCGTCCACTCGACTCGCGGTTGCCCGCGAAAGGTGAACGCAATAAGCGCTGGCGCATTATCGAGAACACCGATGTTCAACCAGATATAGAACGATGATTCCTGAAGCATACATACAAGAGTGGCGCGAAACTGCGCCATGGCAAACCATAGAGATGGTTGAGCAAGACTTGATATTGAGTCGAGCTTTGACTGACATCTTTTCATCCAAGAGCCTTTCAGAATCAGTGGCTTTTCGGGGCGGTACAGCGCTGCACAAACTCTACTTCAGCTCGGCCAAGAGGTATTCAGAAGATATAGACCTGGTCCAGATGGAAAGCGGGCCAATCGGCCCAATCTATGATGGAATACAGGCCGTACTGAATCCCTGGCTGGGCAAGCCTTCTCGAAAACGCGGACCCGGTATTGCCAATTTGATCTACAAAAATGATTCAGAGTTCCCTCCGTCTGCGCCCCTTAGAATTAAAATTGAGATTAACACTCGTGAGCATTTTGCCGTAAACGACTTTGTTCAACGGGAGCTTGAGGTCGTTTCTCGGTGGTACACGGGTAAATGCATGTTGACCACATACACACTGGAAGAATTGCTGGGAACAAAAATGCGGGCTCTTTTTCAACGCCGAAAAGGTCGCGACCTCTTTGACCTCTGGCTTGGTCTCACCGAAGCGCAAGCGGATCCTGCTCAAGTGTCATCATGTTTCCTGCGCTACATGGATGCCGAGGGACGTAAGGTCAACCAGCAGGAGTTTATAAAGAACTTGAACGAGAAACTTGATCATCCGGGGTTTCAAGGTGACACTTCACCCCTATTGGTACCAGGAGTAGACTTCGACATGAAATCAGCAGCAGATCTGATTCTGAGTGAATTGCTTTCGAAATTGCCATAACCAGAAAAACGCGGGATGCAGACGCTTGCAGCATTCGTTAATATCGTAAAGGTATTTGCAAATCTCACGCTGCACTGATAAGAATTTGCTTTCAGGCTTATCACTCACTGTGCCCTCAATTAACAATTAAACTTGTTTGATGTACAGATACTAGCCACACAGTGGGCAGATTTCAATGCTGAAACGGACGGTTACCAGCGGAGATAGTGATTGTAATCTAGAATTGCTTTGAAATGCCGACCTCAAGGCCATTTGCAGGCACAGCCCATCCGTTACCCAGCGACGGCCTCGTCATAATCAGAGTAACCATCGAAGAATGGCTCAAGTGTATATTCATGCATAACCGTCTTGGGTGGTGCCCGCGCCGGCAGAGAATTCTGCGGCCACAGATCCAAATGGCGAAGGATCTTTTCTATAACCTCATTATCATCAATCAACGCGATAAGTTTCATTTCTGAGCCGCACCTTGGACAGTCAAACGGATCGACCTCCCACACCTGCTTTATAAGCTCCCGCCACTTTTTAGAGGGCAGTCGCCTTGGCTGGTAGTCTGAGACGTCAATTACCTGAATGCCTGCGGGGTGGGCAGACTCCGTTTCTTCCGCTTGCTTTTTTGCTCGTTCTCCCCGGGCACGGTTTGAATACCAACCGTAATATCGCACCATCTGAAACCCTTTCTCCGGTATATGCTGTGTGATGGCGGCTATAAAGTCCTCGGCTGAGAATATTTCAAAGTTGCGCTTGGTCTTGGCGTGCATCCGCGATCGGTAAATCACCGTCCCGTTCTCCTCGTTATAGGTCATCTTCTGCTCAGAGAATGGATTGCGAATGATATATTGGGCGACCCGCTTAAGGCCGGCGGGATCATTGCGTTTGATCGGCTTACCGTTATACACGCTGAATCCACTGTGCTTCCATGAAAGAAGCTTACGCGCCAATTCCTCTGCAAGCAGCTCTTCTTCGACCAGCATCTTTATGACTCGCACCCGGAACATCTGTTCCAGCGGCTTTGTGCTCACTTTCGGCGCAACATAGAACATTCCGCCCGGACTGAACAGTCCATCGGCTACCAGTGCGTGTAGATGGCAGTTAAGATGGAACACCCCGGCGATATCGATGATACCCTTCAGGCCGAAGAGGCGCGCGATGAGCTGATTAAAGTGACGCTGGCTTTCTGGGATTATGTGAAAAATAGCAGTGATGTGACGGACAAAGCGGAGCATTACAAATTGAAGATGATTCCGATTCTCGATGCCAAGCGCGAAAGTCGTCGATTGGTTGGTGATGTAATGGTCAACCAGAACGATGTAGAGGCAGGTCGGCTTTTTGAAGATCGCATTGCCTATGCGGGCTGGGATTTGGACATTCATCATCCGAAAGGAATTTATTCGGGCGAAGAGGGCAGCCTCGATTACAAAGATGACGTGCCTCTCAATTCCGTGCCGTATCGGAGTACCTACTCCCGCAATATCGAAAACCTCTTTATGGCAGGTCGCTGTATGAGCTATAGCCACGTCGCGCTCGGAACCGTCCGCGTCCAGGCAACGCTTGCCACGGTCGGGCAGGCGGCCGGAACCGCCGCCGCGCTTTGCGCAGAACGGGAAATGAACCCGCGTGAGTTCGGCAAAAAACATATCGGGCTCTTGCAGCAGGAGCTGGTGAAAAACGATCAAACCATTCAGGGTATCAAAAACGAGGATCCGAACGACCTCGCACGCAAAGCCAAGGTTACCGCTTCGAGTTATGAGAAGGTAGGGGAAGAAGTAATCAGCCTTGAAAGACCGATAGGGCTCACGATGCCGCGCTGGGTCATGGTTTCGGTTAAGGGCCTGAAAAAAATCGATACGGTGAGACTCTATTTGGAATCAGATTCAGGCACGGATCAATCCGCTGCCGTTCAGTTGACCGGGCTGGAAGAAATCGCGCAGCACGAAGCAGGGACCCCAATCAAAAAGGTGGTCCTGAATGTTCCCGCCGGTTTGAAAGGCTGGGTCCAGCTTCCGGTCAATGCAACGCTTCCCAAAACAGCGAAATTTGTGAAAATTGCTTTGCCGCAGATGTCCCAGGTAAACTGGCCGATTATGTCGAACCGTGGTGGACGCGGCGGGCGGGGCTATAAAGATACGGTCTCAACCGGAGAGTTCCACGCGGTCAAAATCGAACCGCGGGCCGATTTGAAGAATTACAAGCCGGAAAATGTGATTAACGGGTGGACGAGACTGGCGCAGAACCCGGCGAGTATGTGGCGTTCGGATCCCACGCAATCGCTGCCGCAATGGATCGAACTGGATTTCGGGAAACCGACGCCAGTCAACGCCGTTCAGCTTACCTTTGTGACGGATCCCAATGGTCATCGTGCCAAGCTTCCGTTCGAAGAATCCTGCCTGAAAGACTACGAAATTTCCGCTTGGGTTAACGGTAAATGGGTTTCGCTTGTGAAAGAGACCTATAATTTTCAGCGGTTCCGTGTGCACCCGTTTAAAACTCTGAAAGCGCAGAAAATCCGTTTGAGTGTTTCGGCTACGCACGGCTCGCCGTCTGCGAGCCTCTTCGAGATCCGCGCCTATCACAACCTGAAGTGTCAATAAATTCATCTATGCCCGAATTCATTGACTATTTCAGAATGTGCTGAAGGATTGAATGCTGCTCATTATATCTCGTAAGGTCAGAAAAGTCATCCATGCCTATGATGGTATGTCTGTGGTGCTGAAAT
>JADHWI010000024.1 GCA_016783565.1 Kiritimatiellia bacterium
CAACGCTCTACCACGCAAACTATTCGACGGCCTCTCAGCACAAGAACGGGTCGAACTATACTTCAAGGAGAAAGCAGCATGAAAATCATCAGCCCTCTATATCGGCTACACCGTGCATTTAATATTGCAAGTCAGGATCGAAAATAATAACGTTTGATTAAAATAACGCACGAAAAGTGTTGCTTTCGACATGTCGGATAGGGTAATTATGCTTGCTTCTTATATGGCGAATTGTGTCCAAAATCAGTGATGAATGGGGTTTGATTCATATTCCAATGGCGAAATCAACGTCGAAAACCAAGTCGGTGACGCGCTCACGTAAGGTCGCGTCAGGGAAAACTAAACCGAAAACCACGGCAGGCAAGAAAACTGCCTCAAAATCGAGCGTAGCCGCCAGCAAGGCTGGTTCGAAGAAAAAAGCAGCCAAGAAGACCTCGGCAGTCAAGAAGACAGCGGCAGTCAAGAAGACAGCGGCAGTCAAGAAGACAGCGGCAAAGGTCAAGAAGACAGCGGTAAAGGTCAAGAAGACCTCGGCAGCAGTCAAGAAAGCGTCCAAGAAGAAAGTTTCTAAGGTATCTCCTGTAAAGAAGGTGTCTTCGAAAAAGGTGGCAGCCGAAAAAAAGACCACGGCCAGGAAGCCCGGCACGCGGAAGAAATCTGAGCGGGCAAAGTCCAAGGTGGAAAAGCCAGAGGTTGAAGAGCACATTGAGGAAGAGGCCTCCGAGGACGAAGAGGAGTCGGACGAGCCTAAAGAAGTCCTCATGGGCGGGGAAGAGGACGAGGTCAGTGCGCATGCTGAGGCCGACCGGATGGCAAAGCAGGTAGATTCCGGAAAGGCTGCGAAAACGGGTCCTTTGACGCGCGAAGAGCGTAATGAGAAGATCAAAGAACTGATCAAGTTGGCTGAAACTCAGGGGTATCTGACCTTTGAGGACATTAACGAGAATCTTCCTGATAATGTCATCACGGCCGATGAGCTGGAGTCCTATCTTTCCTTGCTGCGCGGCATGGACATTGAGATCATCGAGTCCAGCGACGTTGATAAATATCAAAAGCAGGTTCAGAAGACGCAGGCCACGACCCGGCAGCAGAAGCTGGACTTCTTTGACGATCCGATTCGCATGTATCTCCATCAGATGGGGCAGGTCCCTCTTTTGGCTCGTGAAGAGGAAGTGGAGATTTGTAAGCGTATCGAAAAGGCTGAAATTGGTGTTCGTAAGACCTTTGATGGGTTCGGTTTTGCTTGCGAGATGTATTTGGTGTTGCTTGACCGTCTGGAGAATGGGGATGAGCGCTTTGATCGCGTTGTGCATGATAAGTTTGTAGACAGCCGTGAGAATTATTTGGAGAAGCTCCCCAAGTTGCGCAAGAAGGTGCTCGTGTTGCACGAGCGTCTACAGACGCATTTTATTGCTCTACAGGGGCGCGGTCTGAACGCGCAGCAGCGCGCCCGCAAGGAAATGGCGGTTGAGCATAACCGTGAGCTTCTGGCAAAATCATTCAAGACGTTCCACTTTAAGCAGAAGGTCATTGAGGGCATGGCGGAGGAGGGCGAGCGTGCAGAGTGGTGGCCGTACCGCGTAGCGCTGGGCCAAAAAGCCAAGCTGATGAAGTCCCGAAAAGGAAAGAAGCGTGATGACGGTTTGCGTGAAGTGAACGCTAAGCTTCGCGAGTACGAACGGCGCTATTGTATGGATACCGATACGGTGGTGGTACAGGCGACCTTTATGCGCAAATCTATGCGTGAAGGGCATCAGGCTCGGACTGAAATGGTTGAGGCCAATCTTCGCCTGGTGATCAGCATCGTCAAGAAGTACATGAACCGTGGACTTTCTTTCCTGGATCTAATCCAGGAGGGGAACACCGGTTTGATGAAAGCGGTTGAGAAGTTTGAGTACCGTCGTGGCTACAAGTTCAGCACGTATGCAACGTGGTGGATTCGTCAGGCGGCGACGCGTGCAATTGCGGACCAGGCTCGGACTATTCGAATTCCGGTTCACATGATTGAGACGATCAACAAGCTGATTCGTGTTCAGAAAAAGCTGGTGCAGGAGTTGGGGCGTGAGCCGACGCCTGAGGAAGCGGCCGAGGAAATGGATTTGCCGGTTGAGCGGGTGCGTGCCGTCTACAAGATGGCTCAGCAGCCTATCTCGCTGCAGAGTCCCGTAGGTGACGGTGAGGATGCGCATTTTGGCGATTTTATCGAAGATAAATCTGCCGAGAATCCATCCGAAATGACGGCCTACAGTATGTTAAAAGATCGTCTTCACGAAGTGCTTGATACGTTGACCGAACGCGAACAGGCTGTCCTTGATTACCGGTTTGGGCTGACGGACGGGTATTCCCGGACGCTCGAAGAGGTGGGCAAGGAGTTTGATGTTACACGTGAACGTATCCGGCAGATCGAAGCCAAGGCTCTTAGAAAGCTACGGCATCCGACACGGTTGAGGAAGCTCGAAGGGTTCCTCGAAATGAAATAGGACAGTCCGGCACCGGGAGCCGTTGTCACGAGATAACCCAATATCCCGTACCCAGAACCAAAGGAGAGATACATGGAAGCCTTTAGTATTATAGAGAAGGCAATTTACGCACTGGCAGGACTTATTGTTGGCCTTTTGGCTGGACGCTATGCCCCGCTCGGATTGACGTCTAAGAGCCCCAGGGGGGGCAAGGGCCGCAAGCCCGGCAAGGTCGTGCGCCGAGGCGAGGGTGTCGAAATGTACGTCGGAAATCTGGCCTATAGCGTGTCTCGACGTGATCTTGAACGCGCTTTTGGTGATTCAGGACAGGTCGTGGATGTGCGCATTATCCGAAATAAAATGAATGGCAAATCCAAGGGGTATGGTTTTGTTGAAATGGCAGACCAGAAGTCCGCTAAGGCTGCGGTGCGAAGCTTGAATGGTAAGGAAATCAAGGGACGTGCCGTTGTGGTCAAGGAAGCGCGCTCCAGCGCTCGTGACTGAATCAACATGCGTGGGCGCTCATAACGTTCATGGATTAACCCGCTTTTTGCCCGTCTGTAGTCTTTGGCTTAGGCGGCTACAGAAAGCGGGTTTTTTGTATAATGGCACCAGCCTTACGCCAGCACTAATCCATCGGCAACGGCCTGCATGGCCTTTGGGCTGTCGATGAGTTCGATGAATCGAAGGGCGAACTCAAACGCGGTTCCGGGGCCCTGGCTGGTTACAATCCTACCGTCTACAACGACTCGGCTGTTGCTTTCCCGCGGAGCGGTCAGTTGATCGCGGACGCCCGGGTGGCACGTCACAAGTTTTTCTTCGAGTATGCCTGCGCTTTGCAGCACCAGCGGACCTGCGCAGATGGCGCCGATCCATTTTGCATGGTCAGAGAATGTTCGTATGGCTTCCAGGACTCCCTGGTGCTTCTGTAAACGCTGGGTGCCGCCCATGCCTCCCGGGATGAGCAGGACGTCATAATCCGTCGGATCAATGGCGTCAAATGTTTTGTCGGCAAGGAGACGTACACCACGTGATGCGGTGATTTCACTATTGTCAATTGACGCCATGGTAACATTCCAGGCTGCTCGCCGCAGCACATCGACAATGATTACCGTTTCCATTTCCTCGATGCCGTCTGCCAGTAGGATGAGTGCTTCAGCCATGTCTATCCCTCCTTGGTGATGGGGTTGATGTGCACGGATTTCATTTTAGTGCTGCGACCAAAGCGGTTTCAACACTTTCAACTGTGATTTGTTGGAGGCAGGCAATAGTGTGGCAGGGCTTATGGTAACCGAACATGCAGCAGGGACGACAGGGGACTTGTGTGGTAACAACGCGATGGATGGCTCCGTAAGCGCCCCATTTATTTTCATCAGAGGGACCGAAGATAACGACGGTTGGTGTGCCCACGGCCACGGCCAGGTGTGCCAGCCCGGAATCGGCTCCAACGAAGACATCGCTGTCTCGTATCCAGGCGGCTGTAACGGCGAGTGGTGTATGATCCAGCATGGATATGGAATCTTCCGGTCCGAGCTGTGCACGGGATCGCAGGCGTTGCACCAGGAGTGTTTCGGCATGCGTTCCCACAAACACTATGAAGCATTGGTGGTCCCGAACCATGCGAGTGAGCAGTGCTGCCATTTTTGACTCGCCCCACTGTTTGTACGAAACGCTGCTGCCTGGATGTACCACAAGAAGGGGACGCTTTCCTTGCGTTTTGGCATCTATGCTGCACATGCTTTCTGAGGAGCTTTCAGGAATGTTCCTGGCGAGATGACCGTTGATGGGGCCTACGTCTGGAATCTGGAGAGGAGTCAAGAGTGCGGCGAACTGATCGGGTTCCGGTCCGCTGCACAGGTAATTGACCAGGTGGGTGTACAGTGCGTTCCTGGTTGGATTGATGTTGAATCCGATACGGACCTGTGCACCGCTCAGCCATCCGAAAAAGGCCGAAAAATGATGGAACTGTTCGGTGTCGATTGCAATATCGTATGGTTGCTTGATGAGCCGTGCCAGAAAGGAGAAGGGGTTTGTGTCATATGTTATGATTTTGTCTACATGACCCGCGAGGGAGGCAATGTCACGGTTCCGTCGTTCGCACACGAGTTCGATCTCAGCGTTCGGAAACGCGTCTCTGAGGGCACTCAGTACCGGTTGAAGGAGGATCATGTCGCCCATGCCTCCGGGTCGAACCACAAGCACTCGCTTAATATTCTCGCCCCGAATGGGTTCCAGATGTATTTCGCGTCCAGCCCAGTAGGCCAGTCGTCCTGCCATGCGACAGGCGAGCGCGCCCACAGTGGCATCGAACAACTTAAGCATGGATGTCGGGACGGATAACATCAGTTGTGCTCCTGCTGCGTTTGCGTCTTTTCGTCCAGAGAATGACTGCACCGACTGCGGTTCCACACAGGGTCAACAGTCGGCCCACATTGTCAGACAGAACATACCCATAGTAAAGCTCGACTTGCTTCTGGTTTGGAATCACCAGCATGAAGTTAGGGGTGACTCTGTAGACCTTGTCTGCGCCACGAACCTTCCAGTTTGGAAAATAGTTACACTTAATGATATGGGGTTTGCCGATGGCAGTGGTTTCGAATGTGATGCGGTGAGCGCTCACGTTTTCTCGAATCACGGGTGTAGAGTTTGTAATCCACGCGGTGTTCGCAGCCACAAGGTGCTCTGTGAGTTGAATGTTGAAGGCGCTTTGATCGATGATGGGCGAAAAGGTTTCGGAGTGCTGATTGGGGTGCAGCAGGATCACTGGTTTGCTCAGGCGATTGGTGTGAGTGAGCCATTGTAGCCCGTCTGCTGCTGGTGTTTTGCTTTGGGCTGCAGTGGGTGTCTCGTTCAGCACCACAACATATCGTCCTTCATGCCCTTCGTGTTCGAAAAGGGTCCAGCTTTCAACCGCATTCAACGTGCGCCAATCGGGATGGTTGCTGAACATGGCGCGGGTTCGATCGCCGCGAGCGATAAAATGTTTCACATTGAAGAGCGCCAGGTGCTGTGTTGCGCGGTGGATGTTTTGTGTCGTGGATTCAACCAGCGGTGGCGCGCCGGCGTAGGATTCCGATGTTTCGCTCTGGATATAGTAGGCAGCGTAACTGCCCTGTGCAGAGTTGACGATGCCACCCTCCAGTATTGGCTTGTTGATAAGGTAGGGGACACATTCGAAGACGCGTGATGAGCCCAGGCTGCTGTTTGTGTCGTGCAGGTCGTTGGCTAATCGCCCTGGGGTTCCGTCCAGGGGTAACACCAGTTTTTCGAGCACTGACCAGCGTGGCTTGCATTGCAGCCCGCCATGGTTCCATTCCGCCCATAAACGCACATCATTCGGCTGGTCGATACCAAAGGTTAGCGCGATCAGAAGTGCTGCGGTTATGATAAGAGGACGCCCGGGAATTTTGTGGATCAAGAGGGCCAGGCCGCCCGCACCGAGGACCAGCAGGGAAAAGGCAAAGAATGGCCATAGGCGAATGTTGACGAAAACAGGCGAAAGGTCAAACCCGTAGACAAATAGCAGTCCGCTCCAGATGCACATCCATAGTGGCATGAGAAGAAAACGAAAGCTGCGAGTGAACAGGGCTGCCACCAGACCGCCCGCAGCGAAAGGCAATAACGCCCAGAGGTAGAGAGGGATACTTGACCAGAGATCAACATCCCAGTTCGTGCCGAAATCGACTGCGTACTGTCGCTTAGCCACAAGAGGCACCAGCCACCAGGCCATGAGCAGGCACCCCGTGATGCCCTCGATGGCAATGACCCGCAGTGCGCGAATGAATCCGGATCGGATGAATAGAAACGGGATAAAGCACACCATCAGTGCGGCTATGAGAGAGGTGAAGAAATGTGAGGCGATCAGCATACAGAGCAGCAGAATGGTGCGTACACGGATGCGCCCGGTTTCGGCATCGTGCAACGTGCTTCCCAGGAAGAAGAGCATGATGGAGAAGCTGAGGCTATTGGCAATCATGCCCGAGAGTGTGCTGTATGCATTGACGCCCCACATGGTGTGGCTATGGTCAAAGAGGAAGGGAACAGTGGCTATCGCCATCAGCAAGGGGCCGGGATGGTGTAGCTTCAGTGCACGTCCCCAGTATAATGCGGCGAAGGGGAGCAGGAGCATCCCGATGATGCAGCTTAGTTTGATGGCAACATTCATTGGTATGATGAGTGATGCGACGGCTGCCATCAGATAGGGCAGGGGGAAGTAGAATTGGAATAGCGGGAAGCCCCCCCACCATCCTGGAGCCCATGAGATGATACGTCCATGTGTCAGCAAGGAGTGTTTGAGCTGTGCAGCCATGGCGCTGTGCGCCACCGTGTCCCCGCCGGCGATGGCAGTGTTTGAGAAAATAGAATGCACATCCAGGTGATCAAGAATGAACCACATGAGAATAACGATGATACCGCATGAACCGAGCCAACCGATCGCTTTTGGAATGGCCCGTTCGCGTCGATGAAGGAATGGTTGCGCAACAATCCATATTACCCAAAGAAGGTTGAGCACCCCGATAGGAATGAGCCAGGTCAACGGGTCTGCCTGAAGTAGGTTCTGGTGCTTCTGAATGGAGAGTAATTCATCTGCTACGATGGTTTGATGTTGTCCGTTTTCTGTCCATTCTGCAACCGCAAAGCAGCGATACCGACTGCCGGGCAGGCCGTGTGCATTGTGTAAAGTGAAGGGTGCATACTCTTTCGTATCGAGATGGGTCTCAATTTGCTGTACAGGCCTATCGCACGTTAGTTCGTCCGGCAAATGAAGTTGCACGGTGCAGTGGATGGTTTGTGAACTCTCTGCATGCACCACGAGTTCGCCGGTTTCGCCCCGCTTAAGGGGTGAGGTGTTTACCGTCAATTTTATCGGGAGCTTTTTAGGGGGAGGGGCGGCTTCCGTTGTGAAGGTGACGACATTGACTTTGGATAAGGGGTATCCCTTGGCATCGGTGTAACGTATGCGCGAAACGACGGGATAAGTTCCAGGCAGTGCAGGTGATGGGCCTAAAGAGAGGGAGATGTTGGTCGTTTGTCCTGACGGCAGATGCGCGATAGTGGTTGATTGAAATGTGGTCTTGTTGAAGGTGGTATGGATGTGCAGTTGTTTTGCGGTCTCGTTGCCCCAGTTGTACGCCTCAACTGTTGCCGCGACTGTATTGGATTGCACGGTGATTGCCGTGTCCAGCCGCAGTGCGATACGCGCCTCCACAGCGGCATCCAGCATGCTGAAGACGATAACGAAAAGAACCCACACCCGTTTCATATGGCGCATCATAGACGGCTTGGCCGTGTGAGGCAATTCACTTCAGTGTCTTGTTCGCGAGACCAGGTGGGCGCATTTATTCTGTGCGAAGCCGAAGTAGACCTTTTGTGCTGTATTCCGGTTTGCGGGATCAGGAATGGTAGGTACGCTTTTGCGTACGTTTTGTGGCTGTCGAGGAACCCTTGGTTCTGCTTGGCTTGCGCTTGATCTTATTGTTTCCCGTGTCGCCTTTTCTGTGTTTCTTCGGCTTGCGGACGCCGTCCTGGCGTTCCGCGACGCGTCGCTCTGTCCGTTTAAAACGTCGCCCCTTCTTGTCGTCATCAACCGGTTCTACCCGAACGTCGCGCCCTTTATAGTTGGCCATGCCCATCGCCAACGACACCATCTCAAGATCTTTCGCCGGCACATCGAAGAAGGAGAACTTCTTCATGATGTCGACGCGTTCCAACGCTATCTCGTGGCCGCTTTCTCTCCCGATTAGGCCTGCGAGCTTCTTGGGGTTGAAACCGTCCATTTTTCCCAGGTTGATGAACATGCGCACTCCGGATGATGCCGGGCGTCGCTCGTTTCGCTTACCCCTTTCCGTACGACTGGGTTTGTTCCGGTCGCGGCTGCGGGGTGCGGTTTCTTTATGTCGGGACGACTCCATTCGGGGGTTTAAGTCCTCTTCCCCACGGTAGTAGTTGAGAAGGTTGTTGCATTCGAGTGATATGAAGCGTTTGACAAGTACGTCCGCATCCATGCCCGCCAGCGATGCATCGATGTCAGGAATGAATGGATCGAGCAACGCGTGGTCGACTTCAACGTTCTTCATCCGTTCAATCAGGCTCAGGAGCTGTGCTTTGCATACTTCCTTCCCGGAAGGCACATCACGATAAGCAAACGTCTTGTTGATCATCTTTTCGATGCGGCGCACTTTGCCCTTCTCGCGCATATTGATGATGAGGACTGACTTTCCGCTTTTGCCGGCACGGCCGGTGCGGCCGCTACGATGCGTATAGTTGCCCAGTTCGTCCGGTATGTTGTAATTGACGACGTGGGTCAGATCGTTGACGTCCAATCCGCGTGCCGCGACATCTGTGGCGACCAGGATCTGCAGACTCTTTGATCTGAATTTTCCCATGACGCGGTCCCGCTGGACCTGAGTGAGATCACCATGTAGCGCATCGACGTTGTACCCATCTTGGATCAGCCAGTCGGCCACGTTCTGAGTGTCTTGCCGGGTGCGGCAGAATACGATGGCATACATATCGGGATAGCAGTCGGCGATACGTTTTAATGCGCGATAGCGGTCACGCTGGTGGACGACATAGCACTCATGCGAGACGTTTTCGGCCCCCGCATTGCGCTGCCCGACCGTGATCTCTTCGGGCTTTTTCATATAATTTTTTGCGATCGCTGCAACCTGGCGTGGCATTGTGGCCGAGAAGAGAAGCGTGTGTGCGGTGTCTGGTACTTCGGAGAGAATGGCCTCGAGATCTTCCTGAAACCCCATGTTGAGCATTTCGTCGGCCTCGTCGAGAATCACACGTTCGACACCGCGCAGGTTGGCCTTCTTTCGTCGCAGGATATCCAGCATGCGTCCCGGGGTGGCGACGATGACTTGTACTCCCCGATCCAGTGCCCGCAGTTGGGTTTGAATCGGGGTGCCTCCATAGACAGCCACAATGCTGATCGCGGGTGAGCAGGCTGAGAAGGCGGTCATGTCGCGTGCAATCTGTACGCAGAGTTCGCGTGTGGGGCACAGCACCAGCGCCTGGGGTGCGCGGTTGTCATGATTAATCATATTGAGAATAGGTAGTCCGAATGCAGCAGTCTTCCCTGTGCCGGTTTGCGCCAGGGCAACCATGTCGCCGCGATTTTCCAGCAGGCGGGGGATGACCTGGGCCTGGACGGCCGTGGGTGTTTCGAAGCCCATTCGGGATATGGCAGTCAGAATGTCCGTGGACAGACCGAGCGCGTCAAAAGATGAGGTAGGTTTCTTCATGGTTTATTCCGTGCAGGATTAATGGGTACAGATTTTACATCGGTCTTCACTCCTGCCGGAACACCGTGGTTTTGCTCAAAGCGAGCGCGAAGTCTGAGGATTGACGGCATCAATGTCAACACCTTTACGAATATATTATAGCCATAATGACTTCCGAGTTATGTTGGAAAAGATGGGGGATCAACGATCTGACGTAAGTCTGGCTGGGGCCGTGCTCTCTTCAAGGACGTGGATCGCGTTGGGCGGAATGGTGATATCGTACGATTCGCCGATGCTCATCGCTCCAGTCTGATCTTTAACTGACGTGAAAATGGTGATCGGCACGCCTGCATCTATAACCAATCGGATGTAAGCGCCCCGATCCGTGATTTCGGTCAGGCGTCCTCGGATGATATTCTTTCCGGGCGCGTGGGGTTTGCCAAAATGAATGAGTTCGGGGCGCACTACGAACGTTGTTGGGCCTGTCAGTGTGCCTGCTATGGTCAGGGTTTGGTTTGCAAATGTCACGGTGGATTGGGCGTTATCTCCCGGATGGGCTTGGCCGCAGAAGATGTTTTCTGATCGCAGGAAACGTGCGACGGTTTCGTTTCTGGGATGCCTTAACAGGTTGTGCATCTTGCCTGTCTGTAATACATGACCGTTTTCCAGAACCGCAGCCCAGTCGGACACGGCAAGTGCTTCTTCGATGTTGTGGCTAATGTGGATGGTGGTGATCCCCAGTTCCTGCTGAAATCGACGCAGTTCACGGCAGACGCGCTCGCGCAGGCCTTCGTCAAGGGCGCTGACGGGTTCGTCCAGGAGGAGAAGGCGTGGCTTGATGGCCAGCGCACGCGCCAGGGCGACGCGCTGTCGCTCGCCGCCTGAGAGGGTTCTGGGCCAACGGTTGAGCAGGTCTCCAATCTGTAGCAGCTCTACCACCCACTGGATGTCCTTGATTGCGTCGTGACGACTCATTCCGCGCGAACGTAATCCGAATGCGATGTTGTCTCGCACACGTTGGCAGGGAAACAGGACGTAGTCCTGTGGCACATAGCCCACGAGCCTTTTACGTGGGTCTTCGTGTGAGACGTCTTTGTCATTAATGAGGATGCGTCCCTCGCTGGGACTGCGCAAGCCGCAGATTGTTTCGACAAGAACAGACTTTCCTGATCCGGGAGGGCCCAGCAGAACGCCATAGGAGCCCGCAGGGGCAGACAGGGTTATGTTGTGAAGACGAAAGTCTCCTGCCACGGTCTCAAGATGTTCTATATTGAGCATTGCTACAGCCTCGTCATACGTTCGGAGTCAATGCCGTCAGATCCGCCGACTAACTTCAATATCAGGAGTACGATGGCGGCCAGACCGATCATCAACAGGGATACGGCTAACGCGGCTTCGAGGCGGCCAACGCTCATTTCAAGGTACATCCGTGTGGGCAGGACCTCTGTTCGTCCGGTTGTGGCGCCGACAAAGGCGATGATGGGACCGTAGAGTGCCAAAGCGCGTGCCCAGATCATGACCAGTGCCGCGATGATGCTGTTGCGAATGGATGGCAACACAACGGTGAGAAAGGCCCGCAAGCGGGTACATCCGAGTGTTCTGGCAACGGCGGCAAGTCTGGGGTCGAGGCTGTCGAATGCACCTTTAAGCATGCGGATGCCATAGGCAGCGGCGATCAACACCTGCACGAGAACGATGCCGGACGGTTCATGATAGAATTTCAGGCCAATGGCGCGCAATGATGCCCCAAGAAAAGTTCGTTGGAACAGAACGAGCAGGCTGATTCCGAACAGCAGCGGTGGCAGAATGATGGGGATATCGACAATGGCGTCAATGAAGCGCATGCCGCGCGATCGTCGATGGCTCAACAGATATCCTGAAGGGATTGATATACCCATGGCAATGATCGCAGACACGGTGGATGTCCAAATGCTCAACCACACGGCATGCAGTACATCCGGGTCACGGATGCTTTCCCAGAACTGAAGACGTCCTTCGGGCGTCATGCCCACGACCAGTGCGTTTGCAACGACAATGCCGCCGATGAAGAGAATGTACAGGCCAAGCACAGCGCCGAATACAGTATCCAGGATGGATGTCTTTCGTTGTTGTGTTCGAGTTTCGGGCATCTATTGTATTTCCGGAACTGCAAAGCAGTGTTTCTTGAGAATGTGCCGGCCCGCTTCCGTCTGGCACGTTTTTGCGAACTGGGCCGCAAGGAGGGGTTCCTTGCTGAAGTTGAGTCTCACCACAGTAACTTTAACGTGTCGCATGCTGTATGTTCTTCCGGACGTTGCGGAGGTGACCGCATCTACCTTGAACTTTTCCTCGATGGGGATGGCTTCAAATTCAGGCATGGCTTTTACCGGGGCATCCCAGAGCACGGCGAGATCAATCGTCTTGAGTGTGAGCTGGTTGATCAGGTCGTGCGTTCTGCTTTCGAAGAATTTTCGTTTGTTCATGGCGTCTGCCATGCCGTGCTTCCTGAGTAACGTCCAGAGGATCTTGCCACGTGTGCTGCGCTCACGGTGCGGCAGCCCCAGGGATAGATCCTTGCGGAGTAGATCCTGGAATCCTGTTACGTTTTTCGGGTTGTCCTTAATGACGGCAATAGTGGGTTCTATGGTTGCGATCGTGTGCCACCGCTCCGAGATCTTCTTGTCCTCGCAGATGTAGGCGAAGGGGTCGTGGCAAATATAGATGTCTCCTTCTTTGGACTCTTCAATCTGTAGCAGGACAGTGCCTGACCCGCCATAGTCACGTAAGGTTTTGCAGCCTGTCTCTGCTTCGAAGCGTTTCGCCAGGTCTTCGGCAGCCGGTCGAAAAGAGGAACCGCAGCCAATTCGAAGCGTATTGCCCGGGACCTGGTACTGGTGTGCTCGAAAATGCTTGGCACCGGTATCTCCGGCCGCAAATTGCACGAAGCGGTTTGCCAGCTCATTTTGTTGTGATTTTGCCATGACGCCGATAGCCATTGCGACGGCATGATAGTTGCCGTCTTCGAGTTTAACGATATCGATATCGTTGGGGTATTGGGCGGCTGTGGCGTCCCAGATGATTGCCGCATCCAGCGCCTTGATTTGGATTTGGTTTGCGAGACGGTTGACGGTCATGGCTTCAAAGTCTGCTTTCACCTGGTCAAAGATGTTCGCGGCGCTTAGCAGATCCTTCGTGATGTTTCCGATGGCGCAGGCATCGGCTTTTCCGATTCCCAGAGCTATATCATCGTTTGCCAGATCGCTGAGTTTCTTGATCCCCTTTGGGTTGCCTTTCTGTACGGCGATGACCGGCACGAACCAGGCTAAGGTTGTGTGGCTTGAGACGAGGTTGCTTTTTTTTGCCTTGTGTATGAACGAGATATCGCCGGGAAGATAAAGATCGGCCTCAACACCCGCCTGAATCTGTCCCAGAAGGGTGCCGGACCCTGCATACATTACGTTTACGGTGCAGCCGTGATCTTTTTCAAAGCTCGCCTTGATGGGTTCCATGGCCGGCCGGATTCCGGCACCGCAAAGGATGGTGAGTGTTTGACCTGTTTCTGTTGCATGTGGTTTGTTGTTCTGTCCACAGGCGGTGCAGAGCAGGGCTACTGCCAGGAATGTAATGAAAGTGCGCACCATGAGTGTTACTCCTTGTTTTCTTTTTCGGATGCTTACTCTATGTACAAGGCATGGGTACAGTCAAGGGATGCTGTCGAATCTTGATTTCCTGTGGTGAGTTCACTAGGTTGAGAGATGCATAAATATAGACATTCTACGGGTCAATTCTTGGTTTTGGTGATCGGTGTGGTATTGGCTTGCGCAGGTCAGGCTGTGATGGCACGTGACCAGAATGCACCCGTAACAGCGCCTCCCCCTAATTTCGTCATCTTTCTTTCCGATGATCAGGGGTGGGGCGATCTGAGTAGTAGCGGCAACACCAACCTGAGTACACCAAACATTGATTCGCTCGCGCGTGATGGGGCTACGTTTGATCGGTTTTACGTCTGCCCCGTCTGCTCGCCGACGAGGGCTGAATTCCTCACGGGTCGCTACCATCCGCGCGGCGGCGTGTTCAGTACGTCTGCCGGAGGTGAGCGGCTTGATCTGGATGAGGTGACCATTGCTGAGGCATTCAAGGCGGCTGGCTATGTTACGGGGGCCTTCGGTAAGTGGCATAATGGGCTTCAGTGGCCCTATCATCCGAATGCTCGCGGTTTCGATGAGTTCTATGGATTTTGCTCGGGGCATTGGGGGAATTACTTCGATCCAACTTTGGAACACAACGGAACCCTCGTCAGGGGAAAAGGGTTCATTATTGATGACCTGACGCATCAGGCGATGAATTTTGTGGTCGCCAACAGAAACAAACCGTTCTTCTGCTATATCCCGTATAACACGCCGCATTCACCCATGCAGGTGCCGGATCGTTTCTACAAGAAGTTTGAGGGTGCCGCTCTCAAGATGCAGCATCAGGGAAGAAGAAGAGGGAATATCCTGCACACGCGTGCAGCGCTGGCCATGTGCGAGAACATCGACTGGAATGTAGGGCGGATGCTCAAGAAACTCGACGAGCTGGGTATCGCCGACAACACGGTGGTGATGTATTTTAGTGATAATGGCCCGAATGGCTGGCGTTGGAATGGGGGAATGAAGGGGCGCAAAGGTTCTACCGATGAGGGCGGTGTGCGGTCGCCCTGTATGATTCGCTGGCCAAAGAAGATCAAGCCGGGTGTTAAGGTGTCCGAGATTGCGGCGGCGATTGATATATTACCAACATTTGCTGACATCGCCGGAATAGAGGTGATGGGTGACAAAAAGCTGGATGGGCTCAGTCTTAAATCGCTGCTTATGGGTAAATCGGATGAATGGCCCGAGCGCATGATCTTTAGCCGTTGGAATAATGGCACCAGCGTGCGAACACAGCGTTATCGACTGGATGGGAGGGGTCGGTTGTTCGACATGATTGATGATCCGGGGCAGCGGAAGGATGTTTCCCACGCGCACCCGGATGCTGCCTCGCGGTTGTCCCGGGCTGTGGCTGACTGGCGGAAGGATGTGTTGACCGATTGGAAAGAAGATCGGCCGTTCCCCGTTGGGCATTCGGGTTCGAAGGTTACTTATCTGCCGGCGCGCGACGGGCAGTCAGCGGGCTGCGTCAAGCGCAGCAACCGCTATCCCAATGATTCTTTCTTTACCGGCTGGACAGATATCGGCGGTAGAGTGAGCTGGGACGTTGAGGTGCTCACTGCTGGTACGTACCAAGTGGATCTTTACTACACCTGCAGCGAAAAAGATCTTGGGGTTGTCGTTGAATTGAGCATGGGTGACAGTCGGGTACGTGGCACGATAACCGAAGCTTATGACGCCCCGTTTCTCGGCAGGAAGAACGATCGCTTCCCCAGGCAGGAGTCTGAGGTGAAATACTTCAGACCTATGACGTTGGGGACGATTGATTTGAAAGCGGGACGCGGCAAGTTGGTTCTGCGTGCGATTGACATACCTGGTGACCTAGCCATGGATGTTCGCTACATCGTCCTCACGCGCAATGAATCCTGATCTGCATTTCTTTCGAACGGTATTCCTGAAGAAAGTCGTGGCCGATCCTGGTGCGCGTGGGCTATAATGCGCGGAAACCGGATAGAGCAGATGGCGTGTTTCTTGAATGGAGCCAGCTGTCGGATTCGAACCGACGACCTGCTGATTACAAATCAGCTGCTCTACCAACTGAGCTAAGCTGGCCCTTTAGGAAACGAAGGGCGGCATTATGGGGTGGGGTTACGGCCAAGTCAAGACAGAGAGATAAAGAGCTTTGTTTTGATCGGTGAGTGATGAATGGATTATGAAGTATTTACGTAAAGTGGCGGCGGGTGGATTGCTCGGGATTGCTGTGTTTGCATTACATGCGGCGGGGCCTGTACGGGATGATTATGTCACCCCCGATGGCGAATCTGGAGCTTGGTTGCCTCTTGAGGATGTGCCTGCCGGTAAGGTGACGGTGCATGTGCCGGATTTTTCTGCAGCGATTCCGCGAACCAGTCGGGGAGACAAGCCTATCCCTTTTCGTAATGAACGTGAGCTCTCGGATGGTTTTCTTGCCGGAAAATCACCTGCGGGATCACGCCGAGCTCGTTCCTCCGGGCGTGCTGATGAAGAGGGCATGGGAAACGGATTTCTCGATTCCTGGCTTTTGCCTGAAGAGGGTGGAGCTGCCGAATCGACCGGTTGGGGTTGGCTGGCTGATAGTGTGTCTGCCTCCGAGTCCGAAGCGAATGCTGCTGGTGATCGAGCATCTGCGATACGAGGGTTGTTTGGTCGTGATCGGTCGTTTTCGGGAAACATGGATGCAATTCCGCCCGGTCGTATGGAGCTGGATCCGCATGCCGGCGAGCGAATGCTGGATTATGACTTGCGTGAGTTGGGGCAGGGCAACCCTGAGGGTGGCGGTTCGGAGAACGGCTGGAGCGTATCGCCCTGGCGTTGATATGTGACTTCTATTTCTGCTTTTCTTTACTCGTGAAAGCTTTGGTTCCGTCGGGTCGTGCCGGGAAGTCAAAATGGGTCTCGAAGAGCTCCATGACTTTTTCTGCCGTTTCTTTTTCGTTCGGGCCCTCAACGGTAATCGTAATTTTGTCGCCTGGGAGCAAAGCCAGAGTCATGAGTCCCATGACTGATTTCAGGGGAACTTCGCTCCGACCTCCCTGAATGAGCACGTTGCCCTCATAACCCGCCATGGCCTTGATGATGACGGCGGATGGCCTGCAGTGGATACCATCCTTGTTTTGAATTTGTGCGGTTGTCTGTATCACCGGACTTTTTCCCATATTCAGCAATAAGTGATTCTTAGTGGTCTGTGCTGCGAAGCACGAGCGCACTCTTGATGCTTGCGTCTTTTCGGCCTATTGGTCAACTCTCAAAATGCATTAATGAATGGTTGGCCAGGGCCAGAGAGGTGCGGGTCCGGCATCAAGAACGCTGGTGCCGGTCACGCGATCATGCAGGCATCGCCGATCAGGATGAAAAATGTACAAGATGTTAAGAATCTGTATTGCGACCCCCATATAGGGAATGTACCCGACAATGTTAAAGAGGTAATGGCGTAGAAAAACGATACGTTCAAGAGGGGGGATCTGTCCCTGTAAATCCACAATACGCGTGCCGACCAATCGCTTGCCGACGGTTTGCCCATATTTGATCAGGAGGTGCCCATGAATGAGGACATACAGCGCAAGTCCGAGCAGTGCAAAAATCACCATGGTTTGCGTGGATAGGGATTCCTTGCGTTTGGCTGTCTCGATGATTCCGGACAGTGCAACAAAAGGGGAAAGAGCGGCTATCATGATGAGTGAATCGATGACCGCACCGACCAACCGCTTTTGTCTAGGCGCGAGAATCGGCTTGTCGGCAACTTTTTGTTCTGTTTGGTCTGATGTTTGCATGGCAGCCACGAACCATGCCTCATCCTGCACTGGACTGCAAGCTTGGGTTGTTATTTGCGAGTTCTGAACCTGTAGTATAGCGCGAGATCTATGAGCACCATCACCAGATTGAATGCGTATAGCGCGATCACCCAATCAAGCGAGTATCGGACTTTGTGAAGAATGCCGAACATGTAGCCCAGAGAGAGAATGCTCATGAACAGGGGGCTTTTGCCTTCGACAATGCGCGTGCGCAATGATTTGGCAATGGATATGGGCCAGCTGATGCCGAAGCAAATCAGCATGCCGGCTTCAAGGTAGCTCATGGTGTATCCTCCTGCGCTTTCTCAGCGCGGCGGCGGGCGAAGAACGTCTTCAGCAGGTGTCGACACTCTTCCTCGCACACCCCCGATACAACGTCGCAACGGTGGTTTAGGTTGGGGTGATTGAGGATATTGAATACCGACACGGCTCCGCCGCGTTTTGGGTCGGGCGCTCCGAAGACGACCAGAGGAATGCGTGCGAGGATAATGGCTCCGGCACACATGGCGCAGGGCTCTTTTGTGACGTACAGGATGGTATCCGTTAATCGCCAGTCACCTCGTGCGTTGGCTGCCTGCGTGATGGCAATCATTTCGGCATGTGCGGTGGGGTCCTTGAGCATTTCGACCTGGTTGTGTGCCCGGGCCAGGACAGGGCGGGTCGACAGGCCTTCTACATGGGGCGGGCCGACGATGACACAGCCGGTGGGTACTTCTTCCGCCTCGGCGGCCAATTCTGCCTGGCGGATCGCCATCCGCATGAGTTGTTCGTGATCAGCTTCGTTTTGCATGATGTTTTATTTTCTTTTTGTCGGTGTGTATGTCTTGCAATGGGCCACTGTCAGGTGCGTTTGAAGTGGTGAACCAGTCGATAGATCGTTTTGGCTGCTTCTACGGCCAGGAAGACGACTGCGCCCAGAGACAGGCATAGACCGATTTCCTTTTGAGATAGCGGTACCGTGTGAAAGAAGTCTTGAAGAACAGGCACATAGAGAACGGCCAGTTGGAGTACGAAGGTCAACAGAACTGCGCCAATGAGGGCCGGGTTGGAGAAAAAGCCGATTCGAAACACCGAGTCGCGTGTGGATCGTACGGCCAGAGCGAGAAAGAGCTGCGCGAAGACCATGGTTGAAAAGATCATGGTTTGCCACGTGGTGGCTTCGCTCATGCTGTGTGCAGCATGTGTAACCGGCTCGTATGTCGAGGGAAGGTCTCCTGCGCCATGGCCTGCAGCAAAGGATAGTATGGTGATGAGCGCACCAATGGCCAGTACCTCTATGGCCATTTTCCATGTCACGATGGGGCGTTGCGGGTCTCGGGGTGGGCGTTCCATGACGTCCCGTTCAGGTTTCTCAACCCCCAGCGCAAGGGCTGGCAGTCCGTCGGTGACCAGGTTCATCCAAAGGATCTGTACAGGCAGCAACGGGAGCGGCATGCCCAGCATGGGGGCGGTCAGCATGACGAGCAACTCTCCGGTATTGCTGGCCAGAATAAAGCGGATAAACCGGAGAATATTATCAAAGATTACCCGTCCTTCGCGAACGGCAGCCACGATGGTGGCATAGCGGTCGTCCAACAACACCATGTCGGCCGCCCCCTTGGCAACGTCCGTGCCCGTGATGCCCATGGCGACGCCGATGTCGGCACTTTTCAATGCCGGGGCATCGTTGACCCCGTCGCCTGTCATAGCGACTATGTCGCCACGCTCCTGTAGTGCGTCGACAATGCGTAGTTTGTGCTCGGGAGATACCCTTGCGTAAACTGATACGTCGGCAGCGGCCTTGCGCAATGCGGTCTCGTCTGCGTTCTCCATGTCCTTCCCGGAGAACACCTGGTCGGTTTGCAGGCCGAGTTCTGAGCCGATGCAGCGTGCCATGGCCGGATGGTCGCCGGTGATCATGACCGGTCGGATGCCGGCCTGCTGACAGGTGTGGACCGCTGGAGGGACGTCGTTGCGCAGGGGGTCCATCATGCCGATCATACCCAGATAGACAAGATTGCTTTCCAGGTCTTCCGGCGTCGCTCCCGAGTCAACCGGAGTGGACGATGCGCGATAGGCAACACCGAGCACACGAATGCCGCCGGCTGCCATTGTGTCCATCTTGTCTTCAAGTGCAGAACGGTCAGCATCTGTGAGAGGGATAGATTCTTCATTGCGGCGGATTCTGGTGCAAATGGGAAGGATGCTGTCCACCGCACCCTTGACCATAATCAATGAGTCCGCGTTGTTGGCGTCAGTTGCTGATAGGAATCGGGCCAGGGACGAACCATCAGTTGGTGTCTGGGTGTCTGAGACGCGATGAGCCGTTGCCATACGTTTGCGATCTGAGTCAAAGGGTGCTTCGGCGATGCGCGGAAGCAGTGCTTCCATGTCATTTTTGAGCATGCCGGCCTCGGCGGCGGCCACAACCAGGGCTCCCTCGGTAGGGTCCCCAAGTGCGGATAATATGCCATCATCTGTGGCGGGTTGCAGGTTTGCATCGGTGCACAATGCAGCGGCACCGATACAGAGCAGTACGTCTGGGTTTTCATGAGAAGTGGCGTCCGATAGTTTATGGTCGCTTCCCGGCAATGCGGCAACTGTGGCGGTCATCCGGTTTTGAGTCAGGGTGCCGGTCTTGTCCGTGCAGATGGTAGTGACGGCTCCAAGCGTTTCGACCGCAGGCAGGCTGCGAACGAGCGCGTTGCGGGCCAGCATGCGCTTGGCGCCCAGTGCGAGTGCGATCGTAACCACCGCAGGCAATCCTTCGGGCACGGCCGCAACGGCCATGCTGACTGCCGTCAGAAAGACGACTTGCCAGGGTTCTCCGCGCAGCAACCCCATGATGACCACAATGGAGATAAGAACGAGTGACAACGAAATGAGCATTTTGCCCAGTTGGTGAATTTTGCGCGTTAAGGGTGTGGCTTCATCTTCGGTGGATTGCAGCAGGTTTGCGACCTGCCCGAGTTGTGTTGCCATGCCGATATCCGTGACCACGCCTTCAGCACGCCCGTAAGTCACTACGGTTCCCATATAGAGCATGTTACGTCGGTCACCGACACCTGCATGCTGATCGGTGATGGCATCAACGTGTTTCTCCACGGCCTCTGACTCACCGGTTAGCGCAGATTCCTGAACGTGGAGACTGGCATTCTCGATCAATCGGCAATCTGCAGGAATCAGGTTTCCTGCTTCCAGAAGGACGATGTCGCCGGGCACCAAGGCTTCCGCATCAATTTCTGTTACGGAGCCGCCGCGTCTGACGCGAGCCTTGGGTGAGCTCATTTTACGTAATGCGGCCATGGCCTTCTCAGCACTGAATTCCTGGCGGAATCCCAGGATGGCGTTGAGAATGACAATGGCAAGGATGGCGATGCCATCCTTGATGTCTTTCAGGGCAAAAGAAATAATTGCTGCCGCAATTAAAATGGCCACGAGAATGTTCGCGAACTGTGCGGCCAGGATCTGCCAGGGGCGTCGTCCACTCTCGCTCGACAGTGCATTTGGGCCATGCTGAGCTTGTTTTTCTTTTACCTGTGCATCCGTCAGTCCGTCCTCTTTGTCGGTCTGTAGTGCTGTGAGCACGTCGGTTGCATCCTCGGTATGCCAGATTGGTGTTTTTTGTGTCATAGTCATGTGTTCTTGTTTTGCCGCTTGTAAGGAGCAGGCCGATTCCGTAACGTCTGCGGTAATTCGTCCATTCTTATATCCTTCAGAGAGTATGTATGACTAGAAGAAACAAACTTGTTGTTGCAGCGGCCACAGGGTTCGGCCTCGGGTATTCACCGATCGCGTCCGGTACGGTTGGTTCTTTGTGGGGCTTTGTGCTCCTCGTTCTGATGTTGCCGCTCGAGCAGTTGCCCGGTGGCATTGTGTGGCAGTGCATGGTGGCTGCGGTCCTGGCTTTGGTGGCGATCCCTGTTTGTGGAATTGCCGAGAAGCATTTTGGCAAGAAAGATGATGGACGCATTGTGGCTGACGAGTATCTTACGTTTCCCATTTGCATGCTGGGTATTCCGTGGATGGCATGTCCGTGGATGCTGCTCATTGGTTTTTTGACTGCACGTGTTTTTGATATTGTCAAGCCGCCGCCGGCGCGGCAATCCCAGTCGATCGGGGGCGGTTTGGGAATTGTGATTGATGATGTGCTGGCCTGCCTTTACGCGTTGGGACTGAATCACTTGCTCTATCACTGGATTTGGGCATAGTTCAACGGAATGGTTGATGCGACTAATAGCGCGGTGTGACGCTGAAACTCATAATTCCTGTCTTACGGCGCGCGAAGCGGGTAGGGACGGCGATGGGGCGGAAACATGTTTTCCCGTTTGGCTGTTTTACAAAGACGGGAATGACGTCGTACTCAATGGGGTAAGAGTATTCGACTCCGAAACTCTGTGATGAGTGCCGCAATCTTGACCGTTGGGAAAATGCCGGTTGTCTGTCTGGCATGTGCAGGGGTTCGTGGATCGGTAAAACGTCTTCCTCCTTTTGTTCTGCAATATTCCGTTGTTGTAGTGCTGTTTCAATCTGCTGCTGTCGGCGCTGATCATCCCAGAGCGACTTCACTGTGGCACGCTCTCCTTCAGTGGCCCAGGGGATATCGTAAAGTGTTTTGTTGATCCGCATCGTTGCATGTTCCTGAGATACCTCAGAAACCATGGCGGTATGTGTTCCAATGGTCAGTTTGTCGCCCTGTACGGCAAACCCCCATGCCCCCGTGTTTGTGATCACAAGGCAGGCGGTCCAGTCGTCTTTTTCAAGTGGTTGTCCCATCGTAAGAACGATAGCTTTTTCGTCGTCTTTTTTCAGCGATACTTTGCCGCCTTTTTTTTCCTGATGTGCATTGATGCTGGGGTTGAAGATGCGTTCGACTGTGGGTTCGTATGATTCAACTGTGTAGGAGCCGATATGATCCCCGACGGAGACGATATGCGTACTGCCGTCTGTGTGATTAAATGCGAGTCTTGTGCTTTTGCCTGTGCCCATGGTGGACATAAATTTGAGTTCGAAATATTCCGGTTGAACGGAGTATATGCGGAGGGCCTCCATTGGTGTTGCTGCCCGGCCTGTCTCCAAGAGCAACAGAAGGTTTATGAGAGAAAGAATGTTTATCAATTTCCTCATGTATGAATGATAGCCGGTGTGAACCGGTCCTGCAAGTGCTACAGACGAAAAGCGGATGCAACGCGGCTGCGTGAGTTTCACCACGGGCTGATAGGGCTATTCCTGCACCAAGACACGGAAGCCGACGTTGAAGACTTTCTGGTAGTCGCGGTATCCGCGTCGGAAGCTTGATGTGCAGTATTTCGGTCGGTCGAACCATGATCCGCCGCGTATGACCTTCTTGCCGTCCGCATAGTCGGACGCTGTCCATTCGGCCACGTTGCCGTGCATGTCATGCAGACCCCAGGCGTTAGGCGCATACTTTCCGCCCGGTTCGGACAGGAATCCTCCATCATTTACAGACCCTATCTGCGGAATCCAGTTGTCGAAAATATTCTGATGATTCTTATAAGCCGCACTCTTCCAATCCTGCGTATAAGGATTGCCGGAGAAATTATGCAGCATGAAATCACCCATGTTGCCGTGCTTCGAGAAGTCGGCATCGACATCACCATAGTTCATGGCCGTGATTGTGCCCGCCCTGCATGCCCATTCCCATTCTACCTCGTTCGGCAGCCTGACCTTCTTGCCTGACTTCTTTGAGAGCCATTCGCAAAACGCATGGGCTTGTTTCCAGTTCAAGCGCACCGCCGGCTGGTCAGGCGCATTGACCGGATACCCCGTCACGCCAAACTGATATCCATGTCTGTCCTCGTGACGGCTGTCATGCTCTGGATCAAACTGTGCATACTGTTCATTACTCACTTCCAGTTTCCCCATCCAGAAAGACTTGATTTTGTTGCGCCCGGATTTGCCGGAAGGAACATGAACAAGCTGCATGTTTACTTCTTTACCCAAGACAAGCTCTTGATCTTTTGCTTTCCTGTCACCCTTAACTTTGATGCTGGGTGTTGGACGTTGAATGTTGGGTGTTGGGCCAGGAGCCACTGGCTCGACCTTATTTTCAGGCATCTCCGGCGTGTCCTCATGGTTCTCGTCGACATGAGCGTAAAGTTTCCGCATTTCCGCACGGCGATTTTCTGCCGTATTCGCCCTGTCGCCGCTGAGCTGCGACCATCGGCCATGATAGGGAGTATTGAGATCTATCCATACTATCAACCGATCCATTGCTTCTTCATTCAGCTTTACGCCGCCATGGTTGTTCTGCATCATCATAATCAACTCGCAGGTATCGGCATGAAACTCCATCGGGGTGAGGAGCTTCATTTCACTCTCGATGCCCGAATGACGCGTGTAGCGGAAAAGATTGAAATAGGAAACTGTATACCTGCCGCCGCCGCCCTTACCGGCATGACTGGATTTCCAACCTTTAAGCATCAGATCTCCACCAAGGTATGGAAGTTCCTTGCCCTTATGCATGATTGTAAATTTTCCATCAGCAGGTTTTGACGATGCGTGACACGAGAGGCAGTATTTGTCCAGTATCGGCTGGACTTCGCGTTTGAATTCATAATTTCTCGTCGGCCCACGCCATGGTGTGATCGTAACGGGTCCCTTCTTTGCCGCCTTTGTCCTTCGTGCCGACGGAGCGGTCCCTGGCGCTTCATGACAACCCACACAGGAAAGGTTTTCGCCGGGACGAGCAACAAACCAGCTTCTCATGATTTGGAGCGCCTTGCCTTCACTGTCCAGCGGCTGAATGGATATCGGTGTGTTCGCCGGAACCTTAAATACAGCCGATCCATCGGACTCCACTGGCACCGTTCCGAGAATACGACGCATGTCCCAAGGCCCGTCCATGCCTATGACTCCATAAAGCCCGCCCATCCCTGCATAGCCGTAGGTATAGGTAAACAGTCGAAGTTTTTTCACCTCGCCGCGCGGCACATCTTTCAACCCTGGTCCTTCATAGATGTCGCTTATAAATACATTTGCGTCCTTCACCCCTTTCCTGATCTTGTCAGGAATCACTCTCGGTGTTGGCGTCTTCTGAAGAGGAACCGGCTCGAAAAGATGAGCGTTGGCTTCGGCCTTAATGAGCGTCATGTTGTCGAAAACATCAACGAGATATATCGCCCACTTTCCTCCACTGTCTTTTCCCTTGGTTGATACCAGAAAATATTTCTCGCTGAGCGGATACGGATGAAGGCAACGGTTAGGAGATTTGTTAGCCACCGCATCCAGGACCACGGGTTCAACTTTTTTGCCGTATCCGGGGATTCTCTGCACCACGCCATCGGCCTCCATGTAGCCTTTCGCGGTATCAAACAGGACCAACTCGCCCTCGCGCCTGACTCCATGATGCCCTGTGACTATTCCTATGAACATCGATGGCTTACCCGGAATCTGCCTCGCGTAAAAAATACCGTTCGGCCAGAACGAGCTGGTGCCATAGTACGATCTCTGGTTACAGCCGTCCGGATTCATGGTCATGAGAATACGGGAGTTTGCGTGAGGAAGGTCCGCGTATTCCCAACGCAGGTAAAGTATATTGCCGTCGTCCATCACCTGCGGACACCAGGCATGTTCCTGGTCAAAAGTCAATTGTTCCATTTCCGACCCATCAGCGTTACATCGGAAAGCACAGGCAACAGGTGCAGCGCCATTAACGCAGGGGACACCTATGTAAGGGGCTGTCGAAGTAAAGATAATCCTTCCATCCGGGAGATAACAGGCATCGTAATTATTGACCTGCTTATCCTGAGTCTGAGTCACCTGGCGAACTTGTTTTGAAGAAAGCACCATTTCCATGACCTGCCATGCGCCATTAGAGCCCATGGATGAATAGAGGATACTGTCCGCGTTAAAATGGAGATCCACATCCAGGATGACAGCTTTATTCTCCGGGCGAAGCAGCGACTCAACTTTCTCCGGCGCCTTAATTGATATTTTAATCAGGTCATTGCTGTAACCATTTTTTCGGAGCTTTGAATTGCTCTGCCAGTTGCTGGGGAAGCGGTTCCCTTCAGCGCACCTGATCGCCAGCAGTTCATCAAAATCCAAAAGCGGATTGCGAAGCAGTACTTTTCTCTGAAACTCTTCGCGCTTTTTCGCGTCTGTTATGCCCTTCCATTCCTCGATCAGCTTATCAGCATCCTTGAAGTGGTCCGGCCAGGTGTCAGCCATGTCCTTGATCGCCATGGTCAGCGAATCTGCATGGTCTCCGGTCATGCTGGCCTTGGTGGTTACGAGGTTCAAATCGGCAGCGTGTATGGATGCTGCGGTCAGTGAGAGTGCTATTGTTGTTATGACTATTTTCATATCGGGTATTCTGTTTCCAGGTTGCGCTATGAAGCAATTGAATTTCGTCGAAGTGCTTCTTTCTTTTTATCTGTTTACCTCGCTGTCGCTACTTTCTCAAAAGCGGATCTTTGCGGCGCAGTGGTGTCAAAAGAAATTAGAGTTCGGGATTCCAGGGCTTTTTGCCGTTTTTTTCCTGAAGGAATTTGGCGCCCATGGTTTTGTACCAGGCGTGTAGTTGTGTGCGCATTTGTTTGACCTTGTCGGGCATCTTTTCGGACAGGTCGTTCTTTTCTCCGATATCATCCTTCAGGTTGTAGAGATGCACCCGACCGTCTTCGAGGCGCTCCAGAAGTTTATAATTTCCGATCCGGATTGCGCCGCCTGGGAATCCGCCCTGATTTCCGTAGTGCGGGTAGTGCCAGAATAGTGATTCACGATTCAGCTTGTTGCCTTTGAGTGCAGGGGTGATGTCAATACCGTCTATTTCGTGATCCACCTTGATGTTCGCCATTGCCGCCACTGTCGGGAAGAGGTCGATGGAGCAGATCGGTTCGTGGCTTACGGATCCGTTCTTTGTTACTTCGGGATCACGCACAATCCATGCTTCGCGAATCCCGCCCTCATAGAGCCAGCCTTTTCCGCCGCGTAGCGGTAGATTGCTCGTCGGTGAACCCTCGGAGGTGGACAGGCCACCGTTGTCGGAGGTGAAGAACACGATCGTATGATCGGCCACCCCGGATTCTTCGAGTTGCTTAAGCACTACGCCGACAGCTTCGTCCATGGCTTCCACCATGGCTGCATAGACCGCGTGTTTCTGCAGTATACGTACTTTGCGTTTGCTGTTGGTCGCAAAGTTCTGTTCTTCTTCGGCAAATTCTTTTCCGCTGATATTCGCGGCCTTCTGCTTGTACTTCTTTACAAGATCGGGACGCCCCATGAGCGGCGTATGCACCGAGTAGAACGACAGGTAGGCCAGGAAGGGTTTGTCCTTGTTCTCCTTGATGAACGTTGCGGTATCTCTTGCAAGGCGAGCCGGCATGTGATCTCCCGGCGGACTGTCGTGTTCCATTTGCGGGTTATTGAACGGAGAGAAGTACTTCTTTCCTGTATAGGGACCACCTAGGTGGTGTCCACCGATGTTGATGTCGAATCCGCGGTTCTGCGGGTAGTACTCTTTGCTGGGGCCAAGGTGCCACTTGCCTGCAAAGAAGGTTGCGTATCCTTTCTTCTTGAGCAGCTGCGCGAGGGTCATCTCACTGAGTGGCATTCTGTCATGCAATGGTGCCGGGCGAAATCTTTCGCTTCGCTTGCCGGAAAAAAAATTGGTTGCCCCAACGCGGGTAGGGTACTTGCCGGTCATCAGGCTGTAACGGGTCGGGGAGCAAACCGGATTGGCTGCGTATCCGTCCGTGAATCGCATGCCTGATTCAGCGAGTTTGTCGATGCACGGGGTGTCATAGAAGCAGTTGGGGTTATTGGCTCCGATGTCCATGTACCCGAGATCATCAACAAGGAAAACAACAATGTTGGGCTGCCTGGCTGATGCGAACGCAGTTGCGAAAAGTAAAAAGGCTGAAGCCAGCGAGGTGCTTAGTTGTGAATATTTTGTTTTCATTTGAGTGGTGCCAGGAGCTGTTTGGAGAACGCGTTGAATTCTTTTTCAGTGATTTTTTTGAATCTCCGATCGTACGACAACAGGCCGTTTATCTCATTTTCCACATCGGTGACCTGTGTGTAGACAGCGCCGGCGATACCTTCCTTTCTCATGATATCAAGTTTGTCGATTCCAACTTTGAGGCGTTCCTTAAAAGCGGCGGCGGTTTCAATGGTTCCGCCGTACCCGTGATACTTCTGGTGTTTGGGATTCCAGCGGTTTTTGGGAGGCGGCTGAAGTATGTATGCATGGGTGTATTCCAGGGCTGATTCATATTGTGATGTTTTGTTGATTACGACGATGTTCTAATCTGGTGTAAGAGGCGATACTCTCATGATAGTCGTTATTTGTAAAACTCGAAAATTGGCTATCTGCCGTAGAGTGACCTTTTTTGTGTGTCGTGCGTGTTGCGGCGATCTTTTTTGAGGATATTTCTATTGTTTGTATTCGGGGTTGTGTCTTCCTGCGGAGCAGAAAGACGTCGGCTTATTGAGATGAACGATACAAAACGGTTTCGATATCGGCCTTGAAGATCCAGGCCATCCCTGTGGCTTCCATGAAGTTTGAGTCGTAACCGCCGAAGTAGATGGTGCCCTTTTCTTCGGGGAATGGTGAGACAGCATAGGCGCGGGGTGCAACCAGTACTGGTTTTCCCTTCTCCCATTTCCCGTTGATGCACCCTCCCGAGTATGTCGTATGGTTGATTCGTATTCCGTACATCCCGCCCTTGTAATAGTGGCCTTGTTTTAACGAGGCGTTGTCTGTGCCGATCGTTTGCTGGAATCCCACGAGGTGTACGGTCTTTCCGGTGCGTGGGTCGTTGACCGGCAAAAAGCGGTTATATCCACCGAGGGCACCACTATGGTGGGTGGACTCTTTGTGCGGGGAGAACGTGTTGTAGAGCGTGCGCAAGCTGGACTCTTTGGCCGGTTTGAGTTCGGGTCCATCAAGGCGAATGATTTCTCCCGGGCTTCGACCGCGCGCAGTCCAGACAAAGATCAGGGAATCGCCGGGTCCGTTTGGATTCGGTACGGTGCTCAGCCCACGAATTCCGCCCATCTCGGTGTTGACGCCTTTTGATGACTGGGTGTGTGCCAGTTGCCATGATGGTTTAGGACCGTTTTTTCGCATGAAGATCATGCCGCCGATGGAGAAGTACAAGCGCCCGTTAGCTTCTGTGATTCCGAGCGGTCGAGCATTGAAAGGCTTATCTTTCGGATGTTCCGGTTTCGGCCCCCACTCAATTTCGCCGGTAGTCGAATTATAGGTGCCAGAGAAAATGCCTGTATCGCCGCCCAGTAAAAAAATCCGGTCTGTTTCGGTTACTCGGTCGTGATAGATTTCGATATCCCGTGGCACCCTGCGTACTTTGTGCTTTTTTCCGCCGATCGTTATGTGTGACGAGCCAGCCTGTATGATGGTGTGGTTCCATTTTCCGGACTTGTCATCGCGCACAAAAATAGATGTGCCTTGATCTCGTTTGTCGTTGACGTCCCACGCCCAGGAAGCTGCTACCAGCAGGTTGACATTTATCTTCTTTCCGTTCGTATCGGTGGTAAAGGTAACGGATTTGAGAATGTTCCCTTTCATGTGGCGGATGTTTCCTGCCGTATAGCCCAGTCCGTTCTTGTTTGTATCTAAATCCACCTGCCACTGCCCCTCGGGTGAATCGAGACGAAGCACCTGTGCGGAATATTTTCCGAAGTTGCGGTCTTTCCAGTAACCGTTAAATGCATACAGTTTTCCCTTGTGTGCGACAATATGCATGATTTCGGACCCACCACAGAAATGGCCATTCTTATCCGTATAGCCGGATTTGTACGATTGTTTCCAGCTCGTTGCCCATCCCGGTGCTGCAGCTATTATCAGTAGGATGATGACGATTGATCGATTTAAATTCATACGTATGCTCTTCATTCTTTTTATAAAATTATTGATAGAAGCCTTGATTGCCGTGGAGCGTATCAGTGTCATGGAAGGACCGCAATATTCGTTTCTGTGTTAGTAGCCCGTACGGTTAAAGAAGTGACTTTCGCGTAGCGGGCAATGAGAAGGCCAGCAAGATTAATCTGATTAATGATAGCAACAAGTACCCTTGCCATATGGCGGGGGTATTGTTTTTTTGTGGTAATGGGATAGCGTGATAAAGATTAAAAAGTGGGTTGCTGCTGCTGGTGGATGCTCAACGCCGTCGACAAGGAGAGCATCACCTGAAATCTGCAGGCCATGTGCAAGTCCGGCATGCTTGGTCCCGTGGCATTCATCTCGGGGCAGTTAAGATTCACAGGTGACTATAAAGAGATGAAGAATCTTTAAAGGAGCAACATGAGAAAAATTCATCATCGTCTTCTGTCTTTTGATTTTGGCTGCCAGTATTGAATCGATCAGCATGTCAGGATGGTCCATATTGATATGGCAAGATATGCCATTTGATTATGCTTTCAGGTGAGCTCGCCGCGGACGCTGAAGGCCGGAGAAGAAAAGCAATTGATGATTAAGCAACAGGCACTAGTATATCTGTCTGTTAGGGGTAGAAGGATGAGGGTTGAGGCATGAAGGGGAAAGCCTCACGCAGCCGTCTTTGCTCAAGTAGATACGCCGAGCTACGGGAGGCGTAGAGAAGATTGATGGGGCGTGGAGTCATGTCTTCGGTTTGATAAACATTGGAGTATTTGAGTATGCGGCAATATAGTTGTGCAGTTGTTATGTTCCTGCTTGCTCTGGGATTATCGGTTCAGACCGTTGCAGCAGAGAAGTCATCGCTCGACATTAACATTCCTGCTCTGGAACGATACGACGCTTATCTCAAGCAGAAGCATCCGAAGGTTCATGCGAAACATAGTGCAAAGCTGGAAGAAATCCGCAAATTGTCGGCTGCTCAGGAAACAGTACCACAGGCTTTGAACCTTCGTGAAGGTCTTCTTCTTGCCAATCCGGAGCTTGATTTTGAACACATGCTCTTAATTAAGCGCAAGGGTAGTATCGCGATGCCTGCAAACTGGCAAAGCAACTTATCGCTCAAGAACCGTTCGCAGGATACAATCGTGTCGATGCCTCTTCGTGGAGAGAGGAAACTTACGACTGTCTATCAGCCGGAGCAGAAGAGAACGATTACAGATATCGATCTGCATTTCGACGCAAAGCGGATTCTGTTTTCCATGCGTTCCATAAAAAGTAAGAGCGTCCGTTGGCAGGTGTTTGACATGCCGCTTGACGGCAAGCCGCAGGAACTGTCTCTAATTCCTGATCATGATGTAGATAACTATGATGCCTGTTATCTTCCGGGCGGTAATATTATTTTCACCTCTACCGCGCCAATGGTTGGTGTTCCGTGTGTTAAAGGTTCTTCACATGTTGCCAACTGTTATCTCTTTGATGTGAAGACAAAGAAGATTAGACGTCTTACCTTCGACCAGGATCACAACTGGAGTCCTTGCGTTACAGGGAGCGGGCAGGTGATGTATCAGCGCTGGGAATACTCCGACATTCCTCATTTTGTTTCGCGTCTGATTTTCACCATGAATCCTGACGGAACTAACCAGCGTGGTTATTACGGGTCTAATTCCTATTGGCCTAACAGCATATTTTATGCCCGCCCGATTCCCGGTAGTCAAAGTAAGTTTGTCGGCATTGTCACGGGACATCATGGGGTTAAACGTATGGGGGAGCTTGTCCTGTTTGACACGGCTAAAGGCTATCGTGAGGCCGATGGCGTTGTTCAGCGCATTCCCGGCTTCGGTAAAAAAGTCGAGCCTGTAATCCGTGACAATCTTGTAGGCGGGTCCTTGCCCAAGTTTCTGCATCCTTATCCGATTAATGAAAAGTTCTTTATTGTTTCTGCGCAGGTAAGGGGGAAGGGCTGGGGCATATATCTGGTTGATGTTTTTGATAACATGCTGCTGCTCAAAGAAGAACCCGGTCATTTCCTGCTCGAACCGATTCCGATTATTAAACGAAAAATGCCGCCGGTTATTCCCTCAAATATTCAGCCGGATAAAGAAGACGCGGTTATGTTCATATCCGATATATACCAAGGTGATGGACTGAAAGGTGTGCCGCGCGGTACGGTCAAAAACCTGCGCCTCTTTACATATCAGTTTGCTTACCATGGTATGGGCGGGCAGGTCAATCGGGTCGGACTCGACGGGCCGTGGGATGTGAAGCGGATCCTTGGCACCGTCCCGGTTGAATCCGATGGATCAGCCATGTTTCGGGTTCCAGCGAATACGCCTGTCTCCATGCAGCCGCTCGACAGCAAGGGGCGTGCTATTGCGATCATGCGCAGCTGGGCAACTGCTATGCCGGGTGAGGTTTTGTCCTGTGTAGGATGTCATGAACCTCCAAACACGGCACCGCCGCTTACTCGAACCAAGGCAAGAACCCCGGTTGATATTAAGCCATGGTACGGCCCAGTAAGGGGATTCAGTTTCGAGCGTGAAGTTCAGCCTATTCTCGATAAATACTGTATAGGATGTCACGATTCGTCTCAACCTAAGCTTCCGGACTTCCGCAGGAAGCCGCCTGTTCATGCAGATGTTCCTAGTAGTGCTTATAAGGACGGGACAAAGTTCCTTCCCAGTTATATAGCTCTACGCAGTTATGTTCGTACGCCTACAATGGAGAGTGATATACATCTGCAGCCTCCGTATGAGTTTCATGTATCAACGACGGAGTTGATTCAGCGTCTCGAAAAGGGCCATCATAATGTCAAGCTTGACCAGGAGGCCTGGGACCGGCTTTATACCTGGATAGATCTGCATGCGCCCGCCCATGGTTCCTGGCGCGAGGTGCTGAGTAAAGAGGATGTCGGTAAAGTAGGTAAGCGCCGGTTGGAGTTGATGAAACTTTACTCTATGCGAGATGATGATGAAGAGCTTATCGCGCCAAAGCCCGAACCGGTCAAGACCATAATGCCGAAGCCAGAGAAGGTTAAGAAAAAGCCTGAGTTGGGCAAGGGGCTTACCGCTGAAGAGGCGGAAGCTGTACAGAAAGACGTTGGCAATTATCTTGCATCTGTAACGGCAGGTGACAAGAAGGTGGAGATGGTTCTTATGCCCGGGGACAAGAAACAGAAACCGTTCTGGGTTAGTAAATTTGAAGTTACGAATGAGTTGTACAGGGAGTTTGACTCCAAGCATGATCCACGAGTGGAGCATGGTGATTTTCTGGTCTTTTCCGAGCGCGAGATGGGGTATCCATTGAATAAGCCGGAGCAACCGGTCTGCAGGGTGTCTTATAACGAAGCGGAAGCATTCTGTGAGTGGCTATCGAAGAAGGCGGGGCGGAAATTCCGTCTGCCGACGGCCGCTGAATGGGAGTACGCATGCCGTGCGGGTTCGACAACAGATCATTGGTATGGATCGTCTAAAGTGGATTTCGCCGCCTATGCCAATCTCGCTGATCAGAGATTTCGTCATGTAGATAAATTCGGCTGGGGCTTGCCAGTTGACGCTGTGCCGAAATGGCGGCCGGCCATCGAATCGGTGAACGACACGTTTCGTGTCTCTGCGCCGGTTGGTACTTTCAAGGCCAATCCATGGGGGTTGCATGATATGCATGGAAACGTTGCCGAATGGACCAGCACGGGCACGGATGAGAATAAGACTGTGAAGGGAGGATCCTGGTATGACCGGCCCATCCATGCAACATCAAGCTTCAAACTCTATTACCACTCCTGGCAAAAGGTGTTCAACGTCGGCTTCCGCGTTGTAATGGAAGATTGAATAATGCGCGCTAAGGGGGTGTTGTTTTCGCTCTTTGGTGTACACTTCTTTGTGTACATTAGGAAGGGATGTGGGTTATGAATGTTTCGATAAGAGAGTTATGATCATCGACAAAAAGGCTTCTGAGCGCCGTCGGCCGTGGTGATACGGAGAACCAGGGCGAGACGTTGTACGCCGCAAATTCTTCCCATGACGATAGAGTTCCGAATCTTTCAGTGAAGGTTTTCTGTTTGAGGACGAACTGGAACCATCCAGCGGCTTTGACGCCTGTATGATAAGATGAAACTTGGACCTGTCAAAGGTTCCAAAAGAAACAACCAAAGTGCAAATTTATGAGATGTGAATAGTGGCAAATCTGTGGATATGAAGTAATCGTAGTGACTAAGAGAATTGTGTGGACGGGACTGGCGTCGAAAGAGCGCGCAACGGTTTGATGAAATACAATCGCTCAGCATTTACGGAAGATGAGCAGAAGATAATAAGTGAAAACAAGAGACTGTACGGAACGTACATGAAGCACTGAAAATGAGGAGATGCACATGAGGAAATTGATATACGCATTTGTACTAGCACTGGCTGTTAATGTGATGGCGGAGGAAAAACATGATTATCCTTACCAGCCGGTTGATTTTACGAAAGTAAAGTTGACTGACAAATTTTGGCACCCACGTATTGAAACAAATCGGACCGTTACGGTTCCATACGCATTTAAGCAAAGCGAGAAGACGGGGCGTATAGAAAACTTCAAGGTCGCGGGTGGTTTATCTGACAAGAGATGGACGGGCGGTTTTGGTTTTAATGATTCCGATGTTAATAAAATCATTGAAGGTGCATCCTATTGCCTGAGCGTTAAGCCGAATCCTGAACTGGATAAGTATCTTGATGAACTGATCAGCTACTACGCTGCTGCACAGGAAGAGGACGGTTTTTTGTATACTTACTGGACAGCCGCCAAAAGGGCAGGAGCGTTTCCAGGAGCGCGATGCCGTCCAAGAGACAATGATCGCTGGAGCAATATTCATGAAGCACATCAGCTTTATAACGTAGGGCACATGTACGAGGCCGGTGTTGCTCATTACCTGGCTACAGGCAAACGCTCTTTGCTGGATATCTGCATCAAAAATGCTGACCTGGTCTGCAAGACGTTCGGGCCTGACGGTTTGAAAGATCCTCCGGGACACCAGGAAATAGAAATCGGACTCGCGAAACTTTATCGCGCTACCGGTGATAAGAAATATATCGAGCAGGCGAAGTTCTTTCTCGAAATGCGCGGACGGCATGGAAAGAAAGACACTTATAACCAGAAACACAAGCCTGTCCTTGAGCAGGAAGAAGCAGTAGGGCATGCAGTAAGAGCGAATTACATGTTCAGCGGCATGGCTGATGTTGCGGCATTGACGGGCGATAAAGCGTATATTGATGCAATAGATAAATTGTGGGAGAACGTTGTCGGTAAGAAACTATATATTACCGGCGGCACAGGAGCGCTCGGGCGCGGTGAGGCGTATGGTGATAATTACTTCCTGACCAATTACAAGGCATATTGCGAGACATGTGCAGGGGTTGCCAATGTCTACTGGAACCATAGAATGTTCCTTCTGCATGGAGACGCGAAGTATATCGATGTGATGGAACGCTCGCTCTACAACAACGTCCTCTCTGGCATCGCGCTCGATGGTAAGCATTTCTTCTACAACAACAAGCTGGCAACCACGAAGCACGGCAGGAAACGTGACGGTTGGTTCGGCGTTGCATGTTGTCCAAGTAATATATCCCGTTTCCTGGCAAGTGTCGGGGGCTATATGTACGCTGTCCGCGATGCATCCATATACGTGAACCTATATGGCCAGAGTGAAGCGGATATCAAGCTAGGTAAGCGGACGGTGAAACTAACCCAGGAATCGGAATACCCATGGAAGGGCGTAGTCAAGCTCACGGTATCTCCGAGCAAGAAAACAGAGTTTGCATTAAATATTCGAATTCCCGGCTGGGCGAAGAACCAGCCTGTTCCGAGCGACCTTTATACTGTTGCTCCGGGCAACGAGGTAAAATGGGAGTTTTCCTGCAAGGTCAATGGCAAAAATGTTGAGGCCGTTCCGCAGGCAGGCTATGCCGTAATCACACGTAAGTGGAAGGAAGGCGATACTGTTGAATTCGATCTTCCCATGGAGGCTCAGCGCATTCTTTCGCACGAAAAGGTCCAGCATAATGTAGGGCGCGTTGCTCTGCAGCGCGGTCCGATCGTATATTGCGTGGAATTTCCGGATGTTGCTAACAAGGTCGATGCTGTGGCTAATCTGACTCTGGCGGACAGCTCTAAGCTGAAATTGGAGCACCGTGAAGACCTGCTAAACGGAATGACGGTTATCGCTTCCAAGGGAAGATTTGTAAAGGAAGAGCAGGATTTCGATGCCGGCATAGAGACGGACTTCTTTATGATTCCGTATTACGCCTGGGCTCACAGGGGGCAGGGCGAAATGATTGTCTGGATGAAGAGATGGGGCAAGAAATAATGATGAGAATACGGATATTTGTTTTACTGGTGAGTCTGGTGTTTGGGGTGTCGAACGCAAGGGCGGGAACGGTTTATATTCCTCCTGAAAAGATGTGGGACACCTGGGTGATGCAGGATGGCGAGGATTATCATTTATTTTTTCTCAGTGGAGGCAATATTGGCCGTGCGGTTTCTCAAGACCTTATCCATTGGCAGCATTTGCCTCCGATCAAAAAACTCGGCAAGAAGGGCGGCTGGGATGAGAGCGGCATGATGATGACTGGCTCCACGGTCAAGCATGGTGACAAGTATTATCTCTGCTTCGGGGCGCGCGGACACGGCACACCTATTGGCCTGATCGAAAGTGATGACTTGAAGACCTGGAAAAGGGTAGGCGATACACCGGTGCTTGTTGCGAAAGAGCCGTATGCTCCTGATCACTGGCGCGACCTCGCTCCGCTCTGGGATGCGAAAGAGAAACAATGGGACGGCTATCTCTTCGCTACAGTTGCCGGGACAAAGCTGCCTTCTATCGCACATGTGACATCAAAAGACTTTATTAATTGGGACTATCACAAGCCAGTAGCATCCCATAGAATGGAGGAGTGATGGAGAGTTGGAGTAATGGGGGTAGGCCCTTTGGGCCATTGGAGAAAGAGGCAAACCATCAAATGCATTCTGTCGCATCGAGTCAAGCGACTTGCGTAAGTCTCTGCAATCCAACACTCCAGTACTCCCGCACTCCAACACTGGCGTCCCTATGGGATGCCAGTG